>NZ_FOHY01000006.1:0-165345 GCF_900111525.1 Prevotella sp. kh1p2
AGGAGGGGATGACTTGAAAGCTACAACTTGCCACCTTGAGGAAGAAATCATCCCCTCCTAACCTCCCCTTTCTAAGGGGAGGAAACGCTGCTGCACATTCCCTGTTGGTTCGTTCCCGCGTTTTAAAGACAGAGTAACAGAGTATTCTCTTTGCTGCTGCAAGGGGTTAAAGACAGAGTAACAAAGTAACTTTTCGGCTGCTGCGGGGTTGCTGCTTCGTTGAGATAAATAGGAGAAAACAAACTATCCGCACGTCTGCAGGTACATATTTTATACGCGCATAACGCGCTGTCTCGATATAATTTTGTAATTTTGCAGCCAAAATCATAACTAAACAAGCCATATATGGAACAGCAGAAATTCAAGCGCACCACCGTAACGGCAGCCCTGCCCTACGCCAACGGAGGCGTGCATATCGGTCACCTGGCCGGTGTCTACGTGCCGGCCGACGTCTACGTGCGCTACCTTCGCCTCAAGGGAGAGGACGTTATCTTCATCGGAGGCAGCGATGAGCACGGCGTGCCCATCACCATCCGGGCCAAGAAAGAGGGCATAACGCCGCAGGATGTGGTAGACCGCTACCACGCGATGATAAAGAAGAGCTTTGAAGACTTCGGCATCTCGTTCGACGTGTACAGCCGAACAACGAGCCAGGTGCATTCCAAACTGGCTTCCGACTTCTTCCGCAAGCTCTACGATGACGGCAAACTGGTGGAGCGGGAGACCGAACAATACTACGACGAGGAGGCTCATCAGTTCCTTGCCGACCGCTATATCATGGGCGAATGTCCACATTGTCACAACCTGCATGCCTACGGCGACCAGTGTGAACAGTGCGGCAGCGACCTCTCGCCGATGGAACTCATCAACCCGCACTCCACCATCTCGGGTTCCAAACCCGTGCTCCGCAAGACCAAGAACTGGTATCTGCCGCTCAATGAGTACCAGAGCTGGCTCAAGGAATGGATACTCAAAGACCACCAGGAGTGGCGACCCAACGTGTACGGACAGTGCAAGAGCTGGCTCGACATGGACCTGCAGCCCCGCGCCATGACGCGCGACCTGGACTGGGGCATACCTGTGCCGGTGCCGGGAGCCGAGGGCAAGGTGCTTTATGTTTGGTTCGATGCCCCCATAGGCTACATATCAAACACCAAGGAGCTGTGCGACGCCCAGCCCGAACGGTGGGGACAGTGGCAGCAGTGGTGGCAGGACAAGGACACGAGACTCATCCATTTCATCGGCAAAGACAACATCGTGTTCCACTGCCTCATCTTCCCGGTCATGCTGAAAGCCCACGGAGGCTACATTCTTCCTGACAACGTGCCGGCCAATGAGTTCCTTAACCTGGAGAACGACAAGATATCAACGAGCCGTAACTGGGCAGTCTGGCTGCATGAATACCTCCAGGACCTGCCCGGAAAGCAAGATGTGCTGCGCTACGTGCTCACCGCCAACGCTCCCGAAACAAAGGACAACAACTTTACCTGGCGCGACTTTCAGGAGCGTAACAACTCCGAGCTGGTGGCCATCTACGGCAACTTCGTGAACCGGGCACTGCAACTAACCAAGAAATACTTCGACGGCGTGGTGCCTGCCTGCGGCCAGCTGACCGATACCGACAATGCAGCAATAGCCGAATTCGAGGACGTAAAGGCCCAGGTTGAGCAGTACCTGGACGGCTTCAAGTTCCGCGAAGCGCAGAAGGAGGCCATGAACCTGGCCCGCATAGGCAACAAGTACATTACCGAGTGCGAGCCTTGGAAGGTGTGGAAGACCGACCCCGAGCGCGTGAAAACCATCCTCTACATCAGCTTGCAGTTAGTGGCAAACCTCAGCATAGCCTTCGAACCCTTCCTTCCCTTTAGCTCCAAGAAGCTGCGCAGCATGATTAACATGCCCTCGTGCGAGTGGAGCCAGCTGGGCAGCACGCACCTGCTGGAGGCCGGCCACAGGCTGGCAGAGCCGCAGCTGCTGTTCGAGAAGATAGAAGATGACGTCATAGAACGCCAGCTGCAGAAGCTGGAAGACACCAAGAAGGCCAACGAGGCCGCCTCGTACAAGGCCAAGGAAGTGAAGCCCACGATTGACTTTGCCGACTTCGAGAAGCTCGACATCCGCGTGGGTCACGTCAAGCAGTGCGAGCGAGTGAAGAAAAGCAACAAGCTGCTCAAGTTCACCATCGACGACGGCAGCGGCACCGACCGCATCATCTGCTCCGGAATAGCCAAGTTCTACGAGCCCGAACAGCTCGTTGGCAAGGACATCCTCTTCATTGCCAACTTAGCTCCGCGCAAGCTCATGGGCATAGAGAGCCAGGGCATGATACTGAGTGCAGAGAACTACGACGGCGACTTGAGCCTCACGACCATCACGGGCAGCGTGAAGCCAGGCTCGCAGGTAGGCTGACGGAGGCCCGCAGCAATGTTATAAATCAATAAAAGCAACGGCCCCGCAGCGGCCTTTCGGCATTATTTTCATATATTTGCCGCCGTATCAACAACAAGCAAACGATTATGAAGAAACTACTTTTAAGCATGGCCCTGGTGGCCTGCGCGCAGATAGGCTTTGCCCAGAGCGGCAAGCTGCACGTACAAGCAAACCTCGCGGGGCTCACGGACTCCGTGGTCGTACTGTCCGTAGAACAGGGCAACAAGCAACTTGGAACCTTCGCGGCCAAGGACGGCAAGTTCGATTTCGACGTCGATGTAGACCATGTACAGGACATTGTGCTCGCCACGCCAGCCACGCTCCGCCGCCAGGAAAGCAAGTTCGTGAGCTTTGTGGCCGTACCGGGAGAGTCGGTGGAGCTGACAGGCAACATCGCCGAACGGTACGACTTCGCCGGCTCCAAGTTCTACCAGCAGTACCATGAGGCCGACCTTGCGATGGAGAACGCACAGAAGGAGCTCATCGAATACACCAACGGCCTGCAGCAACGCCTGCAGGCAGGCGAGAGCGAGGAAGCCATCGGCAAGGAATACAGGGAGAAGTGGCCCGCCATGCGCGACAAGCTGTTCGATGCCTTGACAGCTTACATCCGCCAGCATCCCGACCAGGAGGCCAGCGCAGCCCTCATCCCGAGTTTCAAGAACGACGTAGCAAAGATGGAAGAGGCCGCCGGCATGCTCACTGCCGACGTAAAGAACGGCCGCATGAAGCCCTACTACCAGGGTGCCATCGACCGGATAAAGAGCTCCTCGGAGCGCGAACAGGCCGCTGCCAGGAAGCAGGAAGCAGGCGTAACGGCACCCGACTTCACGCTGAACGACATCAACGGCAAGCCTCTCTCGCTCTCCTCGCTCCGCGGCAAGTACGTGCTGCTCGACTTCTGGGGCTCATGGTGCGTGTGGTGCATCAAGGGCATCCCGCAGATGAAGGAGTACTACAACAAGTACAAGGGCAAGTTTGAAATCCTGGGCATCGACTGCAACGACCCCGAACAGAAGTGGAAGGACGCCGTAAAGAAGCATGAGCTGCCCTGGCTGCACGTCTACAACCCGCGCGACAGCAAGGTTCTCGAAGACTACGGCATACAAGGCTTCCCCACCAAGATACTGGTCGGCCCCGACGGCAAAATCGTTAAGACCGTCGTGGGCGAAGACCCGGCCTTCTACACCTTCCTCGACGAGACCTTCGGAAAGTAGCTTCTTTCCCCTCCCCCCAAACCTTTATCAGCACCGCCAGGGTTCACCAATCCCGGCGGTGCTTTTTTGTGCCGTTCACGCATGTGCCGTTCAAGCCTCTTGAAGCTATCCTTCAAGGCGCTTGAAGGATAGCTCCGGGCTCCTTGAACGATACCTCCGCCAAACCCGCCTGTACACGGGCGTTCCGAGATACGTCCCCTTCCCGGTTTTAAAGACATAATATTCTTGTTTTAAAGACAGAGTAACAGAGTATTTTCTTTGCTGCTGTGAGGGGATAGAGACAGAGTAACCGAGTAATTTTTTGGCTGCTGTGAGGGTTTAGAGACAGAGTAACAGAGTAATTTTTCAGCTGCTTTCGTGTTTTAGAGACGGAGTAACAGAGTTTTTTCTTTACTGCTTGAGTTATACAATAGGGATGTGGTGGATGGATGAATAGCTATCAATATCCACAAAACAAACCTGTATCCTCCCCTTGGAAAGGGGAGGTTAGGAGGGGATGATGTCTTAAGCAGCATGGCTAATTCCTGCTGTCAGGTCATCCCCTCCTCCGCCTCCCCTTTCCAAGGGGAGGATACCAGTTAGCCTTCTTACCAAACCTCTCTTCCTTATTCCTCCCATCAATAACCCTCATAACAGCTGAAAAGATGGAGGAATAGCCATCAATATCCACAAAACAAACCTGTATCCTCCCCTTAGAAAGGGGAGGTTAGGAGGGGATGATGTCTTAAGCAGCATGGCTAATTCCTGCTGTCAGGTCATCCCCTCCTCCGCCTCCCCTTTCCAAGGGGAGGATACCAGTTAGCCTTCTTACCAAACCTCTCTTCCTTATTCCTCCCATCAATAACCCTCATAACAGCTGAAAAGATGGAGGAATAGCCATCAATATCCACAAAACAAACCTGTATCCTCCCCTTAGAAAGGGGAGGTTAGGAGGGGATGATGTCTTAAGCAGCATGGCTAATTCCTGCTGTCAGGTCATCCCCTCCTCCGCCTCCCCTTTCCAAGGGGAGGATACCAGTTAGTCTTCTTACCAAACATCTCTTCCTTATTCCTACCATCAAACACCCTCATAACAGCTGAAAAATTACTCTGTTATTCTGTCTCTACCTCCTCACATCAGCAAAGAAAAAACTCTGTTACTCTGTCTTTAAAATAAGAATATGATGTATCTAAACCGTTGCTACCCTGTCTTTAAAATAAAAAAAGAAATCTGGGGCGAAACAACAGCTATCTGACAGAAAATGATTATTTTTGCATATTGCCTGCCGACGGTGCGGTCGGAGACCCTCCGGAGCGGGCAGTAACACGAAAAAATACATAACACAACGAAGAAATGAAGAAGAACCTGACCGTAGTCCTGCTGCTGATGGTAGCCCTGCTGGCCAACGCGCAAATCCTGAACCCAGTGAAGTTCACCTCTCAACTGAGGTCGAACGGCACCGCCGAAGGCGAAATCGTTTTCAGCGGAAATATTGAGAAAGGCTGGCACGTGTACTCAACGGGGCTGGGCAACGACGGCCCCATCTCCGCCACCTTCAACCCCGAGAAGCTCGAAGGTGCCGAGCTGGTGGGCAAACTCATGCCGCGAGGCCACGAAATATCGAACTTCGACAAGCAGTTCGGCAGGAAGCTGCGCTACTTCGAGGGCAGTGTGCAGTTCGTGCAGAAGGTAAGGTTCACCAAGCCCGAGTACAAGATTAAAGGTTACTTGGAGTATGGAGCTTGCAACGACGAGACCTGTCTGCCGCCTACATCGGTCGATTTTAACGCTGCGGGCAAGTCACCCGGCGTGGCGGCCGGCACGTCGGGCGCGCCCGTTGCAGTCAAAGAGAAACTTATGCCGGATGGTTCTGTCGGCAAGGAGGCCGCAGCCGCAGCTGCCGGTATCATGGAACAGGCGGGCGACTCGGCCCAGGTGGTGGCGGCAGATACCGCCTCACAGGCTGCTGCAGCACAGCCGGCCGACTTCAAGAGCAAGCTGTGGCAGCCCGTGGTAAGCCAGTTGCAGGCCTTCGGCGGCGGCAACGACATAGCCAACCGCTCGCTGCTGTACATCTTCCTCATGGGCTTCGTGGGCGGTCTGCTGGCCCTCGTGATGCCCTGCATCTGGCCCATCATCCCCATGACGGTGAGCTTCTTCCTCAAACGAGCTAAGGACGACCGCCGCCGCGGCATCCGCGACGCCGTAACGTATGGCATCTCCATCGTGGTCATCTACCTGGGGCTGGGCCTCTTGGTCACGGCCATCTTCGGCCCGAGCACGCTCAACGCCCTTTCTACAAACGCCGTTTTCAACATCTTCCTGTTCCTGTTGCTCGTGGTGTTTGCCGTGAGCTTCTTCGGCTGGTTTGAGATTAAGCTGCCCGACAGCTGGGCTAACAAGGTTGACACCAAGGCCACCAACGCCACCGGTCTTATCTCCATCTTCCTCATGGCCTTTACTTTGGTGCTGGTGAGCTTCTCGTGCACCGCGCCCATCATCGGCCTGCTGCTGGTAGAAACCGTTACATCGGGCAACTGGGTGGGCCCTGCCGTGGGCATGTTCGGCTTCGCTCTGGCCCTCGCAGTGCCGTTTACGCTCTTCGCGCTCTTCCCCACGCTGATGAAGAAAAGCCCCAAGAGCGGCTCGTGGATGAACCAGATAAAGGTGGTGCTGGGCTTCGTGGAGCTGGCTTTCGCACTCAAGTTTCTCTCCGTAGCCGACCTTGCGTACGGCTGGCACATACTGGACAGGGAGACGTTCCTTAGCCTTTGGATAGTCATCTTTGCTGCTCTGGGCGCCTATCTGGTGGGCTGGCTGAAGTTCAGAAGCGACGAGACAGGCGGCGAAATCAGCCGCCCCATGCCCGTTCCTGCTATCATACTGGGCCTCTGCTCGCTGGCTTTCGCCGTGTACATGGTGCCCGGTTTGTGGGGCGCTCCATGCAAGGCAGTGAGCGCCTTCGCACCTCCCATCAACACGCAGGACTTCAATCTCAACACCAAAACCGTGGAGGCGCATTACCGCAACTACGAAGAAGGCATGGCGGCAGCCAAAGCAGAGGGCAAGCCAGTGCTGATTGACTTCACCGGTTTTGGCTGTGTAAACTGCCGGAAGATGGAAGCAGCCGTGTGGACCGACCCTGCCGTGGCCGACAAACTGACCAAGGACTACGTGCTCATCAGCCTTTTTGTGGACGACAAGACCCGCTTGCCGGAGCCCATAGAGGTGGAGGAGAACGGCCGGAAGCGCACCCTGCGCACCGTGGGCGACAAGTGGAGCTACCTGCAGAGCCACAAGTTCGGCGCCAATGCGCAGCCTTTCTACGTGCCGGTGGATAACGACGGCAACCCGCTAAGCGCCGCCTACGGCTACAAAGAGGACGTAAAGAGCTACCTGGACTTCCTCGAAAACGGTCTTGGCCGTTTTCGAGATAAGAGATAACAGATAAGAGATAACAGATAAATTGCTGTTATGGCAGAGCAAAGTATATTGAGAGAAAAGGCCGAAGACTTGGCAATACGCATTGTGAAGGCTGCCAAATATCTTGTGGAAGACCGGCATGAGCTCATCATGTCGAGGCAAATGCTGCGCAGCGGAACCAGCATCGGGGCCAACATTACAGAGGGTATATACGCTCAAAGCAGAAAAGACTTCGTCAATAAACTTAGTATTTCTCTCAAAGAAGCTACTGAGACATATTTCTGGTTACGCCTGCTGCATAAGACATCTTATATCTCGGATGCAGAATACAAGTCCATTATCCAAGATGTAGAGGAAGTTATCAGGCTGCTGATATCAACCATCAAGACTACCAAAGCAAACGGATTGAAGTAACCATTACATCCAATGCTTTCCTTCAAACAACCTTTATCTATTATCTATCACCTTTTATCTATTATCTATCTATGTTGAAAACAGAAGTCCGAAAGCAGATAATTGCCCTCATCCGGCAGCAAGTGGTGCCGGCGGTGGGCTGTACCGAGCCCATGGCTGTGGCGCTGTGCACGGCGCGGGCAGCCGAGTTGCTGGCCCGGAAGCCTGAAAGGATAACGGTGCTGCTGAGTGCCAACATCCTGAAAAACGCCATGGGAGTGGGCATACCGGGCACAGGAATGATAGGACTGCCCATTGCCGTGGCCCTTGGAGCGCTCATCGGGAAGTCGGAATACAGGCTCGAAGTAATCAAAGACCTTACACCCGGGAGCCTGGAGGAAGCCAAGCGCTACCTCGAAGGCGGACATATAGACATACAGCTGAAGCCCAAGGCGGCCGACAAACTCTACATCGAGGCCATCTGCCAGGCGGGAGCAGACGCGGCGACAGCCGTCATCGCCGGCTCTCATACCAACTTCGTGTACGAGGAACGCAACGGAGCAACGCTGCTGGACAGGCGCCAGCGCACGGGCGGTGCCGGCGAGCAGCAGCCTATATGCCTAAACCTGCGCACGGTGTTCGACTTCGCCACCACCACGCCTCTTGACGAGCTGCGCTTCATCCTGCAAACTCGAGACTACAACATCCGTGCCGCCGAGGAGGCCCTGAAGGGCAACTACGGCCACTGCCTGGGCAAGACGATGGACCGGCCGCTCTGCCACGGCATCTTCGGTAACACCATGTTCAGCCACATCATCTCAAAGACAGCCAGCGCCTGCGATGCCCGCATGGGCGGCGCCCTTATCCCCGTAATGTCCAACAGCGGCTCGGGAAACCAGGGAATCTGCGCCACCAACCCCGTTGCCGTTTACGCCCAGGAGAACGAGAACACCGAGGAAGAGCTCATACGCGCCCTTACGCTGAGCCACCTGACGGCCATCTACATCAAGCAAAGCCTCGGTACGCTCAGTGCCTTGTGCGGATGCGTGGTGGCGAGCATAGGCTCCAGCTGCGGCATCACCTACCTCATGGGCGGCAACTACACTGACATCTGCCACGCGGTGCAGAACATGATAGCCAATCTAACAGGCATGATATGCGACGGAGCCAAGCCCAGCTGCTCGCTGAAGATAAGCTCGGGCGTCTCAACAGCCATCCTCTCGGCCGTCCTGGCACGCGAAGGACGCCACGTGACGGCCGCCGAAGGCATCATTGACGAGGATGTTGACCGCAGCATACGCAACCTTACGAGCATAGGCAAGGAGGCCATGTGCGCCACCGACGACATGGTGCTGAACATCATGACGCACAAATAGCCCGTCCCGCTGCTCCCTACCGGGAAGCCGAGGCAGGCCGTCTGGGGCGGCAGTTCCTTGCAGGCAGAGGCCCTAAGGGGTGTTGATATAGCTCTGCAAGGCCTCCACATAGTCGCCGAAAGCAGCCCTGCCGGCCTCCGTCACACTGCAGACAGTAGAGGGCCGCCTGCCCTTGAAGGTCTTGCGCACGGCAATGTAGCCGGCCTTCTCTAATTTTTCTATCTGCACGCTGAGGTTGCCTGCCGTGGCGCCAGTCTGCTCCCTGATATACGGGAACTCGGCTTCGTCAACACCGATGAGCAGCGACATCACCGCCAAACGCAGCTCGCTGTGCAGCAAAGGGTCCAAAGGCTTAAACATACACACTCCTTTCTTCGTTTCCAAAGGTCGTCATCAGTTGTGCGTCTGCAGGTTTATCAGCACCCCGGGCACTATCAACAGCACCACTCCTACGGCCGCCATGAGCACCGACTGCCACGGTCCGACTATCACCAGGGCCAGAGCCGTGCCCACGACACCCGTCAGGATGCCGCTGCCTGTTATCCACCCATTCTTCAGGATGCCACCTGTAATGGTTGTGCACAATGCCAGCAGGATGATGATAGTTGCCGTAACGTTGACCGTAAATACGACTCGCTGCACGCCCATGGGCAAGATACCGGCAAAGATACCGGCAAACAGCCCGCCGACAAAGGGGAAAACTGTGGCGAAAAAGGCAAAGGAAAGCCACACGATGCCCAGCACCCGGCCTACGTAACCTCTGACTTTGACGTCCGACTTGCCCGCAACGTGGCTGATGCCGAAGCCGATGGGCACCATTACGAACCACAGCAGGTTCCACCGCGGGCTGCCCGTGTGGTGCCAGAGCCAGCCTATGAGCAGGCCGAACACCACAACCGCAATGCCCCATACAACCATTGGCTTGCCTGCGTTGCGTACAATGTCGCGCTGACTTTGCTCCATCCGCGCTCTGATAATCTCCAGACTGCGCTCGGCAGTCATTGTTTTTTCTTCTTCCATACTGATGTCCTACTTTTTGTTTTGCTGTTTCTTTACATACTGGGGTATGTAGTTCAGGCCGATGGTAACCACCTGTCCCTCGGCCGTTACGTCCACATTCTGCATCCAACAGTATTCCTGGGGCAGCCCGTCCTTGTTGTTCGGGGCGTAATCTCCGTTGCTGTCGTGCATCGCGTAGACCGTACACCGGCCCTCGGGCACGCTGTCCAGCACCAGCTCCACGGTGCCCTTTGCGGCCTGCACCATGGCACGGCGCCCGTTGGAAGTGGTTACCAGCACCTTACCTTCGCCCGACGGCACGTTCTCTACCCTCACCTTAACGCTGTGCTGTGCGTTTGCACCTGCGCTTGCGGCCATCATCATGACTGCGAGAGCAACCTTTATACCATTCGTTTTCATAATCCTTTTCCGTTTAAAATTGGTTAGTAAATGTTGTTGTGGATTGCAATCACGATGCAAATATAAACAAGTTTATAATATAAACCAAATGTTTTACGGCTTTTTTTCTATCCTAACGCCATTTTTCTCCTGAGGTGCATGGAGGCGGGAGCAAACGATGCAGAGCCCAGCATCACCGCAGCGGCGAGCCCGACGATAAACATCGGGAGCTGCAGACGGGCGTTGAAAGAACCCGGCTGCGGATGTCCTGTCGCCTGCCGGAGCCCGCCGAAAGGCGCTGCTCACGGCTTCCGCCACCCATGCAGAGGCACGGCAAAACCACCCCCCGCCACCCCTCGCCAAACCGCCTGTGGCAGGGCGCTGTGAGAGAGGTGCCGTTCAAGCCTCTTGAACGATACCTTCAAGTCCCTTGACCGGCACCTCCAAGGCCCTTGACCGATACCTCCAACAAACAGACCAGTGGCCGGCGGCATCGCCAAACGTTTTCCGGCGGAGCGGGGAAGCATGCCTCCGGCCTTCCGTCAGCCCTCCGCCCCGCAGCCTGCTCCACCCTATCGCCCCTACCCCAAGCCGTCATCTACGGCCTCGGACAACGCAAAAAGGGGATGCGCCGGGAGTAAATTCCCGTGGCGCATCCCCTTACTGCGTATGCTGCTTGCCCGTACCTACCGGCCCGAGAGCGTGATGTGCGAGCCCTGCTTGCTGTAACTGAAAGGAATGGAGTACGACAGCGCGCCCAGCACCGAGTCGATATTGCCGTTGCGGCGTATGTAACCCGAATAGGTGGAACGCAGGTCGAGGTTATCGGAGAGGGTTATCCGGACGTGGTAGAACTTCTCCAGTACGTGGGCAATGTCGGCTATCGACATGTTTGCAAACGGTATCATGCCGTCGTGCCACACGGCCTCGAGCGGCGCGTAGACGTTCTTCACCTCCATCGTATGCCGGGTTTTGTCGACTACGGCCTTCTGGTTGGGCTTGATGATGACCTTGCCTTCGCCGCTCCGGCCGGTTATTTCGAGCCGCCCCTCGAGCAGGCTCACCTCCTCGCAGTTGCCCGCGCAGTGGGTGTTAAAGTTGAAGACGGTGCCCAGTACCCGCGTATCTACGCCGTAGCTGCTTACAACGAAAGGTTTCTCCGGGTTCTTCGTCACGCTGAAAAGAGCCTCTCCGTCCAGCTTCACGTGGCGCTCTCCGCCCCTGAACTCTTTGGGGTAGGTAATGGAACCGCCGTGGTTGAGCCACACCTGGGTACTGTCGGGCAGGGTGATAGCTGTCACGCTGTCGGCCGATGCCGTTACGGTTACCATCGTCATGCGGCCGTACACGCCCCACAGGGCAGCCACTCCGCCGGCCACCAGCAGCAGAACAACGGCGGCACGGCGCCACAGCGCCAGCCTGCGAGAACTGGCCGTGCGGTTCTGCTCGGCCCCGATGACGTCGAAGAGCGAGGCCTCCGCCTTCTCCATCGCGCCCGGCGCGGGCTCGTAGTCACCCCGCCCCTCGTGGTAGGCGGCCTCCATACGGAAGAGCAGGTGTGCGTTCTCCTTGTCCTCCCGAAGCCATTCCGCGAGGCGTTTCTGCGACTTTGCGGAGCCCCGGTTCAGTATATAGTCCTTGATTATCTTGTTATTCATCTTATCCATTGGTTCTGTCTTGACCAGTTCTGTCAGTATCTGTCATCTGTATAAACAACAACTGTGACGGCAAAAAAACTTATTCGTGAAAATACAAAAGATGTTATTTATGCTTCAGAAAACCCAATCGGTTGCGCAGGTAGTGCAGTGCTTTGTAGACGTGAACGTTGACCGTTCGCACCGAAACATCCATCACTGCGGCTATCTCCTTGTTTTTCATGCCGTGCAGATAGCTCATCACGAAAGCCTGCCGGCACTTTTCGGGCAGTTCGCCGATGGCAGCGTCAATCTGTTTGCCCAGTTCCTTATTCTCCATGTAGCGTATCACGTCGTTATGCTCGGGGTGGTAATACTCCATCCGGCGGGCCTCTATGCGGCGCCGGTCGTCGGAGTAGCCCCTGACTACGGCCTGATGCTTGGCCACGTTGAGTGCCCGGGTATAGACGGCCTTGTAGAGGAAGGCTTTCAGATGGTCGCGGTCGGTCATGGAGTCACGGTGTTTCCATAATTCTATAAAGCCTTCCTGCACGATGTCCTTCACCTCGTCAGGGTCAACCAAATGCGATGTATAATAAGCCATGTCAGGGTACAGCTCCCTGAAAATCAGCCTAAATTCATCTTCTGTTATGTTCATCTACTGTGCTTCTTATATCAGAGAAAACTGCCGGTGGCGTTCTTCCGTTCTTCCGCGCCGTGGCAGCGGAGAGGCTGCGGGTATTCTCCCATGCGTTTTCTTTGATTTGTTAAAGTTACAATTTTTTGCATAACAAGGAGTCAAAAGTGTCTGAATTTTATATTGTTTAACATATTCGGCAAAGCAAATCATCCTTTTCAGGCACGGCATATCGGCCCGGCGAGTGTACTTATATCGGCAATCAAGCCACAATTTGGTGCAGTTCAGGACCTGTAGACAAAAAAAACAACTGCTGAATACGTAATTTATGCAGTTGGTTTGTTATGATTATAAATCAGCTAACCTGGTTTTTAAATTTAATAACTAAAAACAACTTATCATTTCCAACCATGGACAAGCAACGCTATGAACACAGCTTGACGCTATGCAAGGCTCTGCTGGTACTCTTCCTCTTCTGCATCCCACTGCAGCAGACAGGAGCTCAGGTGAACCTCTCGACAAAGCGCACCAAGCTTGAAACTGTGATTAAGCAACTCAAATCGAAGTCCAAGTACCGCTTCTTCTACAACGACGCACTGGCCAAAGTAGAGGTAAACGGGGTGCAGGCCAAAAACGAACCGCTGAAAAACGTGCTCGACAAGCTCTTCGCAGGGACGGGTATCGATTACCGGATTGTAGACAATGTGGTCTATCTCTCCAAGAGTGGCGCCGGTTCGGCTACCCCCAAACCCCAGCAACAGCAGCAGAAAACGGATCAGCACACCATTGAGGGCACCGTGACCGATGCCTCCGGCGAGCCGTTGATTGGTGTGAGCGTGATGGTGAAGGGTACCTCGCACGGTGCCGTGACCGACGTCGACGGGCACTACAGCTTCACCACAGAGGTGGCCAATCCCACCCTCGTGTACTCGTACATAGGCTACGGCACGCAGGAAGTAGCCCAGCAAGGCCGCGCCAAGATTGACCTCGTGATGCAGGAGGAGAGCCACACGCTTAGCGACGTGGTGGTAACGGCTCTGGGCATCAAGCGCTCGGAGAAAGCACTGAGCTACAACGTGCAGAAGGTATCGGGCGAAGAGCTCACCAGCGTCAAGAATGTGAACTTTATCAATAGCCTCAACGGTGCCGTGGCCGGTGTAAACATCAACGCCTCAACAACGGGTGTGGGAGGTCCTACTCGTGTGATAATGCGTGGTACAAAATCCATCACCGGTGGCAACAACGTACTTTATGTAATCGACGGTGTGCCCATGTTCAACAAGAATGGTGGCGACATCGGCGGTGGAAGATATTCAAGCCAGCCCAGCAGCGAAGGTATTGCCGATATCAACCCCGACGACATTGAGAGTATCAACGTGCTAACAGGCCCTTCGGCAGCCGCCCTCTACGGTTCGGCCGCTGCCAACGGTGTTATCATGATCAACACCAAGCGGGGCGCTGAGGGAAAGGTGAGCGTAGCTGTTTCGAGTAGCATGGAGTTCTCTGATCCGTTTATCATGCCCGAATTTCAGAATACTTACGGCAATAAGCCTGGCTCTTTTGAGAGTTGGGGCGACCGTATGGCCAGCTCTTCCGGCTTCAATCCCAAAGACTTTTTCAACACGGGCCACAGCTATATTAACTCCGTGACCCTCACGACAGGTACCAAGACCAACAAGACTTACGTGTCTGTGGCCAGCACCAATGCCACGGGCATCTTGGAGAACAACGCCTACAACCGTTATAACTTTACGGCCCGCAATACCAGCGACTTCCTTAATGATAAGCTGCATCTTGACGTCAGCGGCAGCTACATCATTCAGAATACCGACAACATGTATCGTCCGGGTGAGTATTACAACCCATTGCCGGCAGTATACCTGTTCCCCCGTGGAGAGGACTGGTCGGCCGTTCAGCTGTATAAGCGCTACGATGCCGCCCGCAAGTTTGCCGTTCAGTACTGGCCTTACGGCGATCAAGGCATGCAGTTGCAGAACCCCTATTTCATTGTTAACGACATGCTGACCCCAACTAAGCGTAAGCGCTATATGTTAATGGGTAGCTTGAAATACGACATTCTGCCTTGGCTCAACGTTACAGGCCGTGTGCGTGTCGACAATACTTACACCGAGGCCGAGAGCAGGCTCCACGCCAGCGGTACGGGAATTCTGTATGCGGGCACTTATGGTAATGGTATCTACAATCATTCGCAAGGTTCCGACCAGCAAACCTATATGGACATAATGTTCAATATTGACAAGAGCTTCGGACAGGACTATCGTCTGACTGCCAATGCCGGTGCAAGCTTAGAGGACTATCGTTCAAGTTCAGTAGGCTTCGGCGGCCCTATCCTGAAGGTACCCAACCTCTTCTCTTCTGCAGCACTTGACCCTGAGAAAGCTATTCCCAGCGATTCAGAGTTCCGCAAGCGTGGCACAGCTATCTTTGCCAGTGCCGAACTTTCTTGGAAAGACATGGTTTATCTTACCATGACCGGACGTAACGACTGGAGTTCATTGCTGGTTAATGCCAAAGAGCCATCGTTCTTCTATCCTTCTGTAGGCCTTTCAGCCATTATATCCAAGATGGTGAAACTGCCCGAAGTTATTTCATTCATGAAAGTGAGAGGCTCTTGCACCGAGGTAGGTTCGCCTATTCCCGACCGTTATCGCGGCGTGACACGTGGCACGTTGACCTACCCTATCACCAACGGTGTTCCTGCTACCCGCACAATCATGCCTTTCTTTGATTTCAAGGCAGAACGTACACGTTCTTATGAAATTGGTTTGAACCTGCGCATGTTTGAAAGTCGCTTGAATTTTGACCTCACATGGTATCACTCCAATACCTATAACCAGACCTTCTTGGCCGAGCTTTCAGCTACAGCTCCTTATTCGGGCATGTACATTCAAGCCGGTGACATCGCCAACTCTGGTATCGAAATGTCATTAGGTTACGGCGACAAGGTGGGGCAGATTGAGTTTGATTCAAGACTGGTTTACAGCCGCAACGTTAATAAGGTTAAGAAATTGGTACACAACTATGACACTGGAGTTGACGGACAGATTATCAACTTTACAGAGACTACGGCCGGTGGTGGATTTATCCGTGAAGGCGACAGTATGGGTGATGTGTATGTCACAAAGGTACTGAAGCGTGATGCTACTGGCGCGATTGCCGTAGGTCCCGATGGTAGCTTGGCCTCTATGGACCTTCCAAAGGGCGAGCGCATAAAGATTGGCAATACCAATCCCGACTTTACCATGGGCTGGAGAAACAGTATTTCCTGGAAAGGACTAAATCTCTCGTTCCTCATCAATGCCCGCTTCGGTGGCGTTGTGACTTCTGCCACACAGGCTGTACTCGACCAGTTCGGTGTTTCTAAGGCTTCTGCAGAGGCTCGTGACCGTGGTTATGTAGAGGTAGCTGGTGGATTAAAAGTTGATCCTCAGAAGTATTATGAGGTAGTAGCCAACCAGCAGCTGATGGCTTATTACTATTACAATGCAACAAATGTTCGTTTGCAAAATGTAAGCCTCAACTACACGTTGCCTAAGACATGGCTCGGCCAGGGCTGGCCCAGCATTACGGTAGGTGTCATCGCCAACAACCTCTGGATGATTTACAACAAAGCTCCGTTCGATCCTGAGATTGCAGCGTCTACTGGTACTTATGGTCAGGGAAGCGACTATTTCAGCGCTCCGAGCTTGCGTAATATCGGTTTTAGTTTGAGACTTCAATTCTAAACAACAAGGCTTTTATGAAAAATAAAATCAATCAAATACTTTGCATGGCGGCTATGTCTGCCACCGTGCTGACCTCTTGCCAGACTGACTTTGCCGATATCAATCGCGACCACCGTCAGCCTACGGAGGAAGAACTGAAAATGGATAACCTGAATGTGGGTGGTTTTGCCACGGCCTTCGAGATGAGTATCTTCCCTGTAGGCTCATCAGGCACAGGTTATGTGAACGATTACCAGATTCCTTACACCCTCGGTGGTGCTTGTTGGATGGGCTATATGGCTCCTTCGCAGAACAAGTGGGTAGGCAGAGGATTCCCAACTTACGCGTTGAAACCATGGAGTCAGTACACTTATAATGTGATGGCCGGAAATGCATATCGCAACTGGCTTGACATGAAAAAGCGTACCACCGATGACCCAGCAGGCTTCGCAGTGGCCCAGATCATCAAGGTTGCCGCTGTACATAAGGCAACCGACACCTTCGGCCCCATTCCTTATTCTAAAGCAGGCATTGAGGGTACGGCGCTGGCAGAGTATGATTCGCAGGAAGATGTCTACAAAGCCATGCTCAAGGAGCTGGATGAAGCGGTGCAGACATTGAACAGAGAAGCTCACGATGTATTCCCGAAATACGACATCATCTATGAGGGTGATTATGTAAAATGGTGCAAGTTTGCCAATTCGCTCATGCTACGTCTAGCCATGCGGGTGGTTTATGCCAACGAGGCTTTGGCCAAGGAGTATGCCGAGAAGGCCATTAGTAATCCAAATGGTGTAATCGAGGCAGTGGGTGATGGTGCCACACTGTGCAAGGGTGCGGGTGTTTCGCTGAAAAATCCATTGGTTATCATTAATGGAAGCTACAACGATGCCCGCATGGGAGCAGAAATTGCTTCTTACATGAAGGGTTACAACGATCCGCGTTTGGGCGCTTATTTCCAGAAAGGAACTATAAACAATGTTTCTGACTATTATGGTTTGCGTACCAATTTACCGAGTACTACGGCCTATCTTGACAGAGAGAAAATTTCGTTATTGAAAGTTGAGGACGAAACTCCGGTGTATATCATCAGGGCTTCGGAAGTTTATTTCCTCCGTGCTGAAGGTTCATTGCGCGGCTGGAACATGGGAGATGCCAATGACGCTAAGACTTTTTACGAGAAGGGAATCTCTGCTTCGTTCGAGGAAAATGGTTTGAGCGCAGGCGCGGCTACAACTTATGCTGCTAACGCTACGGCCAAACCAGCCAACTTCGTTGACCCTATCAACTCGCAGTATAATGCCGATGCGCCGTCTGATATAACAATCAAGTGGCAGGATGGTAACTTCGAGAAGAGTTTAGAGCGCATTATCACGCAGAAGTATCTGGCTATTTATCCTGACGGGCAAGAGGCTTGGTCTGAATTCCGTCGCACAGGCTATCCTCGTATCTTCAAGGCTGTATCGGTATCTACCGATTGCGATGTGAATGGAGATAACCGTCCAACACGCATTCCTTACTCTAATGATGAATACACAAAAAACCTCGATAACATTACTAAGGCTGTTCAGCTGCTCGGCGGAGCCGATAACGGTGCTACACGCCTGTGGTGGGACAAGAAGGCTAACAAATAATTTAAAGACCAAACTTATATGAAAAAGTATGTTATTTTCAGTTTTCTGCTGATGGCCTTGCTGAGTGTAGGATGCAGCGATTGGACTGAAGTGGAAAACAAGAATATAGATAAATTGCTGGTCGATGCCGACTCGACATTGTCAATAGCACACAAGAATTACTTGGCGAACCTTCGTGCTTATAAACAAACCGAACATCAACTGACCTTTGGCTGGTTTGGCGGTTGGACGGGAGAAAGCCCTGCTTCACGCTGCCTTTATAGTCTGCCCGACAGTACAGACGTTGTGTCTCTTTGGGATGGTTTTATCAGCTTGACACCAGCTATGCTGGCCGACCTGAAACGAACCAAGGAAGAAAAGGGATTGCGTGTGCTGGCTTGTAGCTTGCTATTTGAAATCGGTAAAAACATAACTCCTGCACAGCCCCAGTCTTCCAAAGACAAGGGAGAATCGTGGGCAGATTATAACCATGCTTATTGGGGCTGGGTTGATGGTGATGAAGAAGCCATCAGCAAGGCCATCGTAAAATATGCGAACGCAATTTGTGATACCATTGATAAGTATGCCCTCGATGGTTACGACTTGGATGCGGAGCCTACAGTTCCCCAACCGTTCCAAACTAATAAAGAAATGTGGCAAAATGATCGCATGAATCTCTTTGTCCGCACGATGGGTAAGCGCATTGGCCCGATGGCCGAGACTGAAGCAGGCCGCAAGAAGTGGTTGGTAGTTGACGGGCAGCCCGAATGGTTCTCCGCTGAAATGGCCTTGTATTTCAATTATTACATATTGCAGGCATATAGTAGCACCAGTTATAGTGACCTTGATAGTAGACTCAATAGAGTGTTTGGAAAGTTTAAAACAAAACAAACCTTTGAGGAAGTGGCTAAGAAGATAATTGTTACAGAAAACTTTGAGGCTTATTCTGGCACAGGTGGTGTTACCCATAAGACTCGTGATGGACAGAGTGTCCCTTCTTATATCGGTATGGCTATGTGGGAACCCAATGGAGCCCACAAAGCAGGTATAGGAAGTTACCACATGGAGAAAGACTATGCGGCAAATCCTATTTACAAGTACCTACGCCAAGGTATCCAAATCATGAACCCTGCTGTAAAATAACACCTTAAAATGAGATTGTAATGAAACATATATTTCAAACTTTAGGAATAGCTTCTTTAACCTGCTTCGCATGGTCGTGCGCCAATGTTGATTATGATAAGGTGAACGAAGAGAACGATCTGCCCAATGCTGTTTACATCGATGGAGCCGCAGAGTCACCGGTAACAAAGATTATGGTAAATGAAAATGGAGGTCATGGTACGTTGACAGCTCGAGCTGCCAATCTGCTCAGTGGTGACGTTAATGTTAAGTTTGCTATAGACGAACAGGTGCTGGCTGCCTACAATGAAGCGAATGGAACGGCTTATCAGATGTTGCCGGCAAAGTATTACTCTTTGTCAAAAGAGACATTGACCATAGGCGCCAATGAAGTTTCTAATGGTGCGGTTGATGTGACCATCAAGCCACTTGACAACGAATTGAGCGCAGCGGTGAAATATGCAATTCCCGTAAAACTGGTGGCTGCCGAGGGGTCTAACATCCTGGCATCGAGCGCTACCAAGATATTCGCGATCGACCGTGTGCTCAATACAACCGTAATGCGTCAGGATGGGTTCTACTTAAAGGTGAACTTTACGCCGGCTTTCCAAGACTTACAGGAGTGGACTTTGTCGTACGGAATGAATATTGACAGCAACTTTGATAATCAGTCTGTACTTTCTCCCGACTTCTACTCACGTATTACAAGGGACGGTGGTTTACAGATGAAAGTAGGAGAGACTGATGATCCGAAGGCTTTTGCCAAGACAAAGCTACAGCCAAAAAAGTGGTATCACGTAGCATGGGTGTACAATCGCCAGCATGTAAAGTGCTACATCAATGGTATATTGGACAATGAGTTCGACGTACCAAAAGTAGAAACTTTCTCAAAAATGAATATGAGTTGGGGTGCATTCAAGGGGTTGGTACGTGAGATTCGTCTTTATAACAAGGCGCAGTCTGCTTTCCAAATACTGGACAACCTCTATATTGAGAACCCGGAGAATCCTGATCTGCTGTTCTACGCGCCATTGACAAAGGAATATGGTGTGAAGGATATTTGCAAAAATCCGCATGTTATTCATACTTATGCGCCAGAACAAGAAGTAATAGAGTATGATCAGAGCAAGATTAAATGGATAGATCAAAAGTTTCCCGAATAACGATTAAATAGAAACAATGATGAAAAAACATATTTATTTCATAGTGTTAGCACTTACGGCCTCTTCCTTAGCCTCATGCAGCCATGACTATAATTACGACGGTGAGTATGACGTAAAGGGATATTTCAGCGGAAGCGACCCTCGCGACAACTTAGTGTATTTCTCAACAAACTTGGTAGAACACACGAGCAGCTTTGTTGGCGATTTACTTTTGAGCGAAGACTCCAAAGAATTTACGTTTAATGCGATTCTCACCCGCAACTTAACAAGTACAAGCAAGGTGCAAGTAACTCTGGCTACCGATGCTCCTTTGCTGGAAACCGCCTATAAAGATTACGAGGTGGCAACCGAAGAACAAGTGGAATTCAAGGATGATGGAGTTATTGAGATAGGCACAGAGTCTTCTAATTTTGACGTGCCTGTTACTGTTAAAGGCCTGTCTAAAATATTAAAGCCTACGGTTGTTCCTATTAAGATTGCACCGGTAGGACCAGAATTGAGTAGTCCGGAGATTATAAGAAAAGATTATGCTTATGTTGTAATTACGCCAAAAGACCTTTGGACTATAAAATATGACGGAGCAGGTATCGTTGCATCTTTGGGTAATCCCAGTATTTATGCAGGTGCAACCACCGTTACGGTAAAACTTACTACACCGGCAGAGTTTGGGTATAAAGGAAAAATTGGGCTCGAACGTGATAACTCTCTATTTAAGAGTGATGGTAAGACTCAGTTGGCTCCTGAAGGAATCAGCACTGCTACGGCCGTAGACTGCGAAGGTAAAACTTCACTGGAACTTTCAGCAACGTTTTCTAACCCAGAAAAGTTTACGGCCCTTGGCGAGTATGTATTGCCAATGCGTGCAATCTACTATGATGAAAAAGGCGTCAAGCACAATCTTGTAAATGGAGAAGTGCTCATTCCCGTCAAGGTGATGGATATTTATTTGGCTCCTTCTACAACTGAACCAACCGGCACGGTGATACCTACAACTGATTGGAAAGTAACATTGACCCCGGCTGCTGCTTCTGGAAATCTTTCAAGACTTATTGATGGAAATGGGAATACTGGCATCTATCTTAGAGCTGGTGTCAATACAATCATTGTAGATATGGGAAAGGAAGAAGATATCATGGGCTTGCAATTAGCTACCGATAGATATGGATTCTATTATCCTAATTCTGTAGCTTTCTATGGCAGTGATGACAACACAAATTGGAAAGAACTTTCTGGAGATCTTCTCATAGAAAAAACGCTATGGAATAACTATTCAACTTTAAAACCTCTATCAGCACGTTACATAAAGATCGAAATAACTGCAGATAACTATGACATGTTATCGGAGATTAAGATTTATAAATAAAATGATACGCTACTCTTAATGAACGAAAGAGGAGGTGCCTAAAATGAAGTGAACCCCGGGAGTTGTTTGATTATGCAACTCCCGGGGTTCTTTTCTTTAGAGGCTCTTCCTCATGCTTTTAAGCGCGCTGAAGCATAACTTCAACAGCCTTGAAGCATAACTCCAATCTTTTTGCAGTTCATCGCCAACTGCGCTACCCACATTTTCATCAGTCTTTGAGCGTGAACGACTGCACCTGCACGTCGCGGCTGTTAGGGCCTACCATTACCTGAAATTCGCCCGGCTCGCAGACGTATTGCAACTCGTTGTTATAGAACTTCAGCTTCTCGGCGTTGATGGTGAAGCTCACGGTCTTGCTCTCGCCCTTCTTCAGACTGATGCGACGGAAGTCGCGGAGCTCCTGCACAGGCCGCGAGACGGAACCTACCATGTCGCGGATGTACAGCTGCACAACCTCGTCGGCATCGCAGTTGCCCGTGTTGGTCACGGTTACGCTGGCCCTGATGGTGCCCTCGGCCGTCATGGAAGCATTGCTGAGTGAGAGTGGCCCGTAGCCGAAGGTGGTGTAGCTCAAGCCATAACCGAAGGGGAAGAGCGGCTCGTTGTCTACGTCGAGATAGTTGCTGCGGAACTTGGTAAACCACTTTCCTTTCTCCAGCGGCCGCCCCGTGTTCAGGTGATTGTAGTAGAGCGGGAGCTGACCCACCGACTTCGGCATGCTGACAGTAAGCCTGCCCGAGGGCGACTTGTCGCCGAAGAGCACGTCGCAGATGGCGTCGCCGGCCTCTGAACCGCCGAACCACACGTTCAGGATGGCTGCAAAGTTCTCGGCCTCCCATGTCATGACGGTTGCCCGACCGGAGAAGTTGACCAGCACGATGGGCTTACCCGTCTGCCTGAGAGCCGTGAGCAGGTCTTTCTGTGCATCGAACAGAGAGAGGTCGGAGCGGCTGCTCGACTCGCCGCTGAATTCGGATGTCTCGCCAATAGCAGCCACAATGACGTCGGCCTGTGCCGCTGTGCGCAGCGCCTCGTCAAGCAGTTCCTTGTCCGAACGGCCGTCGCGGATTTCCCGACCGAACATAGAACCGTTGGCCTCCAGGCGTTCGTCGTAGCAGATGTTGCTGCCCTTGGCGTAGGTAACGGTGGCCTTATCGCCTACGGCGTCCTTCATGGCCTGATAGAGCGACTTGTACTTGGCGGCGTCGGCAGCCACACTCCAGGTTCCGGGCATGTTGGCCGGCGTGTTGCCCAGCGGCCCAATGAGGGCTATGCGGCCCTTACGCTGCAGGGGCAGCAGCCGTCCGTCGTTCTTCAGCAGCACGAAGGTCTCCGCAGCCGTTCGCCGGGCTTCGGCACGATGAGCGTCGGTATAGATTTCGGTCTTGGCCCGCTTCGGGTCCAGATACCTGTACGGGTCGCTGAACAGACCGAGTTTGTACTTGGCCTCGAGTATGCGGCGGCAGGCTGCATCTATGCTCTCCATGCTGACTTTGCCCTCGCGGAGCGACTGTGCCAGCGTACCAACGAAGCCGTCGGCCACCATGTCCATGTCCGTTCCGGCGTTCAGTGCCAGTGCCGACACCTGTTGCAGGTCGCCCATGCCGTGGGCCGTCATCTCTGCTATGGCCGTATAGTCGGTCACCACAAAGCCCTTGAAGCCCCACATGCGGCGCAGCACATCCGTGAGCAGCCACCGGTTGCCCGTGGCGGGAATGCCGTCTACCACATTGAACGAGGTCATGAAGCTGCCCGCTCCGGCCTCGGCAGCCGCCTTGTAGGGCGGGAAGTAATAGTTGAACATGCGCCACCGGCTCATGTCTACGGTGTTGTAGTCGCGCCCGGCCTCTGCTCCGCCGTACAGGGCGAAGTGTTTGACGCAAGCCATCACGGTAGATGGGTCGGCGAGGTTGGTGCCCTGATAGCCGCGCACCATTGCCTCGGCTATCCGCGAACCCAGATACGGGTCTTCTCCATTGCCCTCCGACATGCGCCCCCAGCGTGCATCACGGCAGATGTCCACCATCGGCGAGAAGGTCCAACAGATGCCGTCGGCGCTTGCCTCCACAGCAGCAACGCGGGCGGAACGCTCGATAGCGTCCATATCCCAGCTCATGGAGAGCGCCAGGGGGATGGGGAACACCGTCTCGTAGCCGTGAATGACGTCCATGCCGAACAGCAACGGAATCTTGAGCCGGCTCTGCTCAACGGCTATTTTCTGCACTTCGCGAATCTTGTCGACACCCTTCAGGTTGAAAAGCCCGCCCACCTGTCCGCTGCGAATCTTGCCGGCCACGTCGCTGCTCTTGGCCTGTCCGGTCACGATATCGCCCGTAACGGGCAGGTTCAGCTGTCCTAACTTCTCTTCCAAAGTCATCTTGCCCATCAGCCCATCAATGAACTTATCCATCCGGGCGTCGCCACTCTGGGCCTGCATCGTTGCCGGCAACGCCGCCACAGCGGCAAAGGCGAGGGTGCCCATGATATTTTTCAGTTTCATATTTCTTGTTGTTTGATTAAGTTTCTTCATCATTCCGCGCTACGGTTGCTGCACGAGCCACGGCTTGAAGACCTGCTGCGCCCTCACCGCATCGCCGCATCGGGCTGCCCGTAAGTATGCTCCGGGAACTTTCGACACTTGTCGCACGATTGTGTGACAGGTGTCGAATGATTGTGCGACACTTGTCGAAAGTTCCAAGAGGTAACGTACAGCCTCCCGAAGCTGCACAGTCTATTGCCACGTGAAGCCCAGTTTCGTGAGCCCCTGTTGTATTTCGGGACAACTCATGAAGAGTTTCCAGAGCAGCCCCGTACGGTAGTTCTCTATCATGGGGGCGATGGTGCACTGGTCGATGGCCAGATAATGGGGTTCCGTCCAGTTGGCCTGTTCGGAGAAAGCATCGTAGAAACCGTACTTGCCCCATATCCATTGCCCCTTGTTCCAGAAGCCTTTCAGAGCCTCCATCGACTCCTTCGGCGTGTAGGGGAACGACGACAGTGCTGCCGTGGGCGTAATGACGCCCAGGTCGTTGTTGGGAGCATGGGCCGAATAGCCACCTACGGAATAGCTGGCCGTCAGGCCCCAGCACTGCTTGCCGTAGCCTTTGTAGCCCTTGGGGTTGGCCACGCAGTAGTCATAATTGCTCAAGGCGTGGTTGCGCACCACGTTCCACCAGTTGGCATATTGGTCGTGCAGGTGGCGCGGGTCGAGCCCTATCCAGGAATAATGGGCCCAGAACAAGGGGCCGCCCGTGGCCTCCGCCCCGTTGTGAGCCACCTCCAGCGGGTGGTTATAAGGGGCAGCATTGCTCTTGATGCGGCCGCTGCGGGCCCAACCCTCATGGTAGCACTCAGCCGGCACACTGTGAGTGGGAGAAGCGGCGGCAAGAATATAGACTATCATGCACTCGTTGTAGCCTTCGAGAGGGAAGTTCATCACCCACCCGTTGCCGGGTGACCAGTGCCAGTAGATGACGTGCTGGCCGCCGCGCGTGTACCAGTCGAACTCCATCTCGCGCCACAGCTGGTCAATCTTTGCCGCAAGGTTCCGCTCTGCCTCATTGCCCTCTCTGAAATACTGGCGCACGTAGAGCAGGCTCTCCATGAGGAACGAGCTCTCCACAAGGTCGCCTCCGTCGTCCTTCTCGCCGAAGGGTTTCACCTTGCCCGTAGGGCCATGAAGCCAGTGAGGCCACGCACCGTGGAAGCGGTCGGCCCGGGCCAGATAGTCAACTATCTTGGTTAGGCGTGCCACTCCTTCCGAGCGGCCTATGAAGCCGCGGTCGATGCCCACGAGAAGGCCGGCAATACCGAAGCCGCTTCCGCCGATGGTAACGACGTCCTTGTCGGCCGACGGATAGTTGCCGTCCAGATGGATGCGCTCTGGAGCGAGGCCCGAGGTGGGTTCGGCGCCGTCCCACATGTAGTTCAAACTTACCTTCTGGATGTAGTCCAGCAGCTCGTCGTCACTGCCGAAGGTGGACGGGCGGCCCGGTACCACGGCCGATGTGCCACCGCTGCCACCCTCTCCCGGAGACGTGGGAACGGTTGATTTCTCGCCGGCCGAGCACGAGCTGATTGACAGCAGCAGGGCTGCCAGCATGGAATAAAAGAGGTTGTTGCTCATTGCTTGATGATTTTGGATTTGGCCGAAACGCCCGATTCGCCAAGCGCCTCGATGGTAAAATAGTAGCTGGTGCCGCGGTCCATGCCGCGGAAATCGTAGGAGGTGGCTCCGTTTACAGTAATGCAATGGTAGAGTTTGCCGGGAGCCGTGCCATAGAGAATGTTATAACCATAGGCATTGCGGCTGGGTTTCCAGCTGATGAGGGCGTTGCGGGCATCGCTGCGGCTGCGCTTCACGCTGAATTCCCGTACGGGTTCAGGCTTTTCCACGTCGGCATGGCCGAACACGCGGATGTCCGACAGGCAGAATTTTCCATTGCCCGGCACGTGCAGGTTTACCACTTTCAGATAGCGGGTGCGCAAGGGCTGCAGTAGCTCTACATAGTCATGGGGCATGTCGCGGTCGTTGTCACTGCGGTCTACGGCCAGCGTCCACGTTTCTCCATCACTGCTTGCCAGAATCCGGTACTGGTAGTAGGTATCGTTGGCACGGTTGGTTTGCAGGGTATTATGGTCGTAGAAATTCAGCTGGATGGCCCTTACCTCGCGCTCGCCTCCCAAGTCCATCAGTGCCCATTCGCCCGCATTGCCCGTCCGGGCACTCCAGTAGGTACGGATATTCTCATCCGACAGGTTTGCTGCCGACAGCGTATCGGTTGACGAAACTTCCACCTTCTTGCCATAGGAGAGCAGCATCCATCCCGTAAAACGGTCGGGGCCGGTGTAGTCGGCATTGCGTTGCGGATAGTCGCCGAAAGCGGTGTTGCTCCACATCACGCCGTCGGCATCGAAGTAGACGGGGTAGAGGCCGATGCGGCGCTCGAACTTATACTTGAGCGAAAGCATGCAGGTGCCCACATGCCAGTATTGCCCGTGGCGGTCGCTGAAGGTTCCCCCGTGCCCCACTCCCTGCACAAAGCCGCCCGGCTTGTAGCTCATGGGGTTGTGTTGCTGGTAGGTAAAGGGACCCAGCGGGCGGTTGCTTACATACACACCGTCGGCATAAACCTTGAATTCCGTACCCGGCGCGCCGTATTGCAGATAGTATTTGCCACCATGCTTGGTCATATAAGCCCCCTCGGTAAAGGGCTTCAGGGTAACCTCATCATCGTTGTTCATGCCAAAGCGTTCCCATCCGTGCTGCTCGGGATGCAGCATCAGCACGTCGTGAATCTTGCTGATGGGGGCAAAACTCTGTCGACTCAGCTCTACGGCCTTGAGCGGATACTCGTTGCTACTGCCGTAGTAGAGATACAGCCGGCCGTCATCATCGAGAAAAAGACAGGGATCCCACGACGGCAACGTATTGCGGCCCACCGCCTGACGCCACCTTCCCTGCTCGGGATGGGTGGTAAACCAAATGGGCAAACCTTCGTAAGTGGAGCCTGTATAATATAAGGTATCGCCGCTGACGAATGCCGCCGGGGCGCATTGGTCGTCGTCCGTTGGGCGGCGCTGGAACGAGGCCGGCTGGAAATTCCAGTCGCTCAGGTTGTGCGAATAATGATAGCCGCCCTGATTGGTGGAAAAAAGAAGATACTGCCCTTTGTACATCAAGGCCATGGGGTCGGCCGATGAGCGGAAACAACCGCCACGGCGTACGTTGTCGTTGTAGGGTTCGTAGTTGTAGCTAATGTTCAGGGGATTGCAGTAAGTGGCTGTTTCGAGGCGGGCGGGGTCGAACCACTGCGTTCTCTGAGCTGCCTGTCGGGGCAGCACTGCTACCAACTTGCCGGCTTGCTGCATTACGATGTCTGCCTGCCGTTGCTCTTTCGAGCGATAGACATGAGCAAATTCCATACCGGGATACCATACATACAGATGCAGGTCGCCATCGGTCGACTTGAGCGAATAACGCCCGTCGGCGTCCGTATTGCAATGAACGGGAGAGGCGAAGTACATCACTGTAGCCCCTTCGAGTGGCTTGCCGCTGTCGTCGGTCACGCGGCCGGTCACCTCGTACGCATTGTTCACGGATATGTAGTAATCGCTCACCTGCCCTTTCACCACCTTAACGGTATCATCCCCGGTCCCGACAAATCCTGCCGAAGCAGGAGAGGCCGAAACCGAAAGGATGTATCCGGTCGTGACGGCTGCCGTGAGCCATAGTCTATTCATTGACAGGAGCGTTCTTAAGTTCGGGAACATCGCTCAGTTGCTGGAACGGAAGCGGGTAGTAAGTCTTATCCTCACTCCAGCCTTTGCTGCCAAGCACGGTGGCAAGTTGACCGGTACGCAGCAGGTCGTTGTAGCGTTCACCCCACTCGCCGGCCAGCTCTATGCGGCGTTCGTCCATAATCTGGGCCGCCGTAACGCCTGTTATGGCAGGCATGTGGGCACGTGCCCGCACCAAGTTAAAGGGCACATCGCCATTCTCTCCCAGGCGAACCTTGGCCTCGGCGTTCATCAGCAGCACATCGGCATAGCGCAGGATACGCACATTGTTGCCTGCTCCGGCCTTCCATTCACGTCCAGGCGTGATTTCACTCTTCGGTGTATAGTTCTTGCCATCATAGAAGTCGGTCTTCGTACCGTCGGTGATGTTGTCGCCTCCACGGGTAACGGTTCCGCCTCCCTGCAGGAAAGTAGTTTCCAAACGCACGGTTTCGCCGCGATTCTCGGCCCACTTTTCAAACTCTGGATAGAATCTTATAAAGTTCCAACCGCCCATACTTCCGGGATTCTGGAATACAAACCACTGGTCTACATCCACCATATCGCCCGACCCGGTACCGAAGTCGGTGCTCTGACATTCAAAGAGACTCTCGTTGCAGAGCTTCCCTGGTATCTTGAAGAGTTCGTAGTAATCGGCATAGAGTTGGAATTTGCCGCTGTTGATGATATCGTCGGTCAGAGTCTTCACTTGTCCGTAGTTGCCTTGGTTGAGGTAAATTTTGGCGGCAAGGTGCTCGGCCGTGAAGGCCGTAACAGCCCCCTGATGCTCCATCTCGTTGGGACGCAGGCGCGGACAGTTCTCCATTGCGTAGCTCAAGTCTTCCAACATGTACCGGTAAACCACGTCGATGGTGGAGCGGGTGAGGTCAGTCTGGTTGTTGTCACGCAGGATGGTGACAGGCCCGAAAGCCTGAATCAGCCGATAGTAGGCATAGGCCCGCAGCGTGCGTACCTCTCCGCAGTAGGAGCGATAGGCAGTTCGCTGGCTCTCGGTGGTCATGTTCTCGGCATAGCTGTCGAGCGAGCTGAGTGCTGCATTGGCCACCTTGATGATGCCGTAATACTGGTTCCACATTTCGTTGAGCCCCCAGAAGGAGTTGTCGTACTTGTAGTTACCAAAGTCAACGAGCAGCTGCTGGTCGTCGGTACGCCCCGACCACATGTCGTCATCGCGGACGATGGAGAGCGGCCAGATAACCCAGTGCATGGCTCCCGTGCGCACTTTAGCATATACACCCGATACGGGCTGATAGAGATTGTCCAGGTTTGTAAAGTCCACACTGGTCTCGGGAACGCTGTCCTCGGGGTCTTTATCAAGATAGTCGCCACATGAAGCAAAGGTAAGAGTTGCGAGGGCGAGGATTGAAAAATATTTTATCAGTTTCATTTCGATAGATAATTAAGTGGTTAGAATTGTATCTGAACGCCGAAGGTATAGGTTGCCGTGAGCGGATAAACTTCGGTATCCCAGCCTTCTGAGTCGCTGATTTCGGGCGTGAAGGCGTGAGCCGAGAACACGGTCAGCGGTCTGTCGGCCGTCAGACTCAGGCGAACGGAAGGCAGCGTGTAGGCACCGAACTTGATGTTCCTGAACGAATAGCCTAACGTTACGTTCTGAATGCGGAAGAAGTCAGCGCTCTCAACAAAGTAGGAATTCACGCGCTGGTCGCTCACATTCCACCCTTTGGTGAGTGCCTTGGCCGAAGGATTGCTGTTGGTGGAGCCTGCTCCGGTCCAACGGTCCAGATACTGGTCGGCGTCGAAGTTGTAGAGGCTCGAAGCATAGCGCAGGGCACGCTTGCGGTTATACATCTGTGCACCCGTTTGTCCGTAGGTTGTCAGTTCGAAGTCGAAGTTCCTGTACTCGAACCCAAGGTTCACCCCGTAGGTGAAGTTGGGCATGTAGGAACCCAAGGTGGTGCGGTCGTTGCCGTCGATGGTACCGTCGCCGCTCACATCTGCATAGCGGAAGTCACCCGGTTCCAGACCGTTGGCCACGGCCACAGGGTCGGCTGCCACTTCTTCGGGCGTCTGGTAGATGCCTGCCACCTTGTATCCGTAGAATGAGTTCATCTCATGTCCTACCCAATTCACGGTTTTTCCGCCCTGAATGAAGCTGCTTCCGCTGAGGCTCTTCACCTCGTTCCAGAGGAAAGAGAGGTTGGCACCGACGTGATATTTGAAGTCGGCACCGAGGCGGTCGGTCCACGTTGCCGATACGTCGAAGCCCTGATTGAGAATCTTGCCGTAGTTGCCGGCCAGCACATCGTTGCTGAAGGGCAGGCGCGGACTGATGACCGCATTCTTCGTCATGCGGTGGAAATAGTCGGCGTCAATGTTCAACCGGCTTCTGAAAGTGGCCAGGTTAAAGCCTGCGTTCAGTTCGTCTACAAGCTCCCATTTCAGCCAACTGAAGTACGAAGTATTCTGATAGCCGGGATAGGTGGAGTTGCCGAAAACGCCCGAAGCGCCATTGCCGGTAGTGATGGATGCAAAACCGTCGCTCGCGGCCACATGGTCATTGCCCAGCTTGCCCCAGCTTGCGCGCAGTTTCAGGTAGTTGATGGCATGCTGATTCTTCATAAACGGTTCCTCGGTAACCACCCAGGCGGCGCCTACTGACGGAAAATAGCCCCAGTGCTCCTGATATTTCGACGAGCCGTCGGCACGCATGGTGAGCATCAGCATGTACTTGTCCTTGTAGTTGTAGTTCAGTCGGGCAAAGTAGCTCAAGCCCCGGTAAGTGGTACCACCGTCGCCGTTGGAGTCCGAATCCTCGTCACCAAGGTTCAGATACTTGTACTCGTCCTTTCCTCCGGGCACGTTCGAGCGTGCTCCAACGAGATAGCGGTAGTTTTCCTCGCGCATGGAGAAGCCCAACATGGCACCGAAGGTGTGGTCGCCGAAGGTGTCGTTGTACTGCAGCGTGTTGTCCCAGATGGAGTTGTTGTAGGTTGTCATGCTCTTGCTGAGCGCCGTGGTAGTGGTTTGTTGCTGCGTACTTACAAAGTATTTGGGCGTAAACGTGCGCGATTCCAGTGTGGAGTGGTTGTAGCTGATGCTTGTACGCAGGCTCAACTTCTCGGGCAGCAGCTGGAACTTAGCGTAGAAGTTGGTATTGTATTGCTTTGTATTGGTATCGCTGTCGTAGTAGTTCGCCGTGGCCACGGGATTGAAGAAGTTGTTGGTATAGCCTACTGAAGAGGGGGCAGCGTACTTCACCGGGTCGGCCTGTCCATTGTTGGCATCGAACACGGGATAGAGTCCAGGTGCGTTGAAGGCCTGCTGCCAAGCCGCATTGTTGGCAAACTGCTGCTGTGCACTGGTAAAGATGCCGTTAAAGCCCACCTTGAGCCACTTCGTGGCGTCGTAGTCTACGGCGGCACGGAAGTTGAGTCGCTTGAAGTCGTTGTCAACATCCATGATACCGTTCTGGTACAGATAACTCGTACCCAGCGAATAGGTAGCCCGTTCACTGCCGCCGCTGATGCCTACGCTATGGTTGGTGATGACGGCGTCGCGCAGCAGTTCCTTGTACCAGTCGGTATCGCTGCCGTAGGTCCAGTTGTGGAAGTCGGCATCGGCATGGCTTCCGCCGAAGCGGTCGATGCTGGCAATGGCATAGGGAGAATACGTGTCGAAGCCGGCCTCCATCAGCATCTGTGCGTACTGGGCAGAGTTGGCCATCTTCAGTACATTGGTGGCTTTCTGCACGCCTACATAGCCGTCGTAGGTTATCTTGGCATCTTGATTGCGCACGCCTTTCTTTGTCGTGATGATGACTACGCCGTTGGCAGCCCGCACGCCGTAGATAGCGGCAGCCGAGGCATCCTTGAGCACGCTCATGTCTTCAATGTCGCTGCTGTTCAGGAAGTTGATGTTGTCGTAGAACATGCCGTCGACAACATACAGCGGAGTGGAGTTTGCGAACGAGCCATTGCCGCGAATCTTCACCGTAGGGCCGGCACCAGGCGCGCCGCTGTTAACCACGTTCACGCCTGCCACCTTGCCCTGCATGGCTGCCATGGGTGATGACGACGGCGTGCTGAGCAGCTCGTCGCCCTTAATGACGGCGATGGGCGAGGTGAGATCCTTGGCCTTGGCCGAGCCGTAGCCTATCACCACCACTTGGTCCAGCATCTGCGAGTCGTCCTCCAGCTTGATTTCCATCTGCGGAGAGGCCGCCAGCGTCTGGGTTTTCATGCCCACATAGGTAACGGAGATTTTGGCTCCAGCCGGTACGTCGCCGATGGTGAAATTGCCGTCCAGGTCGGTCACGGCTCCCTTACTTGAGCCTTCCACCATGACGGTAGCACCGATAACGGGTAAGTTGGCCGCGTCGACCACCGTACCTTTAATTGTCTGATTCTGTGCAAGACCCGCTTGGGCACACAGAATGAGAAGGAAAAACAAAACTATTTTCTTCATTGTGTCATTAGGTTGGGTAAATTATATCGACTACAAAATTAAATGAAACGCACGCGCACGCAAAACAAACGGCTACGATTACATTACGTTGTAAAGGTTGTTTACTACGATTTTACTACGATTTCATTTGTAACAATCTGGTTTACAGTTTACTGCAGATACACAGAATGTATCTGTTTAACCCTTTACAGACGTGTGCACCCGGGGCAGAATCCAGCCTCAATAATAGTTTTGTCTGCTACTACAGAGCATCAGTACGCTGTCCGTAAATCCCCAAACCACTGCCTGCAGGCAGCCACAGAAGTGATTTCCGGATGCTGCCTGACGGCATCGGGAACTTTCGACACTTGTCAAATGATAGTTCGACACCTGTCGCATAATCGTGCGACAAGTGTCGAAAGTTCCCGGAGCATACTTCCGGGAGCCCGACAGAATGCTGCAGGGACATAGGCAGGCGCCCTCTCATACCACGTATTCCTGCCAGCGAACCGCATGAAAAATAACTTTTTCGGTACCAATGCCAATGCAGAAGAAGCAAAAATTTGGTGTTTTAACGGAAAATACCTATTTTTGTATATTCAAGCAACACCTCTTATGCGTAACCGAATCTACATCACCCTGCTGTGCCTGATGGCGCTTGCCGGCACAAAGGCAAGCGACTTTGTTCCGGTTATCACCAACTTCTCATCCCTCGACTATGACGGCGGCCTGCAGAACTGGGGCATCACACAGGATAATGACGGCCTGATGCACTTCGGCAACAACGTAGGAGTGCTCAGCTTCGACGGCTACAGCTGGGAGTGCAGCCGGCTTCCGGGCAAGCCCATCGTCCGCTCGCTGCTGGCCGTGGGGCGCAGACTGTACGTGGGGGCCTATCAGGAATTCGGCTACTATGAGCGCAACAACTTCGGCCGACTTCAGTACACATCGCTGTGGAAGATGGTGAAAGGCTACAAGCCGCATAACGACGAGATTTGGAATATCCTGCGGACGGCCGACGGGAGAATACTTTTCCAGTCGTTCTGTTCATGGTTTGAGTACGACGGCCGCAGCGTGCGTGTACACTACCGGCCCGATGTGCTGCCGCTGTACTTCTTTAACGTGGGCAGCGGAGTGTACGCACAACTGGTGGACGACGGCTTTTTCAGGGTCAGCGGAGACCGCTACGTCAAGCTGTTAGACCGGAGGATGACGGGCAATGACGATGTGGTGGCGGCCCTGCCTTGGCAGAACGGCACCATGCTGCTGTGCACCGAGTTCCACGGTCTGTTCACTTACGACGGCCGCCGGCTGCAACCCCTGCACACGGAAGCCGACGACCAGCTGCGACAGGCACAGGCCAACCGCGCCGTTATCACGCACGACGGCACCATCGTGGTGGGCACCATCCTCGACGGCATCTACGGATTCAGCCCGCAGGGCAGGCTGAAATGGCACTACAACACGCACAACCAGCTGCACAACAATACGGTTCTCGGCCTCTTCTGCGACCACGACAACAACGTGTGGGCCGCACTCGACGTGGGTATCGCCCTCATCCACAGCGGCGCCCCTTATGCCCTGCTCACCGGAGCGGGCACTTCGCTCGGCATGGTCTACGACATCTACCCCCTGCCCGGCATGATGTACATCGCCACAAACCAGAACACGGTGCTCTACAAGGACAGCCGCCTCACGCCCGTAGCAGGCACCGCAGGCCAGAACTGGCACCTTACCAACTTCGGCAACCAGCTCATCGTGGGAAACAATCACGGCACCAAGTCCATCAGCGGCACCACCGCCACCAAGCTCACCGGTAGCGGCAACACCAGCAGCACGTGCATCAGACGCTACAATGTGGGCAACGACAGGGATTTCTTCATCGAGTCCAGCTATACCGAACTGCGCATCTACCAGCATATATCCAACACATGGCAGTACGTTAACAAGGTAGACGGGTTCATGGCTCCCGTCAACCAGTTCGAGATAGACAGTCATGGAGTTATCTGGGCAGCCCACATGAGCAGCGGCGTGTACCGTATCGAACTCAGCGGAGACCTAAAACGCGTAACCTCGCTGAGATACTATCCGGCACTGAGAAAAGGCAGCAACGGCAGCAAGATACATGTCATGAAGATACGGGGAGAGGTGGTTCTGGCCGACGACCGCCAACTCTACCTCGTAGGCAGCGACAACACAGTGAGGCCGTACCAGGCACTCAACGCCGTAGCCGGCCGCGGTATCATCTCTGCCACCACGATTGACAACAGCCACTTCTGGCTCTCCTCCAACCGTGGTTACACGCTGATGGAATACCGCAACGCAACTTTCCACCGACAGCTCTATGTCCCCGCCGCCTTCTTCGGCCTCGAATGTGGCGACAACCAGAATAAGGTAAGGATTGACGGCAACATGGCCTACTTCTGCCTCAACGGCGGACTGGGCCGCATGGACATGACAGCACGGCAGCAACCCAACGCCCGCAAGGGCCGCCTGCTGCTGAGCCGGGCAGAATACTTCAATGCCGACCGCAAGCCGTTTCCCGTTACCGTGACGGCCGGAAACCCCGCCGTGAAAGGTACGGTGAAACTTGAACTCAGCTATTCCAACTACAACAACGAGCCGTTACGCTTCCTCTTTCAACTTGAAGGAGGCGGACTGCACCTGCAGTCGCAGTCGGAGAAGCCCACCGTCGTCTACACCGACCTTAACTACGGCAGCTATACGTTCCACGCCAAGGTGGCCGACGTAAACGGCAAAGTGCTGGGTCAGCTCACCTACCGCTTCCACTATCCGCGCCCGCTACTGCTCTCCATCCCCATGCTTCTGCTGTACGCGGCACTCTTCATGGGGCTCATCTACCTCTACATACGCTGGTCTACCAAGCGCATCATCCGCCGTCAGGCCCACATAACCGAGGCCGAGCAAATGCGCAAGAACCTCCAGCTGGCCGAACAGCAGCGCATCATCGAGGCACAGCAGAAGCAGCTGCTGGAGCAACAGCTGCAGGACAAGGGCCGCGAGATTGCCTCGCTGGCCATGGACGCCGTGAAGCACAAGCAGCAAGTGACCGACATCAGGCACGAACTGGCCGGACAACGGCTCAAGGGACTTAAAGGCAACAAGGAAATAGAGCGCATGCTCAGCCACATTACCGACGATCTTGACACCGACGCCTACTGGGACATCTATCGCGAAAACTTCGACCTGATACACAAGAACTTCTTCCGGCACCTGCGGAAGCAGTTCCCCACCCTCACTTCTACCGACCTTAAGTTCTGTGCCTTGCTGCGTCTCAACCTCTCGACCAAGGACATCGCCCACTTTGCCGGCCTCACCGTGCGCGGCGTGGAGGGTGCCCGCTACCGTCTGCGCAAGAAACTCCGGATTGCAGAAGGCCAGAACCTCACGGAGTTCCTCATTGATTTCAAATAGTCACAACGGTTTTCGCACAGAGCGGAAGAATTGGTTCCATGCTGTCAGAAGCCGCCTCCAAGGCTACCGGCTGTATGCCTAAATGGTACAGCCGGCAGGGGTATGGAACTTTCGACACTTGTCGCACGATTGTGTGACAGGTGTCGAATGATTGTGCGACAAGTGTCGAAAGTTCGCGGAGCACACGTTGGGTTACCTTGACTCGGGTTCTTTAATCTCCTTGCACTCGTTGATGAGGCGGCGGCAGGTGGCCGTTACATCCTTTACGGGACGCCTGGCGCCTAAGTTGTGCGTACTCGCAACCCACTGCAACTCAAAGGTCTTGAAGTCGAAAGGCTGTTTTGTGCGCAGCGACTCGAAGTAGTGCTGCCAGCGGGGAAGGTAGTAGCTGCGGATGAGTCCTGACCAGATGCGGGCCGAATAGTCGTCTACGGGCGGCCCCCATACGGTCACTATGCGCCTTGCATTGCGCTCGTACTGGGCGGCCAGGGTGCTGTCGGCGCCGGCGGCCTTGCGGGCGTAGGCTATCCAGCGGTCCATGCGCAGCGTGGGATGGCTGTCGAGGAGCGAGTCGGTGGTAAGTGCAACGCGTGTAAAGGTGCGCTGCAGCGCTTCGGCCTGACTGGTGTGGCCTTCGCGATAGGGCCGGGCTATCTGCCGGGTGAGTATCTCCATCTTGGCTCCGGCATACAGGGCGGTAAGCTCTATGAGGTCGGCTTGGTAAAGAGCCGACGCGTTCAGCTCCGGTGCCGCTGCGGCAAAAGCCTCTATGCCGGCAAATAGGCTGTCGTTGAAGCAGACGGTTCCCTTTACGTTACTGCCGGGGCGCAGCTGCCAGTTGTACCGTGGGTGGTCGGTAAAGCTGCCGTAGACCGAGGCAAGCATGCCCCGCCAGTAGTCGCCCAGGCGGCTGCAAGGCCTGCCGTACCTGCACTCGCTGTAGTCGGCCAGCCATGTGTTGAGGTCTATGGGCCCGGCAGTCCAGCCGCCGTCGGCCACGAGTTCGTAAATCACCTCATTGTTTTCCAGCCCCTCGGGCGCCATTCCGTAGCCCACGAGGTTGCCTTTGTGCGGAGAGCGGAGGGCTTTTAAACGCCCGTTGGCGTAAAACTCGAGCACGCCGGTGTAGGCCGTCTTGCCTCCCATGTTGGGGATGACGCTGTACACCCAGGGCTTGTTGTGGAAGCCGTTGAAGAAATCCCAGTTGGCTCCATTTCTCCAGTAATGGTGGTTGTAGTCCTCTGCCATGTCGAGAATCAGCATCCGGTTGTCGGGCACTTTGCTCAAGAGGGCCTGCATGCTGGCATCGTCCCAGATGTCGCGCTGGTAGCCGAACATCCACCCTTGTATGACCCACACGGCGCGGGGGTTGGCATCGGCAATGGCGCTGTATATCTTCTGGCCGTAATCGGCCAGCATGCGGTGCTTCTCGTTGTCCTCTCCCTTGCCGAAAGGCAGCTGCATCTCGTTGAAACTATCGGCCAAGTAGTAGGTGTTCTTGCCAAACTCCTTCTCCCACTCCTCAACAAACAGCTTGCCCATGGCATGGAACAGCGGCTCATCAGCTGACAACATCCAGTTGTGGAAGGCACCACCGGACCATGAGGTCTCCGTAATCCGGGCCTTGGGATAGAGCTTCTGCAGGGCCTGCGGCACAAAGCCGGCAAAGGCGGGGCAGATGGGCTTCATGCCCAAAGCCCGCATGCGGGCCAGTATCTTGTGCGCCAACGCTATCTGGTTGCTGTGCCACGAAGCCGTGAGCGGGCCATCGATGCCGCTGATGTTGCCCATGCGCATCCACGGAAGATGGGCAGGGCCAACGAAATAGGCATTGATGTCGGCCTCGTTCATGCCCATGCGCTTCAGCACCCGGGTGTAGATGGCCTCATTGGCCACCAGCATGAGGGGCATGTCTATGCCGTGCAGGGCCATCCAGTCTATCTCCTCCTGCCATCGGGACCAGTCCCAGTAAGGCGCGGTGTAGCCATAGGTGACTACGTTCAGGTAATAGTGGTGCTTGTAGGGCGATACTTTTCTCGTTGTACTCTGGTCATCCAGCCGCTGTGGCAGGCTGAGGCGCTTGCCCGTCCAGGTGCAGAGGCCGGTCTTGTGCTGCCTTACGTACTCGTAAAAACCACGGCACAGGGCAACGCCACTGCTGCCTTTGATGGTCAGCTTGCCGTTTTTGACCGAAGTCGCGAACTGGTCGCATCCGTCAACAGGCTTCAGCGAGAGCGCCAAGTGCATCGGAATCTCGCGGCCGGCGAACCGTCTGATAACGCCTTCAGCTTCCTTTTCGTCCTGCGCCATGCAACAAGCGCTGACGAAAAAGAGCAGGAAAAAGATTGTTTTTTTCATTTTGACATTACATGTTAATCATCAATTTAGAAGAAAAGCTCATTGAAGTTTGTTCTTTATGGGTTTGCTACACGAGTCGTCATTCTGAATAAAAGGAGGACGTGTATGGAATAAACACATCCTCCTTTACCTATATTACTTATTTAAAACAACCCTTATGGTCCATACTTTTGTCTGACCGTTGGCAGCCATTACCTTATATTGATGCGATTGGTTCCAATCAGCAGGTGCCCCGAGCTTGGGTGCATCGCCTACAGGCTCAATAACGGCTGCAGTTGATATCTGGACTGCAATTATCAAGGCGCTTAAGCTTATATTCTCCAGTTCTGCAGATGGAAAGTTTTGAGGTAATGAAACCGTAATATCGCAGGTTGCATTTTCAGCATCTATTGTCTGCTTGCTGTTCAGTTGTAATTGCTTAACAGCAGGCTGACCACTTGCAGGTATCGTAACATTTTTGTCGACATAGCGGTAATATACGTAAGAAGAGGTAATATCGTTACCTGTATATGTGTCGAGTTCTTCTAACCCGCTTTCAAGGCAGGAAGTAAGTGAAAACACCGTCACTACCGCCATCAAGATAAATTTAATATATTTCATAATTGCTTTCTATTTATATTTTACCAACCTTCATTCTGAACATGATCCATTCCGTAAGCCTCACGGGTATCTAAGAAGTCCTTAGCTATAGGCATAAGATAGCGCTTCTGTGAGAATATACGGCTCGCACTGTTCATCAGTGTAAACTGGCCGATGAGAACCTGTTGCCTGTCTCTTGAGATTGATATCTTATGAACAGGAGCATCGAGCTCCTGAATTACATCCCCTTTGGGTCGGCCGTGGTTAGCATAGCCACCATACTTGCCCCAACGTAGGTAGCTGAAATAGATATCACCGCCCTCATTGGCCATTTCAACTCTACGTTCTCGCATATAATCAATCCACGCTTCTGCTATTGTAGAAGCAGTAGAAGGAGCCAGTCCTCCATGGGTAACACGAGTAGCATTAAGAGCCTTGACAGCTTCGGCTATATCGCCTTTAAGCAGATAGGCTTCTGCCAAATTCATGTAAGCCTCGCCTACACGCGCCAATGTATAGTGGAAATTTGTCGTCGAAGCATAGTAGGCTCTTGGGTTAGGATTCTCTGAAGCGTTCTTTCTCCAGTAATATCCTGTAACTGTATTATACCAGCCACCGTCTTCTTTGTCACGTACACCTTGCGATAGGTTACCACCTAAGTTCATTTCAACCTTTTCACCAAGCCAGGTAGAACCATCATAGGCGATAGAAGTGGCAAAACGCTTGTCGCGGCCATTATACATAATTTCACTGATACTTCTGTTGCTGCCCGGCTTTACTTTTGCATATCGTACAAACACAGGATATCCTTCTTTCGTATTGGTTAAATCCTGCGGCGTGGGAATTCGACGAGGTTCGCCGTTAGTTCTCGTATAAGCATCAATCTGACCAGGTTGGGTAATGACAGCAGGATCAACTTCGTCTACGTTATTTTTATATTGAGAGGTTTCGTACCATGGCAATGCTTGACCCGTTGTTTCATCTTTGACAAGATATTGGTCTACAAGGTCTTGAGTAGGAAAATATATAGCCCAGCAGCAAAACGTTTGATCGCCCACTTTATTTTCCAGTTCATGAGGACTTTGTGACAACTGAGTATCTGCAGGTGTTATATTGGGGAAGATTCTTACCATCTCATCATAATCGCCAACAGTAGTGTTTGTGGACAAGCGATAATAACCTAACAGTATCTCTGGATTATTGGCATCACTCTCGTTGAACATGCCGCCATATTCGCTTGACAGCTTGCAATTATTGGTAACATCGCCAGCAAATTCAATAACTTTATCCAACAGTTCTGTCTTCCCGGTGTAAGCGTACGCCTGCAAAGCTGCACGGCTTAATATCACCTCGGCAGCATACTTATTGGCAATGCCTGCAGCTGAAGACAGTGGCAGATTCTCGACAGCATATTCTAAATCATCAATAACGTACTGATAGCTTTCCTCGATTGATTTTGTCATGGGAATTTTGCATGTCAACGAGTCAGTCTCACTGAATACTTGGGTAACAGGAACAAAGCGGCCCATCTTTCGTGCTTGATCAAAAAACACCAATCCACGCAGGAAACGCCCTTGGGCAATCAGCTCCTTTCGTTCCGTATCGCTCAAGGCTGTTGATTGTTCTGCATTCTTGATGATAAGATTACACTTCCTTAACAATGAAAAACGATTAGCCCCAAAGTCTGAGGCAGCACTGATACCAAGCTCTGTAGCTATGCCATCAATACCCTCGCCTACCTGTGAGCATCGCACGCCATTAGGGGTACGGGCTTCCCAACCTACGCAAGATGAGTTTGCTGCCCATGTACTTGTCAACACACTATTGTAAGTTGCATTCACAAAAGCATCTGCCGTGGACTTTGAACTCCACACTGTTGTCTCGTCAAATATTGTTGTGGGGTGCGTGTCCAATGTATCTTGACACGAAACCATTACAGCAAGACCTGCTGCAACCAATCCGTAGTTTATATATTTTCTCATAGTTATTTACTTTCTTAAAATCCCAAATTAAGTGTAAAGGCTATTGTACGCTCTACTGGATAGCCATATCCTACAGTAGAAGAGTTCTCGGGGTCAAGACCATATTTCGTAGACTTTGATATGGTAAAGATATTCTGACCAGACACACCTACTCTGATCTTCGACAGCCAAGCAACTCTCTTAAGTAAGCTGTACTTCAAATCGTAGCTTAACTGGAAATCTTTCATACGAAGATAGGCACCATTCACAAGCCAAAAGTCGCTTGTCTGATAGTTATTATTGGCATTCAGTCCAGTATTAGACATCAAACGTGGATATTGACCGTTGGTATTAGATGGTGTCCAGTAATCCGTCTGATAATCATAGATGACCGGAAGCGAGCCAGCCTGGCCTGTCTGCATAGATGCCGACCCCGATATATACATATCGAAAGCTGTAGATCCTTGGAACAATGCACCTAAACTGAAACCTTTGTAACTTAAATTGATATTAACACCAAACTGGCCACGCGGATAACTATTCTTACCAAGGCGGCGCATGTCGTCACTGGTAATTCGTCCATCACCGTTTGCATCCTCATATTTAATATCTCCTGCCGTCATATATCCAGAGTTATAAGCACTGACTATTCCGACGCTATTATAAACATCTTCGACACTTGTATAATAGCCTAAATTATGCAGCATAGTCCCATAATAGCCTTTCTGTTGCTGACTACGTACATACGGATTCATATATGATGTTTCACTCTCGCTTTCATCCAAGGCCCATAACTGGTCAAAGAAAGTGAAGTTGGTAGAGATATCGTACTTCAAGGCACCAATGTTACTACGCCAACCCAACTGGATTTCGAAACCTGCACGGCGGAACTCACTTCTTGACTTAACTTTTGGCATTGCCACACCAAGTGCAGTATTCAGATAACTTTGGCCCGAAGGAGACACAAGATATCCCTTAGTTGAATAGTAGAAGTAGTCGAACTGGCCATAAAGACGATTATTAAGAGAAGAAAAGTCGAAACCAAAATCGGTTTGCTTTGTAGTATACCAAGTTAGATCGGGTGATGCAAGATTTCCTTCTGTAAATCCAGCGGCATACTCTCCATTAACAACATAGGCTTGTGGGTTAAGACTGTAGGCCGTAAGATAAGCAAAACGCCCGGCACTTGAATCCAATCCAGTTTCTCCATACGAAGCTCGGAACTTTAGGGAATTCAAAATATTGCGTTCTACTAACGGCTTCATAAATTTTTCCTCGGTAACTACCCAACCGATCGAGCCACTGAAAAAGGCTCCCCAACGCTTGCCGGGTGCAAAATAATCGGAACCGTCGTACCTCAGGCTGGCTTCTGCATAATATTTATTGGCATAGTTATATTTAGCCTGTCCAATCCATGCAGCACGTCCCAACTCTGCTTCACTTCCGTCGTTTTTCATCGTGTTGGCAGAACCTACACCCATTTGGTCGATACTGAATTCATAGTTCTCACGTTGACTCCAATAAGTTTCTCCTTTTTCATAATACTGCTCAAAACCGGCCAATGCCGAAACATGGTGCAAACCAAATTCTCGGGCATATTCCACGAAAGCCTGATTGGTAAAGGCATATCCGGTAGAAGAACTGTGATAAAGCAAAGGTTTATTGCCAACGAGTGGTTCTGTAGAATCCCAGTCATACTTCGGACTATCCTTGCGCCATTGCTTACTGGTCGAAGAATAGTATCTATAATCGCTTGCTACACGCACCTTTAGTCCCTGTACCCAAGGAACTCCCCATATTAATTCGCCCTTACCATTGATTACATTCATCTTATTACGGTTGTAACCATTACCTGAAGCGGTCTCTGCGACGGGATTATCATTCAGATTGTAAGGCAATCCATACAAGTTCACACCAGGAGAGAGCGGGGACTTATCGTTGATATGTGAGAAGATATGGTAATAGCTACTGGCCGTTGATGAATAAGGGTGTGTATTTATTTGAACGTAGCCGTCTAATGCAGCATTAATTTGCAAATTGATAGAACTAATCAGAGAGGATTCCGCTAATCTGAAGTTAGTCCGTTTCATATAGTGGTTATTGTTTTTGTAGAGGGAGTTCTGATAGATATGACCCAGTGAGGCATAGTAATGATGATTCTCGCTACCGCCAGTCAGTCTTGCCGCATGTTTTGTTTGCGGAGCCCAGTCGTTGAGCACCAATTTACGCCAATTCGTATTGTTATATGTCTGCGGTTGAGATCCGTCTCTCATAGCTTGAATAGCTTCGGCGCTGTAAACCTCGTCCAGTCCGTCGTTCTTTCGTGCAATGTTGCCATACTCGGCACGCTCGTATGAGTTCAGAGGTTCGGGCCAAATACTGGGTTGCGCATAGCTCTGATTGAAATCATACTCAATGCTTACCTTGCCAGCCTTACCTTGTTTGGTAGTAACCTGCACGATGCCGTTGGTAGCACGCGAACCATAGACTGCAGTTGCCGAAGCGTCTTTAAGTATAGACATACTTTCAATGTCATCTGCACTAAGGTTGACAAAGTCCTGTTCCGAGCGCACCACTCCATCAATTACATACAAAGGTGTACCTCCACCACGTATGCTGATATTTGGTGTTGAATTAACACCGCCGCCGCTGGCTTTGATTATCATACCCGGAGACCTACCAGCCAGTCCTTGGGCAATGTTTGTAACCGGAATATTAGATATTTGATCGGTCTTAACAGTGGACACTGACGAGATCAAGTCTCTACGTGTACTACTACCATAACCAACTACTATGATTTCATTCAAATTCTGACTGTCAACATTCATAGCAACATCCATATTTCCCCCATTGGCAGACAAAACTTTTGTCTGATAGCCAACATAGGAGATTTCTAAAGTTGAGCCTATTGGTGCGTCAATAGAGAACTTTCCATCAACATCTGTTACAACGCCGCCCGAAACTCCTTTTACACGCACAGTGGCGCCAATAATGGGTTCTCCGTTCTCGTCAGATACTTTGCCTGATATGCGCTGATTCGATGATTGTTGACGACTATCATTAGTCTCCATTTTGTCCGTAATAACAATAGACTTCTCTGATACGATGCTGTACTTCAGGCTGCGGCCTTTGAGCGCCTCGTTGAGAACAGAGGGAACGGAAGCCTTGGTGTGGTTCAGCGTGATGTCGCTGCGGTTGTCTATCAGACCCGAGCGATAAGAGAACCGATAGGTCGTCTGGCTTTCGATTGCTTTAAACACTTGCTTCAGCGAAGCGTTTTTCATGTGAATGCTGACAGTTTGGTTTTGCGCACCGGCTCCAGCCCAGCAGACGCACAACAGCAGCACTAACAGATGGTACTTTAGACTTTTGTGTACTTTCATATAATAATGCTTAATTAAAAAAGGTTGGTTAGTATTTCTCTGATTTATAGGTATAGACAACCCGACGGGGCAAAAGTACCGAAGAAAATGCAGGTTTCCGACAAAAAAAACGATGGCTGCTATCTGGCAGTCATCGTTACGTATTGCCCGCTTTGGGTGTGCTTGAGGTGGAACGACTCGCTGATAATGACCAGCGCCTCGTGCAGATTGTCGGTCGGAAGCGTGCCCGTGAAGTTGCCCATCCGGTCCTTGTCTTTCACCACGAAGCGCACTCCGTACACGTTCTGCAGCCGGGCCAGCACGCTTGCCAGCGGCACATCGGTAAACACCAGTTGGCTGGTCTGCCAGGCTCTCACGTCGGCTATGTCCGTATCGGCATTCACCCTGATTTTGCCCGTGGCATAGTCGAGCACGGCGGTCTGCCCGGGCAGGAGCTGAACATGCTCGTGGGTGAGCAGCGAGGTGAACTCTACGTGGCCCTCCTCGAGCGTGAGTTCGGCCGATTTCATCGTGTTGCGGGCCGAGAGGTTGAACTTGGTGCCCAGCACCTTTACCTCCAGCCTGTCGGCTGATATGATGAAGGGGCAGTCTTTGTTCTTACTTACAGTGAAGTAGGCCTCGCCCCCGAAGCTGATGCGCCGTTCGCTCTTGCTGTACAGCTTGGGTGTGTAAACCAGCCGCGAGTCGTAGTTCAGCATGGCTGTAGTGCCGTCGGGCAGGGTTACGGTGGCTTTTTCGCCCTTGCCGGTGTTAAAGGTTATGACATCCGAACCCAGCTTGCTGTTCTCCTTATATAAATAAAGAGTAGAGAACAGCAGCAGGGGCAGCAGCACTGCAGCCGCTATCTTGAAGTACCTGAAGAACACAAAAGCGGCATGGCCGCGTGTGGCGGCAATCCTGTCTTCTATGTTATCCTTCATGCGCTCCACGGTTTCGCCGCTCACGCTGCCGTCGGGTATCTGTCCGTCCATCCAGTGCCGGCGGAGCGAAGCGCCCAAGTCCTCGTCGTTCATTGCGTTCACCTCGTCTTTCAGTTGTACGAGTTCGGCGCGCGTAAGGTTGTTATCTCTATATCGTTGTTCCAGATTATCCATTTGCCTGTTGTTTACTTGTATTGACACTCCGTACCGTCAAAAAGTACCGCCGGCCCCTGTTAATTTAATAAAAACAGCAGTTCCAGCAGCGGCGACACGTAACCTAACTTCTCTCTGAGCGCCTTCAGCCCGAGCGAGAGCTGGTTCTTGACCGTTTGCTCGCTCAGGTTCAGCTCCCGGGCTATGTCCTTGTTGCCCATGCCCTCCATGCGCGAGAGCTGCACCACCCGCTGTTGGGTGGCCGGCAGGGTACGTAGCACCCTGTGCAGGCGGGCCACAAACTCGTCGTACTCTACCTGCAGGGCCGCATCCTCGCTGCCGGCGCTGTTCTGGAAGTCGACAAATTCCTCGTATTCCGGCGAGTTGAGCCGGCGACGGTAGGCGTTGATGACCAGATGGCGCGACATGATGAAGAGCAGCGACTTGAGGCTTTCCTCCTGCCGGATGCTCTTGCGCAACGTCCACAGCCGTACGAACACATCCTCCACTATCTCCTCGGCGTCCTCTGCCTGCTTGCAGTATTGCAGGCAGTAGGCGTACAGACGCTTGGCATACAGGCGGTAGATGCTGTCAAAGGCACGGTGGGAGCCTGCTTTAAGGTCGCTGATGAGTTGTTTCTCCGGCATTCAAAAAAAGTGTATCTTCGGCATATACGTATGCAAAGATACACTTTTTATTCTTTCGCGGCACACTTCTTCCGCTTTATTTCGCCTGCCCCAGCCAAACTGCCAGTGGGCAACCCGGGCCCTAACTGCTACCTCCGGCCGGCCGGCTCAGGGCTGCTTGGCGCGTTCGCTGCGCAGTATCTCCTGCATTTCATGCACTACCGAAGGATTCTGAGGCGCCACGTTGTCCTTCTCGTAGGGCTCTTTGGCCATGTCGTAGAGCTGGGGCAAGGGGCTGTTGCCGGTCTCTATCTTCGGCCCCCACGTAATCATGGCGGGGCCGTTGTTAGGTTCGATGTACTTCCACCGCGGTGTACGGACGGAGAGGACATGCGCATTGGACTGCTCGATGACGTATTGGCGGCCCCCGCCCTCGCGCCCCAGCAGGGCCTCCAGACAGCTGGTGCCGTCGGGATTGGCGTTTCGCGGAACCACGGCATGGATGAGCGAGCCGAACGACGACATGAAGTCTATCTGGCTGATGAGTGCATGAGACTCCTGCCCGCCCCTTATCTGCGCGGGCCAACGCACGATGAGCGGAACCGCCGTGCCACCTTCGAAGGCGCTGTACTTGTTTCCGCGCAGCGGCCCTGCAGGCTTGTGGCCCTGCAGCAGCTCCTCGGCGCGGTCTGCGTAGCCGTCGTCAACAACGGGGCCGTTGTCGCTCGTCAGCACCACCAGCGTGTTATCGGCCAGCCCCAAACGGTCGAGTGTCTCCATGATGCGCCCTACCGACCAGTCGAACTGCACGATGGCGTCGCCCCGCAGGCCCATGACGTTGTGCCCGCGGAAGCGTTCGTGCGGGAAGCGGGGCACGTGGATGTCATTTGTGGCAAAGTAGAGGAAGAACGGCTGCTGCCGGTTGGCCTCGATGAAGCGCACGGCATGGGCCACGATGGAGTCGGCTATGTTCTCGTCCTTCCACAAGGCGCGCCCTCCCCCCTTCATGTAGCCGATGCGACTGATGCCGTTCACGATGGCCATGTCGTGCCCGTGGCTGGGCTTGAGGTTGTAAAGCAGCTCCGGGTTGGCCTTTCCGGTGGGCTCGCCCGCGAAGTTCTGTCTGTAACTGACCTGTATGGGAGCCTGCGGGTCGTAGTTGGCAACGGCGCCGTTCTCTATGAACACGCACGGCACACGGTCGGCCGTGGCGGCCATGATGTATGAGTAATCGAACCCCAGGTCGCCCAGAGCGGCCGGCAGCGGGGCGTTCCAGTCCTGCTCTCCCGTCTTGTCGCCCAGCCCCAGGTGCCATTTGCCCACGGCGGCGGTGGCATATCCGCGGCTCTTGAACATGTCGGCCAGGGTGTATTGCTCCGGTCTGATAATCATGCCCGCATCGCCCGCGGCAATGTCTGTGTCCTTCCGCCGCCACGGGTACTGCCCCGTGAGCAGGCCGTAGCGCGAGGGCGTGCTCGTGGCAGCTGCCGCATGGCAGTCGGTAAAGCGTATGCCGCCCGCGGCCAGGCGGTTCACGTTCGGCGTTGCTACATTCCGGGCGCCGTAGCACTGCAGGTCGCCGTAGCCCACGTCGTCAGCCAGTATGACGATTACATTGGGTCTCCCGCCGTCCTCCAGCTTGCCCCCGGCGGCTTGTGCAGCCATAGCCTGGCTCACGGCAGGTGCCAGAATGGCGGACAATAGCAATTCTTTCTGTTTCATATACTTTTTGTTGTTCATGCTCTTAGCTGTCGCGTAGGTTCGGGTTAAAGTGCCGTTGAGTTGCTTTGATGGCATTCAGAAAAAGTGTATCTTCGGCATTCACGCATGCAAAGATACACTTTTTCCGTCGTTGCCACCCACTTCTTCCGCTTTATTTCGCCAGCACCGCCCAAACAGCCTGTGGCAGGGCGTTGCGAAAGAGGTGGCGTTCAAGGCCTTTGAAGGATAGCTTCAAGGCCCTTGAAGGATGCCTTCAGGCGCCTTGAAGCATATATCCGCCGCGGCAGGGGGTGCCTGTTTACGCTTTCACAAACATTTTTTGGGCCTGCTGCAAAGTTGAGAGGCATGAGTATGGAAGCCATTTTCTCAATAGCAAACAGTACAGATACAAGAAAGGACTATGACGATTGCTCGTCATAGTCCTTTCTTATATTAAGCTAACAACCTGTTAGAGGTTATTGCCAACCAGGGTTCTGGTGGCCTTGGAGCTCTGGGTTACGCTGCATCTCATCCAGTGGGATGGGCCACAAGAGGGCGTACTCGGGAATGGCACCCTGCTTAATGACGCCGTCGGGTTTGTTTTGGATGCGCGCTGATGACAACGCTACCCAATTCAAATTGCCTGAGTGTACGCCAGCAGCTTCGGGGTACAAGTGGGTCCGACGGATATCATCCCAGACCTTGAACTCAAGTGGGAACTCGTGCAAACGTTCTGTCAGGATGGCTTGAATCAAGTCGTTGCCAGTTGCGGTCACGTCGGCCAGACCTGCGCGTTTACGCACTTGGTTCAGATAGAGCTTGGCTTCAGCCTCGTTGCCCGTGCGGGCCAGACCCTCTGCAGCAATGAGGAGAATCTCTGAATAGCGGATAGTCGGTACGTTGTAGTCACCATCCTTACCGTTCTTCAGGCCGGCCTCATCAAACCACATCCAGCATCCCCAGTTGTTCAACGTATGGCTCATGCCAGTTTCATCAGTGTATTCCTTGAAAAAGAACTGCTTTTCGTGTCCGCGGATATCAGCAGGCGCATAGCTCTCCAGAATCATATCGCACGGCAGATAGGCGTTGTACAGCACGTCGCCACCCGGATGGAACACGCCTTTATTGTTGGCATCCTTCCACTGAAAGGCATCAGCACCAATGGAACGGCAGCCATACGAGTTGCCTACATTGAAGTCCGTGTTGTTGTACTCCTTAGCATAGATAATCTCGGAAGAGCTTTTGGTAGTCTTGATTACATTGAACGCCGAGTTCAAGTCATCGGTGCTTCCGCCTGCCTGCTCCAGATGGTGAACGCCGCCTGTAATGACCTGCTTAGCCATATCTGCTGCTTTCTGGTAGTACTCGTTACCTCCATTAACCGGAGCGCCTGCCCATTGGAGATAAACTTGGGCCAACAGAGATTGAGCCATTGGCTTTGTAACCCGACAACCATTGTTATAGAAAGTCTTGTTCGGGAGGGCGTTGCCGCTTGTTATATCCAACAAGTCCTTTTCTATCTTTGCATAAACCTCTGCTGACGGTGTACGTGGCACTGCCATGTTTTCCGGCGACATGTATGGATCGGCTATATAAGGAACATCGCCGAACTCCTTCACCAGATAGAAATATGCATACGCACGGAAGAACTTGCCTTGAGCAACATAATTATCCATTATCTCTTGACTCAGCACACCTTCCATTTTAGGGATGTTGGCAATAACAAAGTTGGCGCGGGATATGCCTTTATAGAACTCATGCCATAGCTTCATGGCAGGAGAATCGAAAGCCTCAACTGTGAAGGTGCATCCTTCTGAAGCTGTTGTAAACGTTCTGTCCTTGCGCTTGTCGATATAAAGGCCTGACATGATGCCGCCCCACATGGTAGCCTTAGGAGTCCATCCGCCGTCAACATCAGTGTTATTCAGATAAGGAACACCACCGAAGTATAGGGCCGACACAGCAGATTCTGCATCCTCCGCGGTCTTCCAGAACTGGTCTGCAGTTTTCTCATCAAGGGGTTTCTCCTCAAGGAAATCATTACAGGAAGTAAGGGTTGCCATGAGTGCACCTAACATGAATATGTATTTGAGCTTTTTCATATTTGTCTTATTAACTAATTGAACATGTGAATAATCCATCAGAATGTCACGTTGACACCCAGAGTGAATGTTCTTGGACGTGGGTAGGAGAAGAACTGGCGGTTAGTGCCCCACTTGTTAGAGCCCAAACGTGTTGAGTTATCCGGGTCGTATCCAAGATAGTCGCTGGCTGTAACAAGGAACAGGTTGTTAAGGTTTGCGTAAACGCGCAGTGCTGAAAGGCCGAGCTTACCGACAATGTTCTTGTCGAACGTGTACCCTAACTGAATCAAGTTACAGCGCAAGTAGGAGCCATTGGCAACCCAATCATCATCTGCGGCGTTATTCGCTCCCTGTCCAAAGTTGTTCAAGCGGATAGCCTGCTCATGACCATTTGGATTCAAAGTAGGATGCCAAGCCTCTGTATAGAGACGGTCCAAGCCGTTTGTCAAGAAGCGGGCAACCGTTGAGTGGTAGTATTCCTGCATGATATCTGCGCCAAGTGAGAACTGGAAATCAATTGTCAGATCAAAGCCTTTGTAGCTGAAGGTGTTGATGAACGAGCCCATCCAGTCAGGCAGACCGTTGCCTATAATCTGGCGGTTCTTGTAAGTAACCTTCTCGCCAACCGTTGACGGGATGTTCATAGTTGCCGCATCCCAGTTTGCAGGGTTGCCATCATAGATGCCGGCACGCTTGTAACCATAGAAAGTTGACAGGGGTTCGCCCTCACGGATCAGCATGTCATAGCCTACGAAGCCATCGAGTGTGATTTGTCTTTTGCCCGATATGGGGTCAACTGACGAGCTCTCGTCCAGCTTCTCCACTTTGTTTTTATTGAAGCCCATATTCAACGTCGACTTCCACTCAAAGTCCTTGGTCTGGATAGGATAAGCAGTAACCAGCAGGTCGATACCCTGGTTGGACACTGCTCCTACGTTATCCATGATGGAGGAGTAACCTGTTGACTCCGGAACAGGGCGGTTCAGAAGCAGGTCTGATGTGTACTTGCGGTAGTAGGACACGTCAAAGTTCAACCGGTTCTGGAATAAGCCGAGCTCGAAACCAAGGTCCCACTGGAATGTCTTTTCCCATTTCAGCAATGGGTTGGGCATGTTGTCAAGGTAAGAAACCACGTGCAGGGCATCGCCGATGATGGTGTTTGACTGGCTCACGGTTGCCAGAGAGCCGAACGTACCTATCTCCGAGTTTCCTGTAAGGCCGAACGAAGTGTGCAACTTCAACCTGCTTACAGCCTTGTTGTCGCGCAGAAACGGCTCGTTCGAAACTACCCAGCCCAAGCCTAATGAGGGGAAGAAGGCGTACTTGTTATCAGCACCGAACTTGGAAGAACCATCGTAACGGCCGGTAACGGTTGCCAGATAGGTGTCATTATAGTTGTAGGCAACACGAAGGAAGTAAGAGTTCATGGTCCACTTATCCCAATCGCTCCCAACACTTGGTCTGTTGGTGCCCGATCCTAAGTTGTAGAATCCGTAGAAGTCGTCAACAAACTTGCTGTCGCTCATTCCGGAGTAGTCGTACTTGGACCCTTGCCATGACATACCGGCCATGGCATTGATATGATGCTTACCGAAGTCCTTCAAATAAGTCAGGTAGGTTTCCTCCTGCCAGTAGAACCTGTCGGAGTTACTTGTGCTGGCAGCACCCTCTGAACTCTGGTTGATGAGCGGCCGCGGTGTGAACGGAGTATAGCTCTTGTCGCGTGAGCGGCTGTAATCAATACCGTACTGTGTCTTTAAATCCAGGCCTTTTGCCAGATGGAAAGTGAAGGCGGCATTGCCGAATATCTGGGTACGGTAGTTCATAGCATACATTCTTTCGAGCAACTCGACAGGGTTTCCAACCCCTTCCGGGCTGTAGCCCTGCGTTCCCTTGCTTGGGTCATTCTGGTTGTTCAGGATGGCCGTTGTAAGTACATCGTTGGTTTGTGCATAGTGCCCGTCAATCATGACAGGCAGGAAGGGCAGCTGCTCTATCATTGTACGCAAGGCTCCCTGTCCGTAAGGGTTATCAGATGTACGGTTGCCCCATGTATGGTTCACCATGAGGTTTAAGGAAGTAGAGAGCCACTTGGTAGGTTTGTCATCGTAAGACACCTTTGCATTCAGGCGTTTGAAGTAGGAGTTCTTCAATATACCTTCCTGGTCAGTATAGTTAACAAAAGCTCCAACGGAATAATCCTTGCCACTGCGCATGATGCTTAGCTGGTGGTTATGAGACACGGCGGTACGAGAAGCCTCATCCTGCCAGTCGGTGTCGTAGATTGGTACGCCGTTCTTGAACAGGCGAGAGTCTGTGAATATCTGCGACAAGTCGGTTGTGAAGTTCTTTCCCTGCCAGGCATTCGCATTCTCGAGCCCTTGCTTGAAAGCTGTCATCCACTCGCTGGCGTTCATGACATCCATCTTGCGAGCCATTGTGCTAACAGAAACCGAGCCGTCGTAAGCCACGTGCACGCCCTCACCCGCATTGCCCCGCCGGGTTGTAACCATCACAACGCCGTTGGCACCACGGGCACCGTAGATGGCTGCTGATGAGGCATCCTTCAGCACCTCGATAGACTCAATGTCGTTAGGGTTCAGCAAATCAATGCTCGACATCACCACTCCATCTACCACATACAGCGGGTTGGCAGACGCGTTGATGGTTGAGATACCGCGGATGATTACTCGCATTTCGCCTCCAGGCTGCCCGGTGTTGTTGAAAATGTTCACACCGGCGGCCTTGCCTTTCAGGCCTTCCAGGGCGTTAAAGCCCTGTTGCTTGATAATTTCGTCTCCTTTTGTGGTGGCGATAGAACCGGTCAGGTCCGACTTACGCATGGTTCCGTAGCCCACAACCACCACTTCGTCGAGCATTTCCTGGTCTTCATTCAGCACTATGCGTAAGTTCGAACCATTTACACGTACCTCCTGATTGGTGAAACCTACATAAGAGATTTGTATCAGCTCGCCCTGCTTGGCGCTTACTGATACCTTTCCGTCAATGTCCGTTACGCCACCGGTTTTGGTGGATTTAACGACCACGCTGGCACCCACTACCGGTTCGCCAGCCTTATCGACAACAGTCACAACAACATTCCCAACATTCTGCTGGGCCGAAGCTACGCTCTTTGCCGAATGTAAACCTACATTATCAGCTGCATTCACCGGAACGGCGAACCAAGACAATGCAAATACGGAGCAGACAAGGAGCGAGCGTTCCGTTGCTGTAGATAACTTTCTTTGCTTTTTAATCATAGTTGTAGTCAAAGTTATTAGTGAATAGATGAATTGGTTTATTCATTTCCAGAGCTGACAGTTGCCTTCAACCGCCAGCAACACTTTTGTTTTAAGGGTATAATCAAGATTTCGCAACCGGCCAGGCCGGTTGTCTTATTGACAAAATAAATAACTATTTGGTGTTTAGAGATTGATATTACCGTGAGCGGGGTTTAACTTGTGCATACTTAATCCTACCTCTGTGTATTCTCTCTTTCCGCAAACGGTAAGTTTATTCATTATATTTAAGTCTGTGTCGGTTCACTTTTTCTTCCGTTGCCACCCACTTCTTCCGCTTTATTTCGCCAGCACCGCCCAAACTGCCTGTGGCTGGGCGCTGCGAAAGAGGTGGTGTTCAAGGCGGCTGAAGGATAGCTTCAAGGCCCTTGAAGGATGCCTTCAGGCGCCTTGAAGCATATATCCGCCGCGGCAGGGGGTGCCGAAGGGCTTATTTGCCCATGGTGAACTCCAGCGTTCCGCCGTTCATGATGTCGGAATGCAGGATGTAGTTACGGGTGTACTTGCGGCCGTTCAGCTTGACGGACTTCACATAGCAGTCGTCGGCTCCCTTGCGGTTGGTCTTGATGGTGAAGGTTTTTCCGCCCGGCAGGCTTATCTCCACGCGCCTAAGCTGTGGCGAGCCGAAGCTGTAAACGCCGTTGGCAGGGTCTACGGGGTAGAAGCCCATGCTGCTCAGCACGTACCAGCTGGACATCTGGCCGCAGTCCTCGTTGCCCGAGTAGCCGTCGATGCGGTTCTTGTACTGCTCGTTCATTACCTTGTTGGCATAGAACTGCGCCTTCTTCTCGGCGCCGGCCCAGTTGTAGAGGTAGATGCAGTGGTGGCTCGGTTCGTTGCCGTGGGCGTACTGACCGATGAAACCGGAGGCGTTGCCGTTCTTGGTTGCGCTCTGGTCGGTGGCGTAGGTAAAGAAGCGGTCGAGCTCTTTCTCGAAGTTCTTCTTGCCGCCGAAGAGGCTCACCAGGTCGGGCACGTCCTGCGGAACGTACCAGCGGTACTGCCAGGCGTTGGCCTCGGTGTAGGGGTTTCCGCCGTTTCCGCCGTACTGCAGGGGGTCGAAGGGCTCCATCCATTTGCCGTCGCTGGTCTTTGCACGGAAGAACTTGGTCTGCGGGTCGAAGAGGTTGCGGTAGCTGCGGGAGCGGTTGAGGAAGAACTCATAGTCCTCTTGCCGGCCCAGCTCCTTGGCCAGACGGGCCACGCAGGCGTCATCGTAGGCCTCTTCGAGGGTGATGGAGACCGACTGGCTCTGCAGGTCTTCCGGATAATAGCCGTACTTTTCGAGCACTCTCCAGGGCGAGTTCATGTGCTCACGCAGCGAAGTTGCCTTCACGGCCTCGAACACCTTGCGGGCATCTACGCCCGGTATGTGTTTCAGGGCGGCGTCAACCATCACCGGGATGGCGTGGTTGCCAATCATGCAGTAGTTGTCCGTGCCCCACAACTGCCAGATGGGCAGGTATCCGTAGGTATCATACTGGCGCAGCATGCTGTTAACCATGCCGGCAATGCGGTCTTGCTTCAGGATTGTGTACATGGGGTGGCAGGAGCGGTAGGTATCCCAGAGCGAGAAAGTGCTGTAGTGCGTGTCGCCTTCAGGTAGCTGTCCGGTGGTGTAGTCGGCGTACATGAACTGGCCGTTCACATCGCTGATGGTGTTGGGTTGTATGTAGGCGTGGTAGAGTCCGGTGTAGAAGATGGCCTTCTGGTCATCAGTGCCGTCAATGCGGACGTTGGACAGTTCCTTCTCCCATGCCTTTACGGCCTGGGCATGGATGCCGTCAAAGTCCCACCCCGTGTTTTCCTGCATGTTTGCCTTGGCGTTCTCGTAGCTCACGGGCGACAGGGCAACCTTGACCATCAGCGGCTCCGTGCTGGGTTCAAAGCTCAACAGGGCCTTCACGTTGCGGCCGTTGGCCCAGTCGCCGTCGCGGAAGATGAAGTGGTAAGCCTTGAATATCTTGTCCTTAACGGGACGGTTGAACTTGGCGTAGAAGTACACCTTGCGGTACCGCTGCCACCCGTCGAGGTAGCGATAGCCCTCGAGCGTGTAGGCATCGAGCAGCCTTATCTGGGCGTCGAATATCTTCTTGCGGCCTTTCTCCTTGTCGACCGAGTGGTTGAGGTCGAACACCAGGTTGTTTGCCTTGCCCGCAGGGAAGGTGTAACGGTGCATGCCGGTGCGGGTGGTAGCGGTGAGTTCGGCCTGCACTCCGCTCTCGTCGAGCTTCACGCAGTAGTAACCTACGCTGGCTTTCTCGTTCCGGTGCGAGAATGGTGAGCTGAAGTCCTCTGTTCGGGTGAGCTCGTCGAGACTGCGCGAGGTAGGCATCACGAGCACGTCTACTAAGTCGGCACAGCCCGTACCGCTAAGGTGAGTGTGGCTGAAGCCGTAGATGCGGTTCTCGTTATAGCTGTAGCCGGAGGGGCAGTAGCCATTGGGAGCATCGTGGGTGTCGGGGCTCAGCTGCACCATACCAAAGGGCATGGTGGCTCCGGGGAACGTGTTGCCCATGAGGCTGTTCTCATCCACGGCTCCCGTACCGATAAAGGGGTTCACGTACTGGGTTACTCCGTCGCCCTGCTGGGCCTGCACTTGCGCGGCCAGTAGCAACGCTGTAACCAATGTCATCATTTTTTTTGTTTTCATGTTACTGTTGTGTTGGTGTTTGATAGGACTGGTATACAGTTGCAAAGATATAAAAAACATGTTACAACGGGTAGCCTTTGGCAAGTTTTTTTTGCTCAGGCAGCGCTTCAGGTGCATTTTTACAACTTTGGCAGTGCCGGCGGGCGGCTGTTTACGGGGGCACGTTCCGCGCGGCCGGCCGGTAGCAGAAACCGGGCTGCAGCCGTTAGGGCAGGGCCTGAAAGTTCTCCTACGGGTCTAAAGAACAGTGCCCCGGCAGTGCCGAAGGCAGCATTCGGGAACTTTCGACACTTGTCGCACGATTATGCGACAGGTGTCACACAATTGTTTGACACCTGTCGAAAGTTCCTGCTTATATCCGGAAAGCCCGCCGGCAACGGCCTGGCGGAAGGCAAACCGCTGGTTACAAGACGCTAAAAACTGATTTTTTACATTTTAAAACAATAACAACAACCGTTAAAAATCTTAAACTTTCAGGGCCTAACAGACCAACTTGTCAAATTCTTTTGTGGATTTGCAACGCCTATTTGATTAGTGGGCAGAGAGTTAAAATTATCAATTATAAAAGCCAAATGAAAATTAAAAAGTTTTATGTGGCTCCGTGCACCGACACTATTCAAGTGTTCACGGAGAATTTGTTGGCGCCCCTGTCAACGCAAAATGGAGGAAACGCCCAAGATGAATTCATGGATGAAAATGATGACGAGGAAGCTCCTTTCGGTTTTTAACAGCAAAATCAAGTTACAAAAGATGAAGATGAAAAGTATGAAAGTTACTAAGTTTACTGTTGGACTGTTTGCTTTGCTTGCCTTGGCTTCGTGCTCCAACGACGAGACAGAGACCGAGAATGCCAACACTGTGCTGAAAGACGGCATCGAACTGACCTACAACGTGGGCGAAGCCGCTAACGACTCGGCCTTTACACGTGCTGCTGCAGCACAGCCGGCAGTGGAAACACAAACCTTTATGGGTATGGAGGTGCAGACACAGGTGACCGATGAGAGCCGCCGCCAGGGCACCCGCGCCACGGTTTACAACACCGTAGACCTGAACGGAAAGAAGGTTTACGCCTACGTATTCGACCCCGCTACCAACAAGACCATTGCCCCCGTGCAGACCGTTACCATAGCCGACAACAAGCTGACGGTGAAGGGCAAGGTGGGTTGCCAGGTGCTGTTCTACATCGGTACGGCACCTTACGCTGCCGAGGGAACCGACATCAGCACCATTACCGTTAACGAGAGGAGCACCGTAGACGCCATGCAATGCGTCTCGGAGCCCATTACGGGTAAGAATGCTCCGCTGGGCATGCTGTCGTTCAAGCACCTGTTTACCCGCATGCGCGTGGTGCTCAAAACCTCCGACGGCACGGTAGTAAATGCTTTCAGCCTGTCTACTGCCGACAAGTTGAGCAATCCGAACGCTGCCGTAAAGATAGCCGACAGGTCTTACACCGTGTCGGGTGATGCCGTGGCGCTCAAGTTTGCAGTTGCAAACAACACCTCCGCCACTGCCGAAACTGCTTATCAGAGCCTTATCGTTGACCCGGCACAGCCCGAAAAGAGCCTTTCGCTCGTATTCGACATGGCCGGCAAGGGTGCAACTATCGGCGGCGCACAAAACTATCTGACCGAAGTAAACAACAAGCTCACGCTCAAGACGCGCCAGTTGCTGCCCGGTCACCGCTACAGCATCAACATTACGATAAAGCCGAGTAACACGGAACAGTATCTTAACAGCGGGTTCCGCGCCGACAAGAACTTCTATCAGTGGGACGCCTACGAGCCCTACGGTGTGGGCGATGCCCATACCTGGAGCGCCGGCAACAGCGGTATCCACACAGTTCCGACCGGGGGCACCAATATGGATATAGCTACCCAGAGCTGCAAGAACTGCCCCTCGGCAACCGAAGCAAAGATGTACATCGGCGCAGGCGCACTGATTGACGATGGCCACACGGGAGCTTACCAACAGTCGTACACCACGACCAATCCCGCAACGGGCGCAAAGATAACTTATCATGGTGGCGTATGGCTGAAGAAAAAGCAGTATATACCGGGCTTTGACAATGGAACTGCCCCACAAGCCACGCAAAGTTCAGCGAAAGGCAGACCAACTGCGGACAACATAGACCAGTACTTCTTCCTGCCTCTCTACGGCTTCTACGATACAACTAACGGCGTATCAGATATGTACAAAAGCCATGGAACAAACGGCTACTTTATGTTGAAAACGGCCAATAGTACCGGACACGCATACTATCTATCGGCAAACGCAACGACAGTGACTTTCGGCACGCTTCTTAATTGGACAAGCAATAACATTGCATCGGCCAACATCTGGTCAGCAGATTAAACACTCTGCTTACTGGTTACATCAACTCAAGGGGGAAAGTGCTTTCCCCCGACTCTATACCGGCCGCCACTTAACTGTTTAAGTGGCGGCCTTGTTTTAGGATGAGCCGTGGCAGCAGCTTTTCTCTAAACAAACCTAAAAAAAGCCGTTGGCAATGAATAATTTACATAATTAAGCCTTAAAAATAATCGCTATTTGAATAATTCTAAGTAAATTTGCAGCCAATAACTTGTGGGGATACGCGCTGTCGGAACCGGAAAAACTGCTAACAAGCCGGCGGCAGGCTATATCCTGCATGGAAAATTCTAATCAAATAGCGTGTAAATGACAAGGAAATACATACCTTTCGCTTTACTGTTCTCGGCCTTGTTTGTCTTTGCTTCGTGCCTGAAAGACGAGGACGAGCAAATTACTTATTACGAAGACACGGCCATCACGTCGTTCAGGGTGGGAACGCTGAAGCAGCGCATAGACACCGTTACTGCCGCTGGAAAGGACACCTCGTACACAACAACGGTGGACTGCAGCGGCTACAAGTTCTACATTGACCACACCAACCGGCAGATTTACAATGCCGACTCGCTGCCCTACGGCATCAACGCCGCCAAGGTAGTGTGCACCATAGCGAGCAAGAACTCGGGTTCAATCGTGTACAAAAGCCTTACAAGCGACAGTCTGGCCCTGTATCGGAGTGCCGACTCCATCAACTTTGAGCAGCCGCGCGAGTTCCGCGCCTACTCCAACTCGGGCGCCAACTTCCGTGCCTACACCGTAAAGGTGAACGTGCACAGGCAGAAAGGGCACCTGTTTGTGTGGAGCCCCGTTACAACCGACGCCCGTCTGGGCGCCTTAGAGGCCATGCAGGCAGTGGCAGCAGGCGGCAGTCTGTACGTGTTCGGCCTGCGCGGCGGCACTACTCACGTGTACAAGCGCGCCACCACGGCCGGTGCCGGCTGGCAGGAGACAGCCACCTCCGTAGCTCTGGACGCCAACGCGTACAAGAGTGCCATAGTCCGGGGCAACACGCTCTACACCTACAGCGGCGGCAAGGTGCTGCGCTCGGCCGACGGCACCTCGTGGACTGCCGTGGCACAGCCATCGCTCCGCCAGCTTACCGGAGCCACGCAGGACAGGCTCTACGCCCTCTCCGCGGACAACCGCATCATGAGTTCGGCCGACGGCACGTCGTGGCAAGCCGATGCCATGGAAGGTTCCGCCGCCCAGCTGCCTACGGGCAACGTGCGGCTGCTGGCTCTTCCGCTGTCTACCAACGACGGCAGCCAGCTCGTGCTCACCGGCACCACCGCTACCGATGCCCGCGTATGGGGCAAGATACAGGAAGCCGACGGCAGCCAGCCGTGGACCTACTACGCTACCGGCACGGAGAACAAGCTCGCCCTGCCCAATCTCGCAAACCTGCAGACAGCGGTCTACGGAGGCCGTCTGCTCGCCATAGGAGGCAACGGTATGGGCCATACAACGGCCGAGGCCTTTGCCCAGTTCTACGAAAGTAACGACGGGGGCATTACCTGGAAGAAAGGAAGCATCGCCCTGCCGCCGTCATTCGCCTCGAGCGCAACATCATTCGCCATGACCGTTGACGCTGACCAGTTCCTCTGGCTCGTATGCGGACAGAGCGGACAGGTGTGGCGGGGCCGGCTGAACAGGCTCGGCTGGCAGAACCCGCAGAAGGTTTTTACAGAGTAAAATACTGAAAACCCATGAAGAGGATACTGCTGTTGCTCATGCTGACTGCCGCCGCCGGTGCCTATGCGCAGGACGACGTGGAGTACAGGATGGAGATAGGCGCCGGCGTAGGCACAGTGGCCTACGAGGGCGACTTTAACGGCAACATCCTCAAAGGCATGCAGCCGGCGGCCTCGCTGGTGCTGCGCCGCAACCTGAACCCCTACATGGGGCTGCGCCTCATGGGCAGCTACGGCAAGCTGAAAGGCTCGTCGGACAACGTGGATACGTACTGGCCCGACTACGTGCAGGCGCCTTACAAGTTCGACAACAACGTGGCCGACCTCAGTGTAACTTACGAGTACAACTTCTGGCCCTACGGAACGGGGCGCGACTATCGCGGTGCACGCAGGCTCACGCCCTTTGTCTTTGCCGGCATAGGTGCCACCTACGTGAGCGGAGGCAACAAGGACGTGGTGACGGCCAACGTGCCCCTGGGGCTTGGTGTGAAGTACAAAGTGGGCGACAGGCTCAACGTGGGACTGGAATGGGCCATGCACTTCTCGATGAGCGACAAGCTCGACGGCGTCTCCGACCCATACGCAGTAAAGAGCAGCGGGCTGTTCAAGAACACCGACTGCTACTCGGCACTGCAACTAACGCTTACGTACAGCTTCATGGCCAAGTGCCGCACTTGCCACAATGAGGACGAATAAATAACGAAAGAGCATGAACGAAGAGATAGACATGACCCGCATTCCGCGGCACATTGCCATGATAATGGACGGCAACGGCCGCTGGGCAGCCGAACGAGGCAAGCCCCGCAGTTACGGACATCAGGCCGGCGTGGACACGGTGAGGCGCATCACGGCAGAGTGTACGCGCCTTGGCGTAAAGTTCCTGACGCTCTACACCTTCTCTACCGAGAACTGGAGCCGGCCTGCCGACGAGGTTTCGGCCCTCATGGGGCTGGTGCTCTCTTCGCTGGAAGACGAAATCTTCATGAAGAATAACGTGCGGTTCCGCGTCATAGGCGACATAGACAGGCTGCCCGACGACGTGCAGCAGAAGCTCCGCGAGACCGAAGAGCACACGGCAGGGAACGACACCATGACCATGGTAGTGGCGCTGAGCTACAGCGCGAGGTGGGAAATTACCCAGGCCGTGAAGCGCATCATCGACGAGCGAGACCCGGCCCTGCATCCGCTGAAGATGCACATACAGCCGTTCCACGTTACGGAGGATGTTATCAGCAGCCATCTGGAGACGAGCTTCATGCCCGACCCCGACCTGCTCATCCGCACGGGCGGCGAAGTAAGGGTTTCCAACTTCCTGCTCTGGCAGATAGCTTACTCGGAGCTGTACTTCTGTGATACCTACTGGCCCGACTTCAATGAGCAGGACTTGCACAAAGCAATAGCCGACTACCAGCGGCGACAGCGCAGGTTCGGAAAGACCGAAGACCAAATAGAGAACGAAAATCAATCTGAATGATGAACTATATAAATAAGGTGTGGACGGCTTTCGTCGCACTCTGTTGCTGCACGGCAGCCTCTGCACAGGACAAAATCGTGCATCCTGAAATCAGCTACGCGGGCACTCCCCGCACAGTGACCATCGGCGGCATCAACGTGTCGGGGGTTGAAGGATACGAAGACTACGTGCTCACCGGTATCTCCGGACTCACCGTAGGACAAAAGATAGAACTGCCGGGCTCGGCCACCACCGAGGCCGTGAAGCGCTACTGGCGCCACGGACTGTTCTCGCAGGTGCAGCTGTCGGTCGACTCCATCATCGGCGACAAGGCGTGGCTGCACTTTACGCTGCGCGTAAGGCCGCGCGTATCAACCATCAACTACGTGGGCCTGAAGAAGAGCGAGCGCGAGGATATGGACACCAAGCTCGGCCTGCTCAAGGGCTCGCAGATTACGCCTAACGCCATAGACCGCGCCAAAGTGCTGGCCAAGAAGTACTTCGACGACAAGGGCTTCAAGAATGCCGACATCGAAATAAACCAGCGCGACGACGTAGCAGGCAAGAACCAGGTCATCGTCGACGTGATAGTTGACAAGAAGGAGAAGATGCGCGTGCACCAGATAACCATCGAGGGCAACGAACATCTCTCGGACAAAAAGATAAAGGGCTCGATGTTTACCAAAGGAGCATTTGCCAAGACCCACGAGGCCGGCAAGCTCACCAACATCTTCAAACCCAAGAAATACACCCCCGAACGGTGGGAGACCGATAAGAAGAACCTCATCAGCAAGTACAACGAGTACGGCTACCGCGACGCGGAGATACTGGCGGACAGCGTATGGAACTACGACGACAAGCACGTTAACGTGTACGTAAAGGTAAATGAGGGCAAGCAGTACTTCCTCCGCAACATCACCTGGGTGGGCAACTCGGTCTACTCTACCGACTATCTGGCCAACGTGCTGGGCATGAAGAAGGGCGACGTGTACAACCAGAAGCTGCTCAACAAGCGCCTTATCGAAGACGAGGATGCCGTGGGCAACCTCTACTGGAACAACGGCTACATCTTCTATAACCTGCAACCTACGGAGGTGAACATCGTGGGCGACTCCATCGATATGGAGATGCGCATCACCGAGAACCAGCAGGCACACATCAACCATGTGCGCATTAATGGTAACGACCGCCTCTACGAGAACGTGGTTCGCCGTGAGCTGCACACCAAACCGGGCGATCTGTTCTCGAAGGAAGCCCTCCACCGCTCGGCCCGAGAGCTGGCCTCGATGGGTCACTTCGACCCGGAGAAGGTGAATCCGGACGTTAGGCCCAACTATGAAGACGGCACCGTGGACATTAACTGGGACCTGGTTCAGAAGAGCAACGACCAGATAGAGTTCTCACTCGGCTGGGGACAGACGGGAGTCATTGGCCGCGTGGGGCTTAAACTCAACAACTTCTCGCTCCGGAACTTGTTTAACCGCAACAAGGAGCACCGGGGCATCATGCCGATAGGCGACGGCGAGGTGCTTAGTATCGGCGCTCAGACCAACGGAACCTACTATCAGAGCTACAACGCCAGCTACTCCACCAACTGGTTTGGCAACAAGCGGCCTATCCAGTTCAGCATAGGAGCCTACTACAGCAAGCAGACCGACGTGTCGAGTAACTACTACAATAGTGGCTACATGAATAACTACTACAACTATCTGTATGGTTACGGCAACAGCTACTACAACAACTACGAGAACTATTACGACCCTGATACGTACGTGAAGATGATGGGCGTGAGCCTGGGATGGGGCAAGCGCCTGCGCTGGCCGGACGATTACTTCCAGCTGTCGGTACAGTTGGCCTACACCAGATATATGCTGAAGAACTGGCGCTACTTCCTGATGACCAACGGCGATGCCAACAACATCAACCTCAGCGTGTCCGTGAGCCGCACTTCTACCGACAACCAGCTCTTCCCGCGCCGCGGTTCGGAGTTCCTGGCATCCGTCAGTCTCACCCCACCTTGGTCTAAGTGGGACGGCAAGGACTACGAACACCTGGCCACGGACAGGCAGTCGGCCACCTATTCTCAGGAGCAACAGGAGAAATACAAGTGGGTGGAATACCACAAATGGAAGTTCAAGGCCAAGACCTACACGGCCCTCACGAGCGGCCAGAAGTGTCTGGTGCTCATGACGAGAGTGGAGTTGGGCCTGCTTGGAAGCTACAACAAGTACAAGAAGTCGCCGTTTGAAACCTACTACATGGGTGGCGACGGCATGAGCGGATACTCCACCGGCTATGCCGAGGAGACCATAGGACTGCGCGGATACGAGAACGGTTCGCTCACTCCTTACTATCAGGAAGGCTATGCCTACGACCGTTTCACGCTCGAGCTCCGCTATCCGTTCATGTTGGGTAACACCACCATCTACGGTCTCGGCTTCGTCGAGGCAGGTAATGCGTGGAATGATACCGGCAAGTTCAATCCCTTCGACATGAAGCGCAGCGCCGGTGTAGGCGTAAGAATCTTCCTGCCGATGGTCGGCCTCATGGGTATCGACTGGGCTTACGGCTTCGACAAGGTGTTCGGAACCAAAGGCGGCAGCCAGTTCCACTTCATCCTCGGGCAAGAGTTTTAAACAAGTTAAAATACAGAGAGTTTATTGTTAAAAGATGTATGTCGGCCTCAACCGCAGGTTGCAACGTCCGTCTAAGATTTAAAAAAAGTAAGGATATGAAGAAGATTATCACACTCTGCCTGTTCGCTCTGGTGGCAATGGCAGCCCAGGCGCAGAAGTTCGCGCTCATTGATATGGATTACATCCTGAAACATGTGCCTGCCTACGAGCGCGCCAACGAGCAACTCAACCAGGTAAGCAAGAAGTGGCAGGCCGAAGTAGAGGCGCTGAACACCGAGGCTTCGACCATGTACAAGAACTACCAGAACGAGGTAGTATTCCTCTCCCAGGAGCAGAAGAAAGCCAAGCAGGAGCAAATCATGAATAAAGAAAAGGAAGCCTCCGAGCTCAAGAAGAAGTACTTCGGCCCCGAGGGCGAACTCTTCAAGAAGCGCGAAAGCCTCATGGGGCCCATCCAGGAGGAAGTTTACAACACAGTGAAGGAAATATCCGACCTGCGAGGTTACAGCCTCGTGCTCGACCGTGCCAGCGATACCGGCATCATTTTCGGCTCACCAAAGATAGATATCAGCAACGAAGTGCTGCAGAAGTTAGGTTATTCAAACTAATTGTTGTATATTTGCAGCCGCTGAACAAGAATAAAACAATTATTTAAATAGAAAACAGAAATGAAAAAATTGATTTTGATGTTGATGCTTCTGGCACCTATGGCTATGTTCGCCCAGAAGTTCGGACGCGTTAATACGCAGACTATCATGCAGTCGCTGCCCGATGTTTCAAAGGCCAACGGCGAACTCCAGGCACTGCAGAAGCAGTACGAGAACGACCTCAAGGCTATGCAGGACGAGCTGCAACGCAAGAATGATGAGTACCAGAAGACTCAGAGCACCATGAACGCTACCAAGAAGCAGGAAACGGAGACGGAGCTTCAGAATATGTATCAGAAGATTCAGCAGACCTATCAGGACAACCAGCAGGCTCTGCAGAAGAAATCTAACGAACTCATGGAGCCCATCGTGACCAAGGTGCGCAACGCCATCCAGGCCGTTGGCAAGGCAGGTGCTTACACCTACATCTTCGAGGAAGGGGCAGCCGTTTATGCCGGCGACAGCGTGAAAGACGTTACTGCAGAGGTGCAGGCCAAGCTGAAGTAAGCCACAGCAAGTTTTTATCAGATAAGGAATGAGGGCAGGCCTAAGTGCCTGTCCTCATTTCTCAATTTATATAAACAAGGTGTAACATGATGAAAAAGCTATTATTCTCCCTTTTCCTCTTTGTGCTTCCGCTGGCTGCCCATGCACAGACGCAGCTCAAGTTCGGCTATTTCAGCTATCAGAAGGCTTTCGAGTCAATGCCCGACTATGCGATAGCACGCCGCAACCTGGACGACCTCAAGGGCAAATACGATGCCGAGATGCAGCGCGTGGAGGACGAATTCAACAAGAAGTATGAAGAGTTTCTCGACGGACAGCGTGAGTTCGCACCCTCCATCCTGCGCAAGCGCCAGGCCGAACTGCAGGAGATGATGGAAAAGAACATGGCCTTCAAGGAAGAGGCACGCCGCCTGCTGAAGCAGGCCGAGCAGGATGCGTACGCGCCGCTGAAGACCAAACTGGCCGAAGCCGTGCGCGGTATAGGCGATGCCCGCGGCTATGCCTTCATCCTGAATACCGACGGCAACGCCGTGCCTTACGTCAGTTCGCTGGCCGGTGAGGACATTACGGCGCTGGTAGCTGACAGTCTGCGATGACCGCCACACTGCCCCAGACACCGGGACCCATAGGTGTTTTCGATTCAGGTTACGGCGGACTCACCATTCTGCACGGCATCCGCCAGCTCTTGCCACAGTATGACTACGTGTTCTTAGGCGACAACGCGAGGGCTCCTTACGGTCCCCGCTCGTTCGATGTGGTGTATGAGTTCACCCGCCAGGCCGTCCGCAAGCTTTTCGAGATGGGCTGCAACCTCGTCATCCTGGGCTGCAACACGGCCTCGGCCAAGGCCTTACGCACCATCCAGCAGAACGACCTACCCCACTGGGACCCGCAACGGCGCATCCTGGGCGTAATCCGACCCACGGCCGAAGTCATCGGTCAACTTACCAAGAACCGCCACGTAGGCCTCCTGGCCACTGAAGGAACGGTGAGGAGCGGCAGCTACGAGCTCGAAATCCGAAAGTTCTGGCCCGATATCCGGGTCACGGGCGTGGCCTGCCCCTTCTGGGTTCCGCTGGTGGAGTACAACGAGGCCGACAGTCCCGGCGCCGACTACTTCGTCAAGAAGCGCATCGACGAGCTCATGGCCAAGGACGATGCCATCGACACCATCATCCTCGGGTGCACGCATTACCCCATTCTGCTGCCCAAGATACTGAAGTACACGCGGCCCGGTATCCGCATCGTGCCCCAGGGCGAGTATGTGGCCAACAGCCTGCAAGACTACTTCGCCCGACATCCGGAGATGGAATTGAAGTGCACCAAGGGCGCATCGTGCCACTACCTCACCACGGAGAACCCCGAAAGGTTTAAGGAGGGGGCGCAGATATTCCTGCACGAGCAGGCTAAAGTTGAACATATAGATTTAGAATAAATGCAAGAAACACGACAGAACCGCATTGCCCGGCTGCTCCAGAAGGAGCTTTCGACGATATTCCAGAGACAGACCCGCATGATGCACGGCGTGCTGGTGAGCGTTACGAGAGTGCGCATCAGCCCCGACCTGAGTATCTGCACGGCCCATCTCAGCATCTTCCCGTCGGATAAGTCGGAAGAAATGCTCAAGAACATCACGGCCAACGAGAAAACCATCCGCTACGAGTTGGGCACCCGCGTACGCAATCAGCTGCGCATCATCCCCGAGCTCCGCTTCTTCATAGACGACAGTCTTGACTATCTGGAGAGGATAGATGAGCTGCTGAAACCTCACCCCCAGCCCCTCTCCGAAGGAGAGGGGAGTACCTCTGCGGGTGGCTCTGAGAGCGGAGAATAAGGGGGAAACGGGGATGAAACCTAACCCTCTGCATCTCTACGAAGAAGAGGGGGGGTACAACTAAGGACCTCTCCCCCATCCCCTCTCCTTCGGAGAGGGGGGTATAACCATGAGCTCTACCTTATTCTATGATAAGGAGAAGGGGGAGGGTTCCAACCTACTCGTTATCAAAGAAATAGGGAGGAGGTTCACTGATTACCTCACTCACGGCCACTCTTCCAAGAAAAGAAAGTATAGAAAGGGCCTCTCCCGCAACCCCTCACCCAAGGAGAGGGGAACAAAAGAAACAGAAAACAAATGGAAAACAATAAACTTCAACCAGATAAAACCTCCCCTCTCTTTCGGAGAGGGGATGGGGGTGAGGTCTCCGGTGGGGCCGGAAGTGAGGTCTCCTTCCCTTTCTTCATCGCCCGCCGTTACCTGTTTTCCAAGAAGAGTACGCACGCCATCAACATCATCAGCCTTATCTCCGTCGTTGGCGTTGCCGTGGCCACAATGGCACTTGTCATTGTATTGAGCGTGTTCAACGGCTTTCACGATTTGGTTGCCTCCCTCTTTACCACCTTCGACCCACAGCTTAAAATCGTGCCCGTACAGGGAAAGACGGCCCCTGCCGACGACCCCCTGCTGCTCAAGGTGCGCCACCTGCCGGCCATCGACGTGGCCACCGAGTGCATGGAAGACAACGCCCTGGCCATGTACCAGGACAAACAGGCCATGGTGACGCTGAAGGGTGTGGACGATAACTTTGCCGAGCTGACCCACATTACCGATATTCTCTACGGCGACGGTGAGTTCGATCTCCACGCCGCCAACCTCAACTACGGCACCATCGGCATACAGCTGGCCCAGCAACTGGGCACGGGCGCCCGCTGGCAGGGCGGGCTGCGCATCTACGCTCCGGTACGTGAAGGGCAGCTGGACCTCTCGAACCCCGCTGCCGGGTTCACGCTCGACTCGCTCGATTCGCCCGGAGTGGTGTTCCAGGTCAAGCAGACCAAGTACGACCGCAACTACATCATAGCCCCCATAGCCTTTGCCCGGAGCCTCTTCGGCCAGCAGGGCAGGCTCTCCTCACTGGAGCTGCGCGTCAAGAGCGGAACCGATCTGGGCGCCGTGAAGCGCGAAATCAAGGATATCGTAGGCCCCAAGTACCGCGTGCTCGACCGCTTTGAACAGCAGGACGACACGTTCAAAATCATGACCATAGAGAAGCTGATAGCCTACATCTTCCTTACGTTCATCCTCGTGGTGGCCTGCTTCAACATCATCGGTTCACTCTCCATGCTCATCATAGACAAGAAAGCAGACGTGGCAACGCTGCGCAACCTGGGCGCCACCGACAAGCAGATAACGCGCATCTTCCTCTTCGAAGGGCGCATGATAGCTGCCGTAGGCGCCGTTGTGGGCATCGTCTTGGGCCTGCTGCTCTGTCTGTTGCAGCAGCAGTTCGGCCTCGTGAGGCTCGGCGACAGCGACGGTTCCTTCATCGTCGACGCCTATCCGGTGAGCGTGCACTACCTCGACGTGCTCCTCATCTTCCTCACCGTAATAGCCGTAAGCTGGCTCTCCGTGTGGTACCCCGTGAGGTTCCTCAAGCTGAAAGAATAAAAGAATTGTGCCCACGCGGTACAACTCTTTTTCCTGCTCTTCCCTTCCCTTTTTCTTGATACTGCCTTTCAAGCCCCTTGAAGCATAGCTCCAACGGCGTTGATGATGCCCTTCAGGAGGCTTGAAGGGCAGCTTTCATTCTCTTCCTTATAATTAGTTGATTGATAGCCGGTTGCATGTCGGTTTCCGAAAGCGCCGCTACCGGGTAGTCATCCCCTCCTCCGCCTCCCCTTTCCAAGGGGAGGATACCGGCTTGCCTTGTGGATTTTAGTAGGAAATTTCGTGCTCTTAAGCTACTCGTTCTATAACTAAAGCAGCTAAAATAATACTTTGTTACTCTGTCTTTAATCCACTTCAGCAGCTAAAAAATTACTCTGTTACTCTGTCTTTTAACCACTTCAGCAGCTAAAAAAATACGCTGTTACTCTGTCTTTAACCTGCAGCAAGCGCATAGCAGCACTATCTCCGCAGAGCTACTCTTGCTTTTTGCGGATGATGGTGAGGCCGTCGCGCAGCGGCAGAATTACCTTCTCCACCCGGCGGTCGCGCGCTACAAAGTCGTTGAAGGCCGCTATGCCCTGCGTCTGGTGGTCGTTCGCGTACGCAGGGTCAACCACATGGCCGTCCCAGAGCGTGTTGTCGGCCAGGATGAAGCCGCCCGGGCGCAGCACACCGAGCGCCATCTCGTAGGTTTGCAGATAGGTGCGCTTGTCGCCGTCGATAAACACCATGTCGAACACCACGCCCAGTTTGGGAGCCTCCACATTGGCGTCGCCGATGCGGAAGTCAATCTTCGAGGCCACTGCCGACTGCTCTATCCACGGGCGTGTGAAGTCTTCCATCTCGTCGTTTATCTCGAACGTCCACACCTTTCCGCCCTCTTCGAGTCCCTGAGCCATGCAGATGGCGCTGTAGCCGCTAAAGGTTCCCACCTCCAGAACGTTCCTGGGGCGGAGCATCTGCACCACCATCTTGAGCCAGCGGCCCTGCAGATGGCCGCTTGCCATGCGTCCGTGGATGGTGTGCAGGTTCGTGGCACGCCACAGGTTGTACAGGTACGGGTCCTCCGGGTCTATGTGGGCGTCGATGTACTCGTCTGTAGTCATGGCTCGCTCACGCCGTTCAGGATGGCCTCTACGGCCAGCCGGTAGCTGTCGAGGCCGAATCCGGCAATCACGCCCTTGCAGCCCGCGCTGATGAGGGAGCGGTGGCGGAACTCCTCGCGGCCGTGTACGTTGCTGATGTGAACCTCCACCACGGGGCACGGCAGCGAGCGGATGCAGTCCAGCAGGGCTATGCTGGTGTGCGTGTAGGCACCGGCGTTGAGCACGATGCCGTCGAAGCTGAAGCCCACTTCCTGCATCTTGTCTATCAGCTCGCCCTCGATGTTGCTCTGGTAGTAGTGCAGCTGCACCTCCGGATAGCGGGCCTGCAGCCCCGGCAGATAGCTCTCGAAGGAGCTCTTGCCGTAAATGCCCGGCTCCCTGACGCCGAGCAGGTTCAGGTTAGGGCCGTTAATGATTTGTATCTTCATGCTTTTTTTCTTATCTTTGCAAAGATAACGCAAACCCGTGTGACTGCCAAAGCATTTCCGCTTTTATTTTCATGCGGCGGCGGCCAATACATTGCAAGATGAAGCAACAAACCGACAAGAATACTGCTGCCGACATGGTGCGAACCTACCAGCGCTACCTGAAGCTGGAGAAGAACTACTCGCCCAACACCATCGAGGCCTATCTCAACGACCTGCGGCACCTGCTCGCCTTCCTGAAGGAGAACAGCCTACCGCCCGCCGACGTGCAGCTGGAGGACTTGGAGCGCTTTGCCGCCACCCTGCACGACAGCGGCATCGGCCCCACCTCGCAGGCCCGCATCCTCAGCGGCGTGCGTTCGTTCTACCGCTATCTGCTGCTCGACGGCTTCATCGACGCCGACCCCACCGAACTGTTGGAGTCTCCAAGGCTGGGCGAGCACCTGCCCGAGGTGCTCTCTACGCAGGAGGTAGACGCCCTGGAGGCCTCCATCGACCTCTCGAAGCCCGAAGGACAGCGCAACAAAGCCATCATCGAAGTGCTCTTCTCGTGCGGACTGCGCGTCTCGGAGCTTGTTAACCTCAAGTTCTCCGACCTCTACATCGACGAGCAATACGTGCGCGTACTGGGCAAAGGCAGCAAGGAGCGGCTCGTGCCCATATCGCCCAAGGCCGTCAAAGAGCTCAAGCTGTGGTTCTTCGACCGCAACCTGCTGCGCATAAAGCCCGGAGAAGAGGACTATGTGTTCCTCAACCGGCGCGGCCATCACCTCACCCGAACCATGATACTCATCATGATAAAGCGGCAGGCCCAGGCTGCCGGCATCCGCAAGACTATCTCTCCGCACACGCTCCGCCACAGTTTTGCCACCGCGCTGCTGCAGGGCGGGGCCGACCTTCGTGCCATTCAGGCCATGTTGGGGCATGAGGACATCGGCACGACGGAGATTTACACCCACATAGACACCACCACCCTGCGCGAGGAAATACTCACTCACCACCCCCGCAACATGCGCCACAGCGAGCCCGATGGCGGTACCGGAGACTGAAACTCCGGTCTCCCGCCCGTCCCAAAAGGCAGAGACCGGGGTGCCTAACGATTGACAGGGAGGCGCCGGAGCATACGGGCAGGACCTTTCGACACCTGTCGCACAATCGTTCCACACCTGTCTCACAATCGTTTGACAGGTGTCGAAAGTTCGCGGACGATAGCTTTTACACCCACGCCTGCTACTTAACCGCACCTTAAAACAAGGTGCAGGCAGCGTTTCCTCCCCTTAGAAAGGGGAGGTTAGGAGGGGATGATGCACGCAACAAGCATGAGGTAAGACTGCTGATAATCATCCCCTCCCCCGCCTCCCCTTTCCAAGGGGAGGATACCAGTTAGCCTTTCGGCTTGTCTGTAATTATCAATTCCTGCCAACAAGCAATGCTACAGCAATACGAAAATTACGCTGTTACTCTGTCTTAAAACAGCAGCTACTTTGTCTCAAAGCCACAAAAGCAGCCGAAAAAACACGCTGTTACTTTGTCTTTAATAATCAGCAACAAACCTGCAGCAGCCCGGGCAGCAGGCGCTTCATCTCTTTTTTCACCGCCGCTCATATATTTTTAGCTTGTCCGCATCGGCGAATGGAAGTTTTTTACTACCTTTGCGAAAAGATAAAAGATTAATAACCAAACCATTCCATTCATGATGAAACTCAGAAATCTACTCTTAGTTACATTGCTGTTTGTGGCCGGCATGGCGCAGGCTCAGTTCGAGATGCCCGCCATTCCTACCGACACGGCGGTCAGAATAGGCCGACTGGACAACGGACTGACCTACTACATCCGCTACAACAACTGGCCCGAACACCGCGCCAACTTCTACATTGCGCAGAAGGTGGGCTCCATCCAGGAGGAAGAAAGCCAGCGCGGACTGGCTCACTTCCTGGAACACATGGCCTTCAACGGCTCCAAACACTTCAAGGGCAACGACCTCATAGAATGGTGCCGCAGCAATGGCATCGAGTTCGGGGCCGACCTCAACGCCTACACCTCCATCGACCAGACGGTGTACAACATCAACAACGTGCCCACGACGCGGCAGAGCATGCTCGACTCGTGCCTGCTCATACTGAGCGACTGGTCTACAGGACTGCTGCTGGAGCAGGCCGAAATAGAAAAGGAACGCGGCGTTATACACGAGGAGTGGCGCCTGCGCACGAGGGCATCGAGCCGTATGTTCGAGCGTAACCTGGAGAAGCTGTACCCCGGAAGCAAGTACGGGCGCCGCTATCCGATAGGACTCATGAGCGTGATAGACAACTTCAAGCGCCAGGAGCTGGTAGATTACTACCACAAATGGTACCACCCGTCGCATCAAGGCATTATAGTAGTGGGCGATGTGGACGTAAACCACGTGGAAGCAGAAATCAAGAAGCTCTTCGGATCGGTCAAGAACCCGGCCAACGAGGCACCTATCGTAGACGAGCAGGTACCCGACAACGCCACGCCCATTGTGGTAATAGACAAGGATAAGGAGCAACAAACGAGCGTGGTGGATGTGATGTTCAAGCACGACGTGTTCCCCGACAGCCTCAAGAGCAACGTGGGCTACCTGCTGTACGGCTACATGAAGAACGCCGCCATAACCATGCTGGACAACCGCTACACCGAGGCGGCACAGAAAGCCGACTGCCCCTACGTGAATGCAGAGGCCTCCGACGACAACTACATCTTCTCCAAGACCAAGGACGCGTTCACCGTCAGCGTGCAGCCCAAGGACATGCAGCACACCGCCGAGGCCCTGCAGGCCGCCCTGACCGAGGCCCGCCGCGCCGCCGAATTTGGCTTCACGGCCACTGAGTACAAGCGTTTCCAGGACAACTACATCAGTTCACTGGACAAGGCCTACAGCAACAAGGACAAACGCTACACCTCGCAGTTCTACTCGGAGTGCCTGGGGCACTTCTTGACCAGCGAGCCCATGCCGCCCATCGAGTTCACCTACCAGACCATGAAGCAAATGGTGCCCATGATACCTGTAGATGGCGTGAACGAAATGATGAAGGAGTTTCTGCCCCAAAGCGACTCTAACATGGTTATCATCAACTTCAACAACGAGAAGGAAGGCAACGTGTACCCCACCGAGGCACAGCTGCTGGGAGCCGTGAAGGCCGCCCGCGAGGCACAGATTGCAGCCTACGTGGACAACGTGAAGAACGAACCGCTCATCAAGGAGCTGCCCAAAGCCGGCAAGATAAAGAAGGAAACGCGCAACGAGAAGCTCGGCTACACCAGCCTGGAGCTCTCCAACGGCGTAAAGGTTAACCTCAAGCAGACCGATTACAAGAAAGACCAGGTGCTCCTCTCGGGCACAGGAGGCGGCGGTTCGTCGCTCTACGGCGAGCCTGATTACGTGAACCTGAAGACCTTCAACGACGTGATAGGCATCAGCGGACTGGGTAACTTCTCCAGCACCGAACTGCAGAAAGCCCTCGCGGGCAAGATAGCAAACGCCGACCTGATGATGAGCGAGCGCCGGATGCTCGTCTCCGGCAACTCCACTCCCAAGGATGTGGAGACCATGTTGCAAATGGTGTACCTCTATTTTACCAACATCAGGAAGGACCCCGACGCCTTCCACAACCTCACCCAGCAGTATGACGTGGCGCTGAAGAACCGTGCCCTCTCGCCCGAAACGGCTGTGAGCGACTCGCTTACAGCCACTCTCTACGACCATAACAAGCGCCTCAAACCACTACTGCAGGCCGACGTGCCCCACATCGACTACGACCGCATTCTCACCCTGGCCAAGGAGCGCACCGCTTCGGCACAGGGATGGACGTTCAACATCGTGGGCAACTTCGACGAGGCTACCATCCGCCAGCTCGTTTGCCAGTATCTGGGCGCCCTGCCTGCCAAGGGCAAGGCCGAAAGCAGCAAGCGCGCATCGTACACAACGAAGCGGAACGTGGAGAACAAGTTCACCCGCAAGATGGAAACTCCTAAGGCCATGGCCTACATGGTGTGGCACAACGACCAGCTGCCCTATACGCTCGAGGGCGACATACAGGCCGACATGGCCGGCCAGGTGCTCTCGATGGTGTACCTGAAGCAGATACGCGAGGAGGCCAGTGCTGCCTACACGTGCGGCGCTTACGCCAACTCATCGGTCGACGACGATGGTACGCACGAGTACAACCTCCTTGGCGTGTGCCCCATGAAGCCCGAGAAGCGGGACATCGCACTCAAGATTATGAGCGAGGAAGCCGTTAAACTGGGCACCACCTGCGACGCCGAGATGCTGAACAAGGTAAAGGCGGCGATGCTGAAAAATGCCGACGACCGCGTAAAGACCAACACCTACTGGAACAACATCATAGGTACGTACGAGCGCGTGGGCCTCGACACCCACACCGACTACAAGCGGCTGGTGGAGGCGCAGACGCCGCAGAGCGTGTCGGCCTTCATGAAGAAGTTCCTCGAAACGGGCAACAAGGTGAGCGTCATCATGCTGCCGCAGGAGTAGCACCGCCTCTGCCGCCTTTGTAAGGCGACGAAACGACAGTTTGAAATCTCAACTTCCGGCCGCTGCATGCTGAATGGCAGGCGGCCGGGAGTTGAGTTTTTTGTTGGGTGATGGGGGTGGAATGTCTGGGTGATGGGTGTTAGATGTCTGGGTGATGGGTGTTAGGTGATGGGTGATACATGGCTGGTGATGGGTGATAAGGGGGTGTTTGGTGGGTATTCGGGAGGCTCCGGAGGCCGGTAAAAAGGCCTCCGCGTAACCCGCTCATCATGAGCGGGTTTGTAAAAGGTATCGTTCAAGGGGCTTGAAAGATACCACCAAGGGCCTTGAAAGGCATCTCCAAGGAGCTTGAAGCATACCTTTTGTTTTCCAACTTGCAATCAATTGATTTTCAGCAGCTATCGTTTGTGCACGGAAAAGCCCTGCCGGAGTGGGTTTCATACAATGCAGCAACGGTTCCTCCCCTTAGAAAGGGGAGGTTAGGAGGGGATGATATGTTAAGCAGCAAACTGCTAATTCGTAATTCATAATTCACAATTCATAATTCAGAAGGTGATGGTCTATCCTTCAAGTTAGCTAATTCCTGCCATCAAATCATCCCCTCCTCCGCCTCCCCTTTCCAAGGGGAGGATACCAGTTTGTCTTCTTGCAAATTGTTGCTGATTTATTCTTGCTATCAAACAGGCCCATTGCAGCAGGAAAAATACTCTGTTACTCTGTCTTTAAACCTCTGCTGCAACAGGAAAAATACTATGTTACTCTGTCTTTAAACCTCTGCAGCAACAGAAAAAATACTCTGTTACTCTGTCTTTAAACCTCTGCAGCAGCAGGAAAAATACTATGTTACTCTGTCTTTAAAACATAGCTCCGCCAAGCGCTGCAGCAATCAACCGACCCGCCGGTGCTCCCTTTTTAAGGCTGAATAATTTGGGAATGTGGAAAATACTTCGTACCTTTGCACTCGATTTATCATATTAAGGTTAACACTTGTGGAAGAATTTGGCTGCTTGCAACCACATAAAAAAATGCTAAAACTGCAAAATCCAATCAACGATTTTACGGTCACTTGGTGTTTTTCCACTTAAAAAAGAAAGGGAAAAATGAGTTATTTGTTTTCTTCAGAATCGGTGTCCGAGGGACATCCTGACAAAGTATCCGACCAGATTTCAGACGCTATTCTCGACCAGTTCCTGGCCTACGACGAAGACGCACACTGTGCCGTAGAGACTTTCTGCACCACAGGGCAGGTGGTCATCATGGGCGAGGTGCGCTCTGCGGAGTACATAGACCTGCAGACGATAGCGCGCAACACCATCAAGAAGATAGGCTACACGAAGGCCGAATACCAGTTCGACGGCGACTCGTGCGGCATCCTGACGGCCATACACGAGCAGAGCGACGACATAAACCGCGGCGTGAGCAGGGCCGAGGAGGACGAGCAGGGAGCCGGAGACCAGGGTATGATGTTCGGCTATGCCTGCAACGAGACCGAGAACTACATGCCCGTGTCGCTCTACTTGGCACATCTGCTCATGAGCACGCTGGCCGACATACGCCGCGAGGGCAGGCAGATGACCTATCTGCGGCCCGACTCCAAGAGCCAGGTCACGATAGAATACAGCGACGACGGCATACCGCAGCGCATTGACACCATCGTGGTGAGCACGCAGCACGACGAGTTCATGGACGACGACGCGGCCATGCTGGCCCGCATACGCGAGGATGTAATCAACATCCTCATACCCCGCGTGAAGGCACAACTGGGCAGCAAGGTGCTTGACCTGTTCAACGACCGCATCAAGTACTTTGTTAACCCAACGGGAAAGTTCGTTATCGGCGGCCCTCATGGCGACACCGGGCTCACCGGACGCAAGATTATTGTAGACACGTACGGCGGCAAAGGCGCCCACGGCGGCGGCGCCTTCTCCGGCAAAGACCCCTCTAAGGTCGACCGCTCGGCTGCTTACGCGGCCCGCTACATAGCCAAGAACATGGTTGCTGCCGGCGTGGCCGACGAAATGTTGGTGCAGTTGGCCTACGCCATCGGCGTGGCCGAGCCCGTGAGCATTTACGTGAACACCTACGGACGCAGCCATGTGGCCCTGAGCGACGGCGAGATTGCGCAGCGCATCATGCGCATGTTCGACCTCAGACCGCATGCCATCGAGCGTACACTCAAGCTCCGGCAGCCCATCTATCTGGAGACCGCGGCCTACGGACACATGGGTCGCAGGAACGAGTGGAAGCAAAAGACCTTCACCAGCAGGTATCACGAGACCAAGGTAATGGACGTGGAGCTCTTTACATGGGAGAAGCTGGACCGCGTGAACGACATCAGAAAGGAGTTCGGACTGTAAATGCAGGCAGGCGACACCATACAGGTACAGGGCGCCGCAGCCGGCACACAGCCGGCGGCACGCCACCTTCGCCACCAGCCAACGCCACGTGAGGTGCTGAGCTGGCTGCCCCGCAGCGCCACGCCCGCACAGATGGACTCCGCCATCAGGCAGCACATCAAGCCCTCTCCCATACACTGGAGCTCGCGCCCCGACACGCTCCACCTGCCCGGACACCAGCCCGGCAAGAGCCTGCTCAACGCTCCGCTGCCCAAATACTACAAGGAGTCGTTCTTCTCGGGCGACTCTCTCTTCCACCCCGAGCTCACGGGAGGCCGCATGGGTGTGGCAGGCGACCCCGTTCCCTATACGGTGGCGGGCGACAACCTGATAACGGGCATCCTGATAGCCAGCTTCATACTAGCCGCGGTAGCCTTCTCGCAGTCGCGCAGGTTCATCGCCCGGCAGGCCAAGAACTTCTTTTACGTGCCCCGGAGCGGCACTACCGTCATCACAGAGACATCCGGCGAGCTGCGCTTTCAGCTCTTTCTGGTGCTCCAAACCTGCCTCATGCTGGCCCTGGGGTTCTTTTTCTACACCAAGGAGACGGTGAGCGACGTCTTCATCATCGGGCAGTACCAGGTCATAGGGCTGTATACAGGGGTGATAGCGGTCTATTTCCTGCTCAAGGCAGCAGCCTACTCGTTCACCGACTGGGTGTTCTTTGGCGGCAAAAAAAATGAACAATGGATAAAAGCCTACCTCTTCATTATCTCCATGGAGGGCGTATTGCTGTTTCCCTTGGTGCTGCTGCAGGCGTTCTTCGCCCTCCCCATGAATACTGCTGCCATCATGGCAGTGGCTATAGTGGTTTTGTTTAAATTGTTGTCGCTTTACAAGACTTACCTTATCTTTTTCCGGAAAAAAGGTGCCTTTATGCAAATATTTTTGTACTTTTGTGCGCTCGAAGTCGTTCCTTTACTCTCCCTGTGGGGAGCGTTGGTAACGATTAACGGTTATTTGAAGATAAATTTTTAGGACACTGATAATGAAGAAGATTTTAGTATCACAGCCCCAACCCACCAGTGAGAAGTCTCCGTATTACGATATCGAGAAAGAGTTCGGCGTACAATGCGTGTTCCGGCCCTTTTTCAAGGTTGAGGGGCTCTCGGCGAAAGAGTTCCGCCAGCAGAAAGTGAGCATACTCGACCACACTGCAGTTGTGTTCACGTCGCGCCATGCCATTGATAACTTCTTCAATCTGGCCAAGGAGATGCGCCTCACCATTCCCGAGGACATGAAGTACTTCTGCGTGATAGAGACCATAGCACTGTACATCCAGAAGTACGTTCAGTACCGCAAGCGCAAGGTCTTCTTCGGTACGACGGGCAAGATGCAGGATCTCATCCCCACGATGGTGAAGCACAAGACCGAGAAATACCTCGTTCCGCAGAGCAGCGTGCACAATGACGACATCAAGGAAATGCTCGACGCCAAGAAGCTACAGCACACGGAGTGCGTGATGTACCGCACGGTGAGCAACGACTTCAGCGACGATGAGAAGGCAAACTTCGACTACGACATGCTCATCTTCTTCAGTCCTACGGGCGTGAATGCGCTGCTCAAGAACTTCCCCGACTTCAAGCAGGGCGACATCAAGATAGGAGCTTTCGGCCCGGCAACCAGCAAGACGGTCAGAGACTTGGGTCTGCGCCTCGACTTCGAGGCACCCTCGCAGGAGTTCCCGTCAATGACCAGCGCGCTGAAAGATTATCTGAAGAAGCACAAGTAAACCGATACGATGGCTGCATCCGGAGCTTTCACGCTTGGCAAAGAGGAGCGGCTGTGCAGCAGGATGCTCATAGACAGGCTCTTCAAGGGTAGCGGCAGCCGCTCGCTGTCGGCCTATCCGCTGCGTGCCGTGTACATGCAGATAGAGTCTGACGGACAAGGGCCGCAGGTGCAGATGCTCGTCAGCGTTCCCAAGAAGTGCTTCAAGCGGGCCGTGAAGCGCAACCGCGTGAAGCGACAGGTGCGCGAAGCCTTCCGCAAGAACAAGCAGAAGCTCACAGAACGCATGGCATCCACCACAGACAAGGCCGTAGTAGTGGCTTTCATCTGGCTCGACGGCAAGTTGTACAGCTCGGCATCGGTAGAGGCGCAGGTATGCAATCTGCTGGAGCGAATGGGCGAGCGCCTATGAAAACCCTGCACAGTATCGGTCGCGGTCTGCTGTGGGCATGGCGCTGGTTGGTTCATGCCCTGTCGTGGCTGCTCATCTTGCCCATCCTGTTCTACCAGCACTTTATCACCCCCTACACACCTTCCTCCTGCCGGTTCACCCCTACTTGCTCGGAGTACGCACGCCAGGCCATCCTCAAACGCGGCCCTGTGGTGGGCCTGCTGCTGGCCATTTGGCGAATACTGCGGTGCAACCCGTGGGGCGGGAGCGGCTATGACCCCGTACCGGAGAAGCGCAGCAGGAAAGCCAAACACCCCTGAAAACAAGAACCCGACAATACAATCACAACGAAAAAAGATATGAAGAACTTTGTAGAAGAACTGAAATGGCGCGGCATGCTGGCGCAGATAATGCCCGGAACAGAGGAGTTACTGCAGAAGGAAATGGTCTCCGCATACCTCGGAACCGACCCTACGGCCGACTCCCTGCACATCGGCCACCTGTGCGGCATCATGATGCTGCGCCATCTGCAGCGGTGTGGGCACAAGCCCTATCTGCTCGTGGGCGGCGCCACCGGAATGATAGGCGACCCTTCGGGCAAAAGTCAGGAGCGCAATCCCCCCGACACCGAGACCCTCTACCACAACCAGGAAGCCATCAAGGCACAAGCAGCCAGGTTCCTCGACTTCGACGGCAGCGAACCCAACAAGGCCGAGCTGGTGAACAACTACGACTGGATGAAGGACTTCACCTTCCTCGACTTCGCTCGCGAAGTGGGCAAGCACATCACCGTTAACTACATGATGGCCAAGGACAGCGTGCAGAAGCGCCTCAACGGCGAGGCCCGCGACGGCCTCTCCTTTACCGAGTTCACCTACCAGCTGCTGCAGGGATACGACTTCCTGCACCTCTACCAGACACTGGGCGTGAAGCTGCAGCTGGGCGGAAACGACCAGTGGGGCAACATGACCACCGGCACCGAGCTCATCCGCCGCACGCTGGGACAGGACGCCGAGGCCTTCTGTCTCACCTGCCCGCTCATCACCAAGGCCGACGGCAAGAAGTTCGGAAAGACCGAGAGCGGCAACGTATGGCTCGACCGCAACCGCACCACGCCCTACGCCTTCTACCAGTTCTGGCTCAATGTGAGTGATGACGACGCCGAGAGGTACATCAAGATATTCACTTCTCTCGACAAGCCGACCATCGACTCGCTTGTAGCAGAGCACCGAGAGGACCCCGGACGCCGCGTGTTGCAGAAGCGGCTGGCCGAAGAAGTTACCACGATGGTGCACTCGCAGGCCGACCTCGACATGGCCATAGCAGCCAGCAACATCCTCTTCGGCAAAGCCACAAGGGAGAGCCTGGCCAGCCTCGACGAGGCCACTCTTAACGACGTGTTCAAGGATGTGCCCCACTACACGCTCGACAAAGCCCTGCTCGGCGGCCCCGCTGTCGACCTCTTCTGCCAGGACAACATGCAGATATTCCCCAGCAAGAGCGAGATGCGCAAGCTTGTTAAGGGCGGCGGCGTGTCGCTCAACAAAGAGAAAGTAACGGCGTTCGACCAACCCGTAACCGCTTCCGACCTCATCGACGGCAAGTACCTGCTCGTACAGAAAGGCAAGAAGAACTACTTCCTCCTCACGGTTAAGTAGCAGCACGGCGGCAGCAGCCCCGCAGGGAGCCTTTAGGGCGGCCTGTCTTTTTGCCTGCGCGAGCGCAAATAATGGGCAAAAATTTGGCCGACACGCAAAAAAGCAGTATCTTTGCAACCGCTTCCTTGTCCTATGGTGTAATGGTAGCACTACAGTTTTTGGTTCTGTCAGTGGTGGTTCGAATCCGCCTGGGACAACAGAAAAGCGCATGTTATCGGAGTTCCGACAACATGCGTTTTTTGTTTCAAAAGCAAAAACCACCACAAAATCGCTCGGAACCGGCAACCTGATGCTGCGGCAAACACGAAAATTATGGGCAGAAGTTTTGTGTTCTGAAAATTTACAATTACCTTTGCATACGGTTCGGTCCCGTAGTTAAATGGATAGAACGGAGGTTTCCTAAACCTTTGATCCGAGTTCGATTCTCGGCGGGATCACCCGATGAGAAACGGCAGCAGCCCGTTTCACTACCTTTTGTAAACACTAAACACAGGATACCATGTTAGGAGCAATCATAGGAGACATTATCGGTTCGCGCTTTGAGTTTGACGAAACGCCGGCCGAGGGCTTTGAACTGTTCGGCCAGCACTGCTCTTACACCGACGACACCATCTGTACCGTCGCCATTGCCGACGCCATACTCAACGGCCGCAGCTACAAGGAAGCCCTGCTCGACTGGTGCCGCCGCTACCCCGAACCTATGGGAGCCTACGGCAGCATGTTCCAGCAGTGGATACATTCGGCCAACCCCCAGCCTTACAACTCGTACGGCAACGGCTCTGCCATGCGCGTAAGCGCGGTGGGATGGCTGTTCGACGACTATCACGACGTGATGCGCGAGGCCCGTAACTCGGCCATCGTAAGCCACGGACACCGCGAGGGCATCAAGGGCGCCCAGTGCGTGGCAACGCTCATCTACTGGCTGCGCACCGTGCGCATAACCAAGAACGAGGTGGAACATGCAGTGAGGAAGAACTTCGGATACGAGATTCCGCCACTCCGCGACATCTACAAGATAGGCCACGAGGGCCACTTCGACGGCATCTGCCAGGAAACAGTGCCGTGGGCCATACGCTGCTTTCTGGACAGCCAGAACTTCGAGGACGCCATCCGAACGGCCGTCATGGCACGCGGCGATACCGACACCAAGGCCGCCATCTGCGGCAGCATAGCCGAAGCCTACTACGAAGTACCCGAGGAGATGATAGAACGCGTGTACGACTACCTGCCCGACGACATGCTGCAAGTTATCGAGCAGTTCTACACCCGCATACAGACCGACATCAAAGGCTGAACCATCACTGCCTCCGCTTTGTACTTTCACCCACACGAAAGGCGTGCAACCACTCTCCCGTTGCACGCCTTTCTGCGTTCCATGTGCAGCTTCCAAGGGCTCCGGAGCTGTATGTTTCCTGCCGGTTGGCTGCTGTTTAGGAAAGACAGAGTAACAGAGTAATTTTTCTGCTGCTGTGGGGTTGCATGTTAGAAGAAATAGATAAGAAAAGAACAGTGAAGAGACAAACTGGTATCCTCCCCTTAGAAAGGGGAGGCGGAGGTGGGGATGAGCACATAGGAATAATTAAACAATCGCTGACTGAAATCATCTCTTCCCTACCTCCTCTTTCCTATTGGAGGTGCTGAAGCTATGCTTCGGGAACTTTCGACACTTGTCGCACATGAATTTGACACTTGTCGCACAATCGTGCGACAGGTGTCGAAAGTTCCGTCTCCATACAAAGACTCCCGCCATAGTCCGTCACGACCACAGCGGGAGCTTGTGTATTGAGATTTTAAGGAAACTACTTCCGGCTGAAGGCGAACGGCTGCATTTGCTTCATGGGTTTGGCGCCGGCGGCCTGCTCTTTGATGAGCACCGGGTAAGCTAACCGCAGCAGTGTGCTCTTGCGGCTCTTGGAGCTGAACACGTCGCTGTCAAACAAGGCAAGATAGAGGCCGCTCACGGTGTAGTTTGACCACGAGCCGTTGTCCTCGAACACGCCAACGGTATAGCCGTCTACGTTCTGGAACTGGCAGTTATAGGTGTAATTCTTGGCCCAGGTAATGTACCCTTGCTCGGTGTCCCACAGGCATGCGCCCACGTTATAGGTCACACTATCGTTTACTTCGTACGTTCCGAAGTTGGTGCCGCCGGCAAGCGTGAAGCTCAGTTTCGACGCATCGAACTGCACGGGGCACTTCCAGCCGAGCTTGGGGAACTCTATCCGCAGGTTGCCGGCGGTTCCTTTAAGCTCGGCATCCAGGTAAACAGCCTCGCCCGTTTCACCATCCTGGCCGGCCAGGCGATAGCTGCCGAGGATGTCTTTCAGCTCACCCTGCACCACGAGTACGGAGTCCTTGCGGTTCACACCGTTTATGTAGGCATAGCCACTGCGCACACTGCCCGTGGTGTTGGGCTGTGCGGAGAAGTGCAGACTGTCCTGGCTGAAGGTAACGGTGCACCAGTCGGGGCAGTCGATGGTGGGCGTGAAGCTGATGTTGGCAGCCACGCCGCTGCCCTTGCCGTTATCGTTGAGTGCCACCACATGGCCGCCCAGGCCGAAGCGCATGCCCGTTTGGGTGGCGGAGATGTGTACGGCGTTGTTGTTGCGGTCGGTTATGGTGACGTTGGAGTTACGCGACTCCATGCCCTCATAAGGTGCTACGGTAACGCTTACGGTGGTGTCGCTGCTCACGGTAACGGTGCACCAGGTCTCGCTGCTGGCGGCCGAAGTCACGCCGGAGGTGGCGGCCAGCACTACCGTACCGGTGCCTCCCTGGGCCGTGAAGTCGATGTCTGACTTGATTATGCGGAGCTGCGAGACTGCTTCCGTGGCCTCATCGTCACTCGAACAGGCTGTGATGAGGAACATTGCCCCGAGGAGCAACCAGATGATATTTATCTTTTTCATAAGTCAACGGTTTTTTATTCTAACACAGAATTCAGGCGCAGGGTGAACCAAACGCCGGGATCCTTGATACTGGTAAACGTAACTTCCGACTTGGCAAAGCCGTCGTTGAACTTTGCCTGGTAGGGGCTGGCCGCGAGCACGGCCTGTACGAACGAATCGACGGCCGTCTTCGTGGAGCCATAGTAGCCATAGCCCTCGCCTAAACCGGTGAAAGAGAAGATGCCCTTGGCCTCGTCCTCTACCTTGATACCTATGCCGTAGTTGGCATTAGTGGGGAAATGATAGCCAAAGAAGTCGAACTCCCAGTAGAATGAAATTACGTTCTCAAAGCCATCATCGATGTCGGAATCCTCGGTAGAGGGACCTATGTAGGCATAGCGGAACTGGTAGGAGGAGGAGTAACTATTGGCTTTCCAGTACTTGGTGTACAGCTCGTCGCTCATGTCATGCCGTGTGGCAGTGGCCTGGAACATCCAGGGATACTTGGAGTGGAGGAACTGGTCGAGGGCCGAAGGCATGGGGATGACGGCTGTACCGTCGGTTGACTTCACGTTGCCGGTGGTCTCGTCGTAAACAAAATCTTGGTACTTGTGGCCGTTTACGGTAATGGGGCTGTAGAGGTGGAAGCCCTCTGTATCGTAAATGTAGGGCGTGGTGACTGCGGCGTTGTTGTTATCAACATCGGTGTAGGTAAACTGCTTGCTGTCGAAAGTGACGGGATACGACTTTCCGTCGACCAACATCTCCTGGCGTGGGGCAAAGGCTATGTTGATGTCTTGCTGCAACACCTTGCTGATATAGTCGTCGGAGCTGTCCTTGAGTTTCACCATCACCATGTTGTTGTCGTATTTCTTGCCGCGCAGGAAGATGGTATCCTCATCGGCGCTGGCCCGCATGAACACGAATTCATAGTCGCTCTCGTAGCCGTCAACGTCTTCGGAACCCTGCGGTTCGGAGAAGAAGTGGAAGATGGGGTTATAGGTGTCGAAGGTCAGGATGATGCTCTGCTCCGACTTCACTGAATACTTCGAGTTGACGATTGTGCCTGGATCCATTGCTTCACCGTCAGTACCGGTGAAGCTGAGTTCGCTTGCCATGGCCACGCTATCGGCAAAGAACTTGGCCGTGTACACGTAACCACCCATGGAACCGTCGCTGGGATAGAACTGCATAACCCACCCCTTGTCGCTGCTTTGCAGCAACTTGTGGTAGTAATCCACGCTCTTGTTCAGGCGCTGGGCTGCCGATTCGGGGAACAGGCTGTCTTCCTCGGACGTACACGAGGCAAGCCCCAACACGGCAACTGACAGCACTGCGATGAAATAATATATTCTTTTCATATTCTAATCTAAACTTGTTGTCATTTCAGGTTGTACAAATCAACGCTGCCTTTCACGATGTCGTTCATTCTTCGTTGTACGACCGAACGCAGCTTGTCGAGGTCTATGCCCCAGGAGTTTTGCATATACTTCTTCACGATGTCGAGCTTCTGCTCAATGATGGGGGCACCTGTTTCGCCGGCGTCGGCAAGAACGGCTGCCCATTCCTGGGGTGTGTAGGTGATGTAGATGGACGTAACCTCGGCTATGTCCTCACGTGCTTCGGACGAGGCATAGGCCGAGACGAATCCCTGCTTGCGCGCTTCCTCATCAGAAGTGAGGTACCAGTCGCCGTTCACATAGTGCCCCTCGGATATCAGGTCGTAGCTGGGGTCGTAGCTCTTCGTTTGGTGCAGGATGTGCGAAAACTCATGGTGCATGGTCTTGAAGTAGTACTCGTTCAGCAAATCGCGGTTTATTTGGAGGCTGTTCACCAGGTAGAGGGTCACTTTCAGCCCGCCCTCGGCGGTTCCCAGCACCATGGTGCCGTTGTCCTGGTAGGCTGCGGAGCCTATGAGGTGGAGTATCTTGGGCACGTAGGCACGCGTGAAGTCAGTTCCGGCCACCTCGTCGTAGGCGTCGAGCCAGGCATATTTCACGATGTGAGCCAGTTCGACGGACTTCACATAGTCGGCCGGAGCGAGGGTGTAGTTGTAGTCCGACTCGATGTCCTGCATCTTGTAGATAACCTTCATGTTGTAAGGCAGGGTGTAGTTCCTGTATATCCACTTGTCAAAGTCATTCTGGTTGGCTGCCTCCTGGTTCACGAAGATGCTTTCTCCCTCTGGGTCATCGTTCCCGCAGGATGAGAGTACGAGTGCAGCTGCCATGAGGCAGGCCATATAGATATATTTTCTCATAATGATGTTGCTTTATAAATTGGTTGTTGTTACCTTGGGTTAGCCTCAAGGCCTGCATTGATTACGCTGGCTGGCAACTGCAGGGCGCGGCGCGGGTCGTTCACGTCCAGGGAGTCGAGTACGGTCCACTGGCCACTTGTTTCGTACCTGCGGCGGTAAATCTTGAGGCCGTAACGCTTCACGTCGAACCAGCGGAGGCCTTCGTGCAGCGTCAGGATGCGGCGCGTGTGCAGGATAGCATGGATGAAGTTTTCCTGCTCTCCGGGCGTTACCGTAAAGTCGGGATGCAGTTCCTTCTTGGGTGTGGGGGCGGTGGGGGTGTAGTAGGCCATGGCGTCACCATACACACTCGCTACGCGGGCAGGTGTAATCTGGCCGGTGTAGCTCGTGAAGGCATGGACGAAAGTATTCAGGTCGGCAGCTGCCTCGGCGTACTGGCCCTTCATGGCGTAGGCCTCGGCGCGGTTCAAAATTACCTCGTCGGCCAGCAGAGCCGGGTACATAACGTGTGCATAACCTATCCGGTTCACCACGTCAGTGTACTCAAAGTATTCTGATAGTTTAGGCATGAGCACCTTGGCAAAGCCCAGGTACTGCGGTATGGTATAGTACATTCGTCTGTAGGAGCCCCATAACGTGGTGGCGCGGCAGGTCTCCGTCTGAGCCAGTCGTGTGCCGTGGCAGTACTTCTGCCCCAGATTGTAGGGCCCATAGACGCGTGCCCAGAGCGAACGAGTTGAGTAGAGCATCAGGTTAGCCTTCTCTTCAACGTTGACGAACTGCGTTTGGCGGACGCCGTCGTTTGGTGTCAGGCCGCCCACTGATTTCCAGTCGCGCAGTGCGTTGGCAGGATTATCGGTCAACACCTCGGTTGCATACTTGATTACCTTGTCGTAGTTGGACTTGTCGGTCTGTACATAATAGAGGTAGAAGCGGGCAGCAAATGCGTAGGCAGCCTTCTTGTTGAAGTGATAGGCCGTAACGGTGTGGATGGCATCGTTAATCAGCGGCAGCCCTTCTTCTATGTCTTCGGCCATCTGCTTATAGTCTTCGGCCACGGTGCCACGCGGATAATTCGGCGAAACCGTATTCTCCACCGTCTTCATATAAGGTATGCCGAGGTCGGTGTTGGCCGTTGAAGGGCGATAGCCCATGGTGAACAGGTTGGTGAGAATGAAGTGGTTGTAGGCCCGGCAGAGCAAAGCTTCACCCTTCTGGGCCGACATCGACGACGGGTCGGGCAAGCTGTTGATGGCCTCCAACACCATGTTGGCAGAGGCGATGGCATGGTAGCTGTCGTTCCAAAGCATGTAGGGGCTGTCTTCCTCCTCGGCAGTTACATCCTTCCAGGTGGCCAGCTGCTCCTGCATAACATTCATGGCGGTGTTGGCGGCGCCTGCTATTTCATCAGTATTGTCGGATGTCATCTCGTTTATTTCCGCAAAGTTCGTGGTCGGATAGCATGAAACCAGCATGTCCGTTATCTTCTCCTTCGTGTCCAACTCCGTGCGGTTGTCGGGCATCTTGTCCAGATAGCTGTCGCAAGCCGAGAAACTTGTGCCGACGGCCAAAGCCAGTAAATACAGATTTATCTTTTTCATATCAATGTTGTTTTAAGTGATTAGATGCCTACTCTCAAAGTAAGTGTAAACTGTTTGGGCATAGGGGCGGAGACTCCTCCCGAACGGAAGAACTCCGGATCCTGCCCGTTCAGCTTCTTGTCTGCATAGATAAGGAAGAGGTTGGTGGCCTGCAGTTTCAGTGAGAGGTCGCTTATCTTGAGCGGAGTGAGCCACGGCTTGGGGAACTGATACGACAGCGAGATTTCCTTCATGCGGATAAAATCGCCCTTGGCAATGCGGGCCGTGGAGTAGTTATAGGCGTTGTAGAGAGTCTTCAGCTCGCGGTCAACGGTCACCTGCCGGTCGGTCAGGATGACGGGAATGTTGGTAACAGCCTCGTCGCCGGCCTGAACCCAGCGGTTCTTGAACTCTTTTGGCATGGCGTCGAGGTCGGAATACTCTTCCTTGAAGGCCGAAGCCAGGCGCACGACGTTACCGAACGAATAGGTTATGAACACGTTGAGCTTGAAGTTCTTGTAACTGAAGATGTTCCCGAAGCTGCCCGTCGTTGTTGGGTCAGTAGGCCCTTCGTACACCAGGTTTTCAAGTTTGCGGCTCTGGAAGTCTATCTCGCCGCCGTTGGTAGTCTGCCCGCCGTCTTCTTCGAGGATAAGGGGCATGCCCTTGTCGCTCAGTCCTTCGAACTTGTAAGAGAACAATCCCCTGACGGGATAGCCCTCCAGGGCGAAGCCGGTACCCGATACCACGTCCACAATCTGTGCCGTCGACTCCAGCTCGGTTACCTTGTTCTTGGCGTAGGAGAAAATGAAATCGGACGTCCAGGAGAAGTTCTGGGTCTGTATGTTCTTGGTGTTGAGCGAGAACTCCACACCGTGCGACTCCATGGTAGCCACGTTGGCCAGCTTCTGTATCTGGCCACCGGCGCCGGCAGTCTTGATGGGACCAATCAAGTCATAGTTGTTTCGCTTGTACCAGTCGACCGTAAGATTGATGCGGTTGTTCACGAATCCCATGTCGGCTCCAATGTTGAACTCGTGCTTCTTCTCGTAGGTAAGGTCCTTGTTGGCCAGGTCGGTAAAGTCGAGTCCGCTCTCCTGGATGTTCGTAAACGGGCGGTAGGGTTTGTAGCTGCGCAATACCACCGACGAGTTTGTTACGTTCGAGGGGCCCGGGTCGCCTGTAAGTGAGTACGAGGCCTTGAGCGTTAAGTGCGAGAGCACGTTCTTGAAGGTGGCATCGAACCAAGGTTCTTCGTGGGCGTTCCATGCTCCCGACACGTTCCATGTAGGCAGCCAGCGGGCCGAGCGGGCCTTACCCAGGCGGTTGGTACCCTCGTAGCGGTAGGTGCCGTTCAGCGTGTAGCGGCCCTTATAGGAATAGGTGGCGTTGGCGAAGAAGGCCGACGTGCGGGTATAGGTGTTAGAGAGCGAATAGTAATCGCTATTGGTTTCGATGCTCTTCTTGAAGAACTGATAAACGTAGAACGGCAGTTCGCCGCGCGTATATTGCATACCCCAGCCGTTGAAGAAGTCCTTGTTGCGCGAGATGTCGCTCACCTCGAAACCGCCGAAGAGGTTCACGATGTGGTCCTGTGCAAAGGTATGGTTCCAGTTCACGGTACCACGCACGTCGTAGCTGTTCATCTTGTACGATGTCTTCTGGTAGATACCGCCGTTGGGCAGTATTGAAACGGGCAGCGCATAGGGGTCGTCCGGGTCGGTATAGAGATAGGGGTTGGCGTTGCGTATGGTGGCATCGGCCATGGCGCGGTAGGCCATTGCCTGGTTCGAGTCGTCCATAATGTGGTGTGCCTGGCCTGTAGTGGCGTACTTGGCGGCACCCAGCAACGAGAACTCCAGCCCCTTGATGGGTTTGTATTTCAGCTCGCCCTGGAACTTGAGGTCAACCACATCCAGGTCTATGTAGTTGTTTTCCAGCTCCGCCAGGATGTTGAACGGCGCGTAGTTACGCGTGTAGTAGGTGTTGGCATCGAGCGTACGAGAGGTGTTGAGCGAGTAGGAATAGGGGTTAATGTCGAAGTCTCGCTTCACCTCACCGTACACGGGGTCCACGCTCTGGCTCAGCGTTCCGGGCGCTTTCTGCCTGCGGTAAGAGGCTGAGGTGATAATGTTGAACGACAGCTTGTCCGATATATTGTACGTTGCATTCAGGTTGCCGGTGTAGCGTTTCACGTCGCTGGCCTTGTACCATCCCGGATCCACCATCACGCTCAGCGAGGTGTAGAAGTTCAGCTTGTCCGTACCGCCGCTCATGCTGACGGAGTGGTTGTGCTGTATTCCGTTGGAGAAGAGCTGGTCGAACCAGTTGGTGTTCCTGAATTCTGCCTGCTGCAGGTAGGCATTCTCGGCGTCGGTGGTGTTCTCCATGGCAAAAGTGCCGCTCACGGGGTCGTAGGTATTCATGAGCTGATACATCTTTCCGTACACGCCGCTCTCCGAAGCACGGTAGGATTCGGCAAAGTTCAGCCAGCCCTTGTCGCGCATTTCGCGGTACACACCCATCTGTTCCTGCGAGTTCATGATGTTGAAGTTGCTGTAGCTCGGTATCAGGCGCATGGTGTACTCGCCTGTGTACGAAATCTTGCTGTGGCCGGCACGGCCCTTCTTGGTGGTTACCACAATCACGCCGGCCATGGCGCGGGCACCGTAGATGGAGGTGGCCGAGCCGTCCTTGAGTATCTGGAAGCTCTCGATGTCGTCGGCATTGAGGCCTGCAATGGCCGATGAAATCAGCGTAACGGCATCGCCCGAGGAGAGTTCATCGGCCCCCACCTCGGTTACGTCCTCCATGATAACGCCGTCTACAACCCACAGCGGCTTCGAGTCGCCGTAGATGGAAGTGGCTCCACGCACGCGAATCTTGGGCGCGGTACCGAAGGTTCCCGTTACGTTCTGCACGCTCACGCCGGCTGCGCGGCCCTCGAGCGAGCGGCTGATGTCGGCCACTCCGTCCAGTTTAGCTTCTCCGGCATTGATTGAAGTGGATGCTCCGGTAAACAGACGGCGGTCGATGTGCTGCATGCCTGTTACCACCACCTCGTTCAGGGTGGTGTTTGACTGCAGCTTGATGACCATTCCGCTGCGCGCCGTAACGGTCTGCGTCTCCATGCCCACGTAGCTCACTACCAGGCGTGTGCCGCCGGCTGCGTCGATTGTAAATTTTCCGTCGGCGTCCGTAATGGCCACAGCCTTGCCGCTCCCGGCCTTCACCGTGGCGCCAAGTACGGGCGAGCCGTCATCCTGGAAGACTACTGTTCCGGAGATTTTCGATTGTGCCAAGGCCTCTCCAATACACAAGAACAGGCAGGCTAAGAATACGATTAGTTTCTTCTCCATAACATACAAGTTAAAATTAAATATAATTATTAGTCGTTTGCAAAAGTATGTTATTATGTTCAAACAGCCAAACGTTGATAATAGAATGTAACTATATTTAACATTTTAGTGCGATTTCATTACCTTTCTGGGTATTTTTAGTGAGTTTTTATTCGTTATTTCGAGGTTTTAATTCGTAACTATAAGAAGCGGGAGTGGCATCAGTTGGCTGTTCGATGTATCTTAACGGCCATAAAAGAGCTAACAAACGCTGCGGGTGGTTAAAAATTTTAAGCTCGGTTAACTTAGTTGTTTTCGCCCCTCTTGCTGACTTCCGGCGCAGGCCGTTATACGCAGCGGCCACTTGCTTTACTCCTCCCCGGTCTTGCAGGTGTAAGCTGCAATCAGTCAGACACTTACAAACAGCGAGGCAAAAGCTGCCGTTCAAGGCTCCCGAAGATGCCCTTCAAGGAGCCTGAAGGTATCACTCAACCCCCTTGAAGGGCACCTCCGGCTGAGCCTCCTTATCTCTCCCGCCTCCGATACCGCACTTATCGGGTATTCCAAGTATTGCTGCCCGTCTCCCCCTTCCTGCTTGTTGAGCCCGCTGCTGCCTTTTGGGAGGCCCGCAGCTGCACCCGCACCGCCCCTTACTCACAACAATCAGCCTGCGGCAGAACCCTTGCCACAGGTCAAACCGATATCCTCCCCCTGGAAAGGAGAGGCGGAGGGAGGGGTGATGCAACGGCGGGTAACGGGCTGCATGATGAACGGGCGAAAACAAAAAGGGCCGCACTGATGTTGCTCAGTGCGGCCCCCTATAATATAATAAGGTGTAAATTCCTTATGCGTTTGCCAGTTCCTCGGCGCTCTGTCCGCGCCGGTCGCTAATCTTTCGGCCCAACACAAGGTAGGCAATGGGCGATGCGATGAAGATGGAACTCAGCGTTCCGAACACCACGCCCAGCGTCATGGCGAAGGCGAACGGCTGGATGCTCTTGCCTCCCAGGAACAAGATGCAGAGCAGCACAATCAACGTAGAGAACGAAGTGTTGATGGTACGGGCCAGCGTCTGGTTGATGGAGTCGTTGAAGAGGGTCTGGTAATCCTGCTTGGGGTGCAGCTTCAGGTTCTCACGAATACGGTCGAACACCACCACCTTGTCGTTGATGGAGTAGCCAATCACCGTAAGCACGGCTCCGATAAACGTCTGGTCAACCTCCAGCGAGAACGGCAGCAGCCCCTTGAGCAGCGAGAACAGGCCGATTACTGTAACGGCATCAATCGCAAGTGCTACGGTTGAGCCAACGGAGAAGGCCACGTTGCGGAAGCGCAGCAGGATGTAGAGGAAGATGGCTATCAGGGCCACAATCACACTGATGATGGCTCCGTTGGTCACGCTCTTGGCTACCGAGGGGCCTACTTTTGACGAGCTGATGATGGAACCGCCCTGACGGATGTCCGGATTCTTAAACGAATTCACGTTCGGCTGGCTCACCATGCCGTGCTTCTTCAGCGTGTTGTAGAGGAGGGTCTCGGCCTCGTCGTCTACCGTAGGGCTGTTGGACTCAATCTTGAAGTTCGTAGAAACGCGGATGGTCTTGTTGTCGGTACCCAGTGAGAGGGCGCTGTTGGTGCATCCGGGGAATGCCTCGCCCAGCACCTCGCGTACCTGCTCGGGCTCCGTAGACTTCTCGAACTGCACCACATAGTTGCGGCCGCCGGTAAAGTCGATGCTCTTGTCGAGGCCGCGAACTACAAAGCTCACGCAGAACACTGCCAACGCAACGGCTGCCACGGTAAAGGTGCCCTTGTACATGGACATGAACCGGTAGTTTGTTCCCTGCATCATGTTCTTCGAAATACTTGTGTAGTACTTCAGGTTGAGCCACTTGTCGTGCTTCAGCTTGTGCTCATAGACCAGTCGGGTGAGGTAAACAGCCGAGAAGAACGAGCACACGATGCCGATAATCCACGTGGTGGCAAAGCCCTGGATGGGGCCTGTACCGAAGATGTAGAGGATGACACCGGTAATTAACGAAGTGAGGTTGGAGTCGAAAATGGCGCTGAAGGCGTTGCTGTAGCCTGCCGATACGGCCTGCTTAATGCCCTTGCCGGCGCGCAGCTCTTCCTTGATGCGCTCGTAGATGAGCACGTTGGCGTCTACTGCCGTACCCAGCGAGAGCACCATACCGGCTATACCGCTCATGGTGAGGGCTGCCTGGAACGACGTCAGGATGCCAAGAGTAAAGAACACGTTGACCAGCAGCGCGCCCACTGCTATGGAGCCCGGAATGACGTTGTACATAACGAGCATGTAGATAATCAGCAGCACGAAGGCGATAACGAACGACACGATACCCTGCTGGATGGACTGGGCACCGAGCGTAGGACCTACTACCTCCTCCTGCACAATGCGTGCCGGAGCGGGCATGCGGCCCGACTTCAGGGTGTTGGCCAGGTCCTTGGTGTCCTCAATCGTGAAGTTTCCGCTGATGGAAGAAGAACCTCCGTCAATCTCACCGTTCACACGCGGGGCGCTGTAAACGTAGCCGTCGAGCACAATGGCGATGGCCTTTCCCACGTTTGCTTTGGTGAGGGCAGCCCAGCGACGGGCACCTTCAGAGTTCATGGTCATGTTCACCTCGGGAGCTCCCGAGAGGTTGTTGAACTCGTCTCTGGCATCAGTAACAACGTCGCCCTCCAGCGGAGCGCGGCCGTTGGATGTTGTTACCTTGAGTGCGTGGAGCTCGAATATGTTCTTGGCGCCTTTTATCATGTCGGTCTGCTTGGCACTCCAGAGCAGCTTCACATCAGAAGGCAGCACCTGCTTGGCCACAGCCGAGTAGATAATCTTGTTGATGGCAGCGGTGTCGCGCACGTTGGCAAGGCCAACCATGCTGAGCTGTCCCTGCGTGGGTTGCAGCATGGCGAGCAGCGGATGCAGCTTCTTGGCAGCGGCCTCTTCGGCCTTGGTGCTCTCGGCTACGCCTGCCTGGGGCTTGTTGTCGGCACCCTTGAGCTTGAACTTGGGCTGTGCCTGGGCGGCCGGTTGTGCCTGGGCGGCAGCTGCAGCGGTATCGGCGGCAGTGGTGTCGGCCTCTGCCCCGCCATTTGCCAGCCGGCTGTCGAGCTGGTTCAGGTACGGAATAATCTCGTCGGCATTGTAGGTTTCCCAGAATTCCAGGTTGGCACTACCCTGCAGGAGCTTACGCATACGCTCCGGTTCCTTGATACCCGGCATCTCGACCATGATGCGTCCGTCCTGTCCTTCGAGCTTCTGAATGTTGGGCTGAACCACACCGAACTTGTCGATACGTGTACGCACCACGTTGAAAGAGTTGTCGATAGCCGACTGAACCTCGGCACGCAGCACCTTCTCCACCTCGGAATCGGAGCTCTGTGGGCTCACCTTGCCCTGCAGCTGCTGCGTGGCAAAGATTTCGGCCAGGCGGTGTCCGGGGGCATTCTTATGGTAGGCGTTGACAAAAAGGGTGATGAAATCACTCTGGCTGCTCTCTTCCTGAGCCCTTGCTTCTTTCATTGCTTTCACAAAAGCCACGTCGGTCTTGTGGTCGGCAAGGTTCTCCAGAACATCCGGTACAGAGATTTCAAGGATGACGTTCATACCGCCCTTCAGGTCGAGTCCGAGACCTATCTGCGTCTCCAGACACTTCTGGTAAGGATAAATGCCCAGATACTTCACGGAGTCCTTGTAGTCTTGCTGGGCGATTGGGTCCTTGAGCTTGGCTGCCTGCCTGTCGTAGTAGCCCGTGGCCACCGAGAAGGACAGGTAGAAGATGCTTGCAAGCGTCAGTAGGACGGCAATAAAAATTACTAATCCTTTGTTTTGCATTTCTTTTATTTTATTGATTTATTGTTTTCAGGTCTGCTTATAAGACGTGCAAAGATACGGTTTTTTTCACATTTAGAAAAATTTATCCTCTTTAATTATTCAATTTTTAAGGTTTGGGGCGCTTTTTCAACCAGCAGTAGATGGGATAGTGGTCGGACGACTTGATGCTGTTGTCGACCTTGCAGCCGTAGGGCTGCCAGTCCCGGGAGCACAGGATGTTGTCTATCCGCACGTAGAAACCGCTCTTGTGGTAGCTGATGCCGGGGCCGTTACCACTCTCGATGTAGCAGTCGGTGAGGTCGGTTGCCACCTTGCGGCGGGCATAGGAGAGCGGCCCGTCGTTGAAGTCGCCCACGCAGATAATGCTCTTGCCGGCGTTGCGGGCTATGTAGCGGGCCACGGCATCGGCCTGCGGAGCGCGGATGGCGGAGGCATCGGCCAGCTTGTCGATGATTCTGCGCGACTCCTGTTGCGCCGTGTCACCCTCCAGCTTGCCTTTTACGAGGCTCTTGAACTGCTTTTTGTCCTCGTCGGTGAAGCCGATTGACTCCAGATGGTTGTTGATGACAATCACCTCCTGCCCGTCTACGTCAATCTTGAAGGCGGCCGAATGGTTGCCTACCGAGGCATAGGACACCCGCTCGTGGCCCTTGATGGGGTACTTGCTGTACACCAGCATCATGTCTCCTCCGCTTTCCATGACCGATGTATCGCTGTACTGGTACACCCGCCCCAGCTCCCTGCGCAGGTTGTCCATTACTTCTTGCTCGGGTGTAGCTTCCTGCAGGCACACAATGTCGGCGTTCTGCCTGAGCAGATAGCGTGCAATGGGGTTGGGCCGGGAACGGTCTTCCCACCCTGAAAACATCCACACGTTGTACGAGAGCACCTTGATGGCGCCCTCGGGAGCCTCCCGCTGCACGTTGAAAGGTATGTACGCCCGTACAGGATGATAGCACAAGAGGTAGCCCAGCAGCGGGATGAGGGCGCCCTTGGGCTTGATGATGACCCAGAGTACGAGGAAGGCGAAGTTTACAAGCAGAAAGGCAGGGAACGCCAGGCCGGCATTGGCCAGCACGGCATGGCGCGCCGGGTTCACCACACCCGACCATCCCACCATCAGCATCAATGCTATGGTGGCCACGTTGGCCCCGGCTATCAAGCGGAGCGTGAACTTACGGAAGCCTTTCATCGCCTGTCGTTGCTTTGATCGAACAGCGTCCGTTTCTCCTCGGCGGTCAGGCTGTCGTAGCCGCTGCGGCGTATCTTGTCGAGTATGCGGTCTATCTCTTCCTGCGAAGCCTGCTTGCGGGCATTGTAGTCCCAGTCACTTTCGGCGCGGCCGCCATTGTTTTGCTGCCTGTCTTCAGGCGCCTGACGGTGCGACCGCTGCTCCCACTTGCTGCGTAAGTTGTCGAAGAACTGCTCTCCATTCGACCGCCCGTAGCCTGCCGTGGGGTGTTTCTGCCAGTAGCGTATCATCAGGAAGCCGAAGAGCATGCCCCCCAAGTGGGCCAGATGGGCCACTCCGTCGCCCGAAGACTGGAAGGCCATGAACAGTTCCAGCCCCGCATAGAGCAGCACGAACCACTTGGCTTTGATGGGAACGGGCAGCGGGAAGATGAATATACGTTCCTCGGGGAATATCATTCCGAATGCAAGCAGCACGCCGTAGATGGCACCCGAGGCGCCCACCGTTGTCCACATGTTGAGATAAGTGCCCATCGGAATCTGCTGCCCCACGGCCTGCACGTAGTCGTAGGCCGCCAGGTTCTCCACCGCATACTGCCCGTACTGCGCCAGCTCCTGCATGAGACCGGCTCCGACTCCGCAGCAAATGTAATAAAAAAGGAACTTCCGCGGGCCCCACACGCGCTCCACCACGCAGCCGAACATCCACAGGGCGAACATGTTGAAGAACAAATGGCTCCACCCACCGTGCATGAACATGTAGGTGAAGAGCTGGTACAGGTGGAAGTTTGACGCCTTGAAGAAGTGCAGCCCCAACAGGTCATTGAGGTCTACCATGCCCATCGCGCCGCCTCCCAGAGCCAGATAGGCCAGGAAAGCCAGCACGTTGATGATGAGCAGGTACCTTGTTACGGTAGGTATGTTGCGCATATTGACTTGATTCGATAATGGTTTTAAACAGTCGCAAAATTACGAAAAATATCCGTTATACGGCATAAAACAGGGGTGCAAACAACTTTTTTTCATAAAAAAGTCCACTTTTCTTTTGTTTTTGTTTGTTTTCTGAAATCTTTAACCTATATTTGTCGTCAAATAAAGGCATATATTCCATTATTAATCAATTAATAAACCAAAATTATGAACAAGACAGAATTAGTTGCAAAGATTGCTGAGGCAGCAGGCCTGAGCAAAGTAGATGCCAAGAAGGCATTGGACGCCACCACGGACGCCATTAAGGACGCACTGCTCAAAGGCGATAAAGTACAGCTCATCGGCTTCGGTACTTTCAGTGTTAACAAGCGCCCCGCACGCGAAGGCATCAATCCTTCTACCAAGAAGAAGATTACCATCGCCGCAAAGAAAGTTGCCAAATTCAAGGCCGGTGCCGAACTGGCAGACGCCGTGAACAAGTAATTGTAAGGATTATTCTACATGAAAGGCGACCCTCCGGGGCCGCCTTTTTTGTTGCTGTTCACGGCCCGCACCACCCCGGGAAGAATGCGGCAGAACCAAAGCCTGCGGCCACCGGCGGGGCCGGAAGATCCGAAAAGTGCGCCGCGGGCTTGCAACTATGAGAATAAAAACGTATTTTTGCGTCATCAAACCCACAGCAACATGGAACTCGAATACGATGAAATTCCCTCCGGGTGGCCCGTCTGTTTCCTCAACGACTGCCCCAGGCAGGACGAATGCCTGCGCCACAAGGCCGGCCTCACCCTGCCTCCCACCACCCTCCAAACGCTCGCCGTTACGCCTGCTGCACGCAAGGAAGACGGCTGCCGGATGTTCTTCCCTGTCCAGGTGGTGCGTGTTGCCCTCGGCTTCACGCGTATATTTAAAGAGGTAAAGCAGCGCCATGCCCCCGAGATGCGTGCCCGCCTGGCCCGATACCTCGGCGGCAACGGCACCTACTACCGCTACCGACGGGGCGAACGGCCGCTCATGCCCGGGCAGCAGCAGTGGATTAAAGACCTCTTCAGCAGCTACGGCTACACCGAAGAGGTAGTTTTCGACGCCTACCGGGATATCTTCCGCTTCTACAACGACTAATTACCAGACTTTTACCAACATCTGGTAAAGGCTTTACCACTATCTGGTAAAGGCATTACCAGCATGTGGTAAAGGCATTACCAGCATGGTGTAGAGGCATTACCAGACACCGGTAAAAAGTTGGTAAACCTGCTGCCGGCTGCCGGGTAACGGTCTCCGCGCCCTCTGCAGCTGGCTTCCCGAGAGCCGTTTTGCAGCCTCCGAATAGCCTGTACGCCGGCAGTTTAACCTGTCCTTGCAGCCTGCAAGCCAGCCGGAAGAACGGAGGGGCGAGGGGAAATATCACAAAAAAAATCATTGTCTTGCTTAGTTTTTTGCCCCGGCAGACTGTATATATGAGTGTATGAAGCAGAAAACAGACATCGAAAAGCTCTTTCGGAGCCACTACGAGAAGATGTACCGGCTGGCCAGGTGCATACTCTACGACCCCGAGGAGTGCCGCGACGCCGTGAGCGAGGTGTTCGCCAAGCTCATTGCCGACGGCACCGTGCTGCTGCCGGAGCGTGCGGAGGGCTACCTGATGCGCAGCGTGCGCAACCGCTGCATCAACATCCTGGCCCGCAAGAGCGTGAAGGAGCGGGCCGTAAGGCTGCTGTGCAGCGAGGCCGAAGCAGCAGAGACGGCCGACGAGAACAGCCGGCTGGAGCGGGTGATGCAGATTGTAGACCGGCTGGAACCGCCCCTGCGCCGCCGCATTCTGCAGCTGCGCTACCTGGAGGAGCTGCCGTATGCCGACATCGCCCGAGAGCAGGGAGTGAGCAAGGTGACTGTCTACAACCATCTCTCGCAGGCCATGGACTTCATCCGCGAACAGTTAAAAGAAGAAGCAAGACAATGAACAAGACCAAGGAAGACAAACGGGCAGAGTTCCTCGACATGCAGGACAACCCGCAGAAGTACACCGACAGGCAGGTGGAAGAGCTGCTTGAGGATGACGACATCAGGCAGTTTGCGGCCCTCATGGCGCTCACCAAGCGCGCCATGACAGACGACGAGGAGCGCCGGAAGGGCGTTGACGTCGAGGCGGAGTGGCAGCGCTTTGCCCGCAGTCATGCCCCCCGCCACAGCCGGTTGGTGCGGGTGGCGGCCATGATAGCCGCCATCGTGATGGCGGCGGGCATGGTTTACGCCGCTGCCATAGGGCTGGGCATGGTGCAGAATCCGCTCCGCAGGCCGCAAAAGGCACCCGCTGCAGGCTCTGCCGCAGTGGTTCAGCCGGCCGTGAGCACTGCGCCGGACACCGTGAAGACGGCCGCGGCGCCCGATACCGTGGTGTTTGAGGATGCCGAACTGGGCACCATCCTCGCGCAGATGGCCGCCTGGTACAAGGTAAAAGTGGAGATTAAGGACGGGCAGGCGGCACACATGCGCCTGTACTTTACCTGGAACAGGAAGGAGAGTCTGCAGCAGAACGTAGACTTGCTCAATGCCTTCAGCCGCATCAACATCGTCTTCACCGACAACACCCTAAGCGTACAACAGCCATGAAGAACGCCATCATTCTGCTGCTTTGCATGCTCTGCCTGCACGGCAGCGCCCAACGCGTGAGCCGGGAGTACAGAGACGTGCCGCTGTCGGCAGCGCTCAAGGAGCTCAACAGCCGGCAAGAGAGATACATCATCAACTTTATCTACAACGAGCTGGAGGACTTCCGCGTAACCACCTCCGTACATAACCTGACGGTGCCCGATGCCGTCAGGCAGCTCATAGGCTTCTACCCGGTGCAGGTAACGCAGGTGGGCAGCGTGCTGCTGGTGGAGTGCATGCAGAAAACCGACAGCCGGTACAAGGGCCGCATCGTCGATGAGAACCGGCTGCCGGCCGAGTTTGCCAACGTTGCCCTGCTCTCGCCGGCCGACTCCAGCATCATAGGCAGCGGCGTGAGCAATGCCGACGGCTACTTCGCCATACCCTGCAGCGCCCCCGGAGTGATTGTGCGCATCAGCTACGTGGGCTATAAAACCATCATGCAGCCCTGCAACAGCACCGATATGGGCACCTTCACGCTGCAGCCGGAGCAGCAGTTGGTGCGCGGAGTAACCGTGAAAGGCTACCGCCCACAGTACAAGATGACGCGCGGCGGACTGGCAGTTGACGTGGAACACTCGCTGTTGAGCCGGGCCGGAACTGCCGGCGACGTGCTCCGGATGCTGCCGCGCGTGAACGTGAACGTAGATGGAGAGGTCTCGGTCTTTGCCAAGGGCACGCCCGAAATTTACATCAACAACAAGCTGGTGAGGGATAATGCCGAGCTGACGGAACTCAAATCGACCGACATTCGCGACGTCGAGGTCATCACAAGCCCCGGAGCAAGGTACAACGCAGCCGTAAAATCGGTTATCAGAATTCGCACCAGGCGAACCGAAGGCGACGGATTAGGCATCAGAACCGAAACCAACGTGAAGTACAACAGCCGCCCGGGCGGGTACGAAGAGGTTGACCTGAAGTACCGGCACAAAGGATTGGAGCTCTTCGGCAACGCCGGCATCAGCACAATTTACGGCGGCGAGGACAACACGGTGAGCACGGAACTGCGGCTGCCCACCCACATCACGAGGGTAGTTACGGGCGCCGACACCTACTACCGCTCAACTTCGGCCAACGCGAAGGTGGGCTTCAGCCTCGACATCGGGCGCAACAGCTCGGCCGGAGCGTACTATTCCGTAGCCCGGAGGCTGTACGGAAAGGGCCATTCGGTAAACAACAAGCAGGAAGTTTGGCGCGACGGCAACTATCAGGGACTATCGGACGAAGATATAGACATCAGCACTCCCTTCGGCCCCCAGCACGAACTCAACGCTTACTACATGGGCCGCGCAGGCAAACTGGGCATCGATGCCAACGCTACTTACCTGTGGCGGAAGAGCGGACGCACCGACCACTGGGTTGAAACCAGCCCCTCACTGGGCAACCGCACCGTGAGCACCTACAACATGAGGCACAACCACATGTCTGCCTTCAAGCTGGCACTCGACCATCCCGTAGGCTCCGGCAGCGTAAGTGCAGGCGTAGAGTACACCCACACCAATACACACGACACGTACGAGAACCCCGAACAGTACGTTGACAACTCCGTGAACGACATCAGGGAGACCAACCTGGCGCCCTTCGTAAGCTATTCGGTCAAGCTGGGCAGGTGGAGCATGGACGCCGGACTGCGCTACGAGCACGTAAAGTCGGACTACTATGCCTTCGGAACGAGAGAAGCAGAGCCCAGCCGCACGTACAACAACTGGTTTCCCAACCTCTCGGCAGGCTGGAACGGCAGGCTGCTAACGGTTCAGCTCTCGTACGCCAGGAAGATAAACCGCCCCTCCTATCTCGACCTGCGCAACAATGTGCAGTACCTGGGGCGCTATCTCTACGAGGCCGGCAACCCCTACCTGCGCCCCGTCATCGAGCATAACGTGGAGCTGAACGCCGTGTACAGGTGGCTCTCCGTTACCGCCGGCTACAATTACGACAACGATTACATAGGCTACTTTGCCAGTCTTTACAACGGAGAGGAGACCGAACTGGTGCAGAACCGCAACTTCAGCCACAGCCAGAACGTATATGCAACCATCGTGGCCTCGCCCAGGTTCGGGTTCTATCAGCCCATGCTGGAGGTCGACTTGGCACAAAATTTCTTCCATGCCACAAGATACGGCGGGCTGAGAGACCTGAACGACCCGTCTGCCTCCATCCGGCTGAACAACAAGTTCGTAGTCAGCGACCGCAGCTTCTTTACCATCAACATGGTGTATAACAGCGAGGCGAACTCCGATTTCGTGAAGACCAAGGCTTCCGGTTCGCTCGATGTAAGCTACTCACTGAGCCTGCTGCGGCGGGCCCTGCTGCTCAATGTCTATGCCTTCGACATCCTCAAGACCCGCCGCAGCGCGTGGACACAGTACGGACAGCAGGTGGTGAGCAGCAAGGATAGCTACGAGTACACGCGCCGCATCGGCATCACGCTGACCTACAACTTCAACCTCGGCAAGAGCAAATATAAGGGCACGGGTGCCGGAAACGAAGAGAAAAAGAGACTGTAGGCCACGCGCAGGGGTGGCGCAGGTGGCCTTCGGGAACTTTCGACACTTGTCGCACAATCGTGTGACACTTGTCAAACAATCGTGCGACAAGTGTCGAAAGTTCCTCACCCTGCCCTTCAACACCCGCCGGCGGCAGCACCGGCACCCGCAGAGGAATGCTCCGGGCGCCTTTTCAGCGGCCTGCAGACAGGCTTCCCGCCTCCACGCACAACGCGCGGAGTCGCAAATCAAGAACATGACAGGGAAATTTGGAGGTCTTCCCCCCATAAACAAAAAAAAGAGGACTACACGAATCGCTCGCACAGGCCTCCTGAAATTCTCATGTTATCGAATGTTGGTATGAACCAGAGTGATGACACTCAAGATGGCCGCAACCGCGACCCCAACCAACAGAACAGTTGTTTCTGTATCTAATAACATAATCTTTACCTTAAAAATCTATCAAACTACTAACCTAATGAAATTACAAATGTATTCTCTCGAACACGTTGCAAAGGTAGCGATTGCTGCCGAGAGCGCAAACATTTCTGCTGCTTTTTTATCCTGAAGAGCTGTTTTATTGACTTACATCAAAGGCACCGGCACCGCCGGCAGCACCAAACGCAAAAAGAAAAGCGCCGTAGGAGAATTGCTCCTACGGCGCCTTATATAGATGAATGGAGCCTACGTGAGGCTCACATCGCCATTACTCTGCTTAGAGCTGCGGGCCTGCAGCAACGAGAGCCTTGCCGGCTTCGTTGCCTTCATACTTCTTGAAGTTCTTCACGAAGCGTGCAGCCAGATCCTTGGCCTTCTCGTCCCACTGTGCTGCAGCAGCATACGTGTTGCGCGGGTCGAGGATGTTGGTGTCAACACCCTTGAGCTCCGTGGGCACAACGAAGTTGAAGTAAGGAATGGTCTTGGTAGGAGCCTGGTCGATGGAGTGGTCGAGGATGGCGTCAATGATGCCGCGGGTATCGCGGATGGAGATACGCTTGCCGGTTCCGTTCCAGCCTGTGTTCACCAAGTAAGCCTTGGCTCCGCTCTTCTCCATGTGCTTAACGAGCTCCTCGGCGTACTTGGTCGGGTGCAGTTCCAGGAATGCCTGACCGAAGCAAGCGGAAAAAGTAGGAGTGGGTTCGGTAATGCCTCGCTCTGTTCCTGCAAGCTTTGCAGTGAAGCCGGAGAGGAAGTAATACTTCGTTTGTTCGGCATTCAGGATAGATACTGGTGGCAGTACGCCGAATGCGTCGGCAGAAAGGAAGATGACCTGCTTGGCAGCGGGACCCTCTGATACGGGGCGCTGTATCTTCTTGATGTGGTAGATAGGATAAGAAACGCGGGTGTTCTCGGTCACACTCTTATCTGCGAAGTCAATCTTTCCGTCCTTGTCAACGGTCACGTTCTCCAGCAGTGCGTCGCGTGTAATGGCGTTGTAGATGTCGGGTTCGCTCTCCTTGTCAAGGTTGATGACCTTGGCGTAGCAGCCGCCCTCGAAGTTGAAGACGCCGTTATCGTCCCATCCGTGCTCGTCGTCGCCGATGAGCAGGCGCTTCGGGTCGGTAGAGAGAGTGGTCTTGCCGGTGCCGGAGAGGCCGAAGAAGATGGCGGTGTTCTCGCCGTTCATGTCGGTATTGGCCGAGCAGTGCATGGCAGCAACGCCCTTGAGCGGGAGGAAATAGTTCATCATGGAGAACATACCCTTCTTCATTTCGCCGCCGTACCAGGTGTTGATGATTACCTGCTCCTTGCTTGTTACGTTGAAAACAACGGCTGTCTCGGAGTGCAGGCCGAGCTCTTTCCAGTTCTCCACCTTTGCCTTAGAGGCGTTGTAAACGATAAAGTCGGGCTCCTGCTCGAAGTCGGCCTCGTTCTGCGGGCGGATAAACATATTGGTTACGAAGTGTGCCTGCCATGCAACTTCCATGATGAAGCGTACCTTCATGCGGGTGTCCTTGTGGGTTCCGCAGAAGCCGTCGACAACATAGAGCTTCTTGTTGCTAAGTTCCTTCTTGGCTATTTCCTTCACGGCAGCCCATGTCTCCTTAGAGGCACGGTGGTTGTCGTTATGATATTCCTCTGAATCCCACCACACGGTGTCGTGCGAAGTCTCATCATCAACGATGAACTTGTCCTTGGGTGAACGGCCGGTGTACACACCCGTCATTACGTTTACAGCTCCGAGTTCGGTCTCCTGACCAACTTCGAAACCTTCGAGGCCTTCCTTTGTCTCCTCGTTAAACAACACTTCGTACGAAGGGTTGTACAGAACTTCTGTCGTTCCTGTGATTCCGTACTTTGCAAGTACGCTCTTGTCAAACTTTGCCATTATAAAATGTATTTAGTTGTGAATAATATCTCTTATCCTTGAATGCGGTTTTAAACCGACCGCAAAGTTATCAAAAAAGTGCCGAAACTCAAGCACCGACGCCGAAAAAAAGTCGTTAACTTATCCTTTTTAGGTTAAAGAAGCTAAAAAAGAACAGGCAGAAAATACATTTGCAATTCACACTTTGCAAAAATAAATCGTTTTTCCTACTTTTGCAACGGCTACGAACAGCCAGACATCAACATATTCCGAAAAAATGAAAATCATTAATCTCAGCGAGCAAAACTCCATTATCAACCAGTACATGGCCGAGATACGAGACAAAGAGTATCAGAAAAACAGGCTGCTGTTTCGCAACAACATCAAGCGCATTGGCCAGTACGAGGCCTTTGAGATATCAAAGACGCTGGACTACGAGGCCAGGGAGATTGCCACGCCTTTGGGCATATCGACGGTGAATGTGCCGACAGACAAGATGGTGCTGGCCACCATCTTCCGCGCCGGACTGCCGTTCCACGAGGGTTTCCTCGAAGTTTTCGACCATGCGGGCAACGCCTTCGTGAGCGCTTACCGCGAGTATGAAGACGCCGAACACCACAAGGTGGGCATCCACGTAGAGTACCTCGCCACGCCGAGTATCGACGAGAAGAACCTCATCATCGCCGACCCGATGCTGGCAACGGGCGGCAGCATGGAGCTGGGTTACAAGGCTTTTCTCACCAAGGGCACGCCGAAGCGCATCCACGTGTGCTGCGTCATCGCCACGCCCGAGGGCATTGCGCACATCCGCAAGACGTTCCCCGAAGACAAGACCACCGTATGGTGCGCCGCCATAGACCCCGGCATGAACGAGCACAAGTACATTGTGCCGGGCTTCGGCGATGCCGGAGACCTCAGCTATGGAGACAAGCTGTAGTCCCCGTTGGGGCCTACAAGAAGTTAAGGAAGTTAAGGTAGATAAAGAAGTTAAAGGCCAATGGCCGCTAATTACGGGCTTCCCGCTTCAGGAAAAATGAGCTGCAGGCCAATGGCCTTTAACTTCCGGAGCGGCCGGAAGGCCGCGATAACTTCCTTAACTACTATAACTTCTCAAAACAAAAAGAAGAAACAAATGACCGGACTGGTACTGGAAGGCGGAGCCCTCAGGGGACTTTTCTCCGCGGGAATTATGGATGTGATGATGGAAAACGGCATTCCCATCGACGGACTGATAGGGGTCTCGGCAGGTGCTGCGTTCGGTTGCAACTACAAGTCGCGCCAACCGGGGCGCTGCATCCGCTACAACACCCGCTTTGCCCGCGACTGGCGCTACTGCAGTCTGCGCTCACTGCTCACCACGGGCGACCTCTTCGGCGGCGAATTCTGTTACCACGAGATGCCCAAGAAGCTCGATATTTTCGACGAAAAGACCTTCGACGACAACCCCATGGAGTTCTACGCAGTGTGCACCGACGTAGAGACAGGCCGCCCGGTGTACCAAAAACTGATGCACCACTCTTACGAGTGCTACGAGTGGATACGTGCTTCGGCCTCCATGCCCGTTGTTTCGCGCCTCGTGAAGATTGGCGGCCGCAAGCTGCTCGACGGCGGGATAGCCGACTCCATACCGCTGCGCTACTTCCAGAATGCAGGCTACAGGCGCAACATCGTTATCGAGACGCAGCCGCGCGATTACGTGAAAGGCCCCAACAGGCTCCTGCCGCTCTTCCGGCTGGTGCTGCGCCGCTATCCCGAATTTCTGAAGACGGCCGCCCAAAGGCATCTGATGTACAACGAGCAGAAGGCCTACGTGAGGCAGCAGGAGGCCTTGGGGCAAACGCTCGTGCTGCGTCCGGAGAAGCCGCTGCCCATCGGCCACCTGAGCAGCAACCCCGACGAGATGCGCCGCGTGTACGACATAGGCTACCGGATGGGGCTGAAACGGCTGGACGACATCCGCCGCTTTGTCAGCGCCTCCGCATCAGCTGATAAAGGAGAAGCCGCCGGCCACGCCGCCGAAACCGATTAATCGCCGCCCTGCTCACCACGTGCGCCAGCTGCAGATGCCGCCGGTTCCCGCTTCCGGTGCAGCCTTTTAATCACCCAGCCTATAACGAAACTGGCTATGATGTTGGGCACCAACGTAAACACCAGCCACACAACGGGAACAACAATGGCATAAAACAACGGGTCGCTGAAGCCGCATCGCGGCCCAGGTGGTTCGCCGCTATCCCTTAGAACGGGTATGAGCAGCAGCAAAAACACCGCCACCGCAGAAGCTGCAGTTATCAGCAGGCCCCATATACCCCACTCCGGCTGCTTGTAGACCAGCCACACCAGCGAGGCCGAAACCAGGAACACCAGCCCCAACAGCGGCACATACTCCCACGGCATGCCCCCAAACAACAGCCACACCCCCATCAGGCAGCCGTAGAGCGTATAGCCCACGGCCAGCTCCAGGTATCTGCGCGTTCGTAAACTCATCGTCTTTCTTTTGGCGCAAATATAGGTATAAGTTCCTGAAAACGCAAACTTTCCGGCGCCGAAAAGCTGCCGCAGCCGCTTGCGCCAAGCCTTCCGGAAACGTAAAAAACACTTTTTTCACCTACGTTTTACCGTTTTTAACATTCCGCGAGGCAAGATTCCGCCTTTCTGATCTTTTACTCATACAGAACAACCTAAAACATACAGCACATGAAAAAGATGTTTTTATGGGCCTTGCCGCTCCTGTTTTGCGTTGCTTGCGACAACGACGACCCGGCTCCCGACGGCCCCATCCACGTGGAATTCACCCAAGTAAACCAAACCGATTATGCTGCCGCGGGCAATAAGTTTGCCGACAAGCTCTTCAACCACCTCGCTGCACTGCCCGACAATGCCAACGGCAACGTAACCGTTTCGCCCGTAAGCATGCAGTATCTGCTCGCTATGGTGGCCAACGGGGCCAGCGACGAGGCGCGCGATGAGATACGCAAGGCCCTCAGCATGAACGACTTTACGCTCGACGACATCAACACCCACAGCTCCGAACTTATCCACAAGCTGCCCACCGAAGATGCTTACGTGAACCTCGAGCTGGCCAACGGCGCCTGGACCGACAAGGCTTTCGAGCCCAAGACATCGTTCGTTGACCGATTGAAGGCATCCTACGATGCCGAATTCGGCACCCTTGATTTCGCCCAACATACCGCAGATGCCGCCGCTGCCATCAACAAGTGGGCTAACGACAAGACACATGGACTCATCCCGAAGGTATCTCTCGACATCACAAACGAGACGCAGATGGTGCTGGCAAACGCCGTCTACTTCAACGGCAAGTGGAGCAATCCGTTCGACAAGAAAGACACTCGCGACGCGCCCTTCACCAACGAAGACGGCACAAAAGCTACCGTCCACATGATGTCGTCGGAACTTACGGCGCCGCTCTATCAGGCCGACGGGCTCACAGCCGTTGAGCTCCCGTACGGCAAGGGCTACTTCAGCATGATGCTCGTCATGCCCGACGAGGGGCGCCCTATTGCCGACTTTAACTCCACCTTCGACTGGTGGGAGCTGCACCAGAAGATGAACAGCAACGTTGGCATGATAGTCCGCCTGCCCCGTTTCACCGTAATCAACAAGTGGAAACAACTCGTCGACGCCTGCAAGGCTATGGGCATAGAGCGCATTTTCAAAGAGGGAGGGCTCTCGAACCTGAGCGACACCCCGCTGGCAATTAGCCAGATATGCCAGGATATACATACAGCAGTCGACGAATCTGGCACCAAGGCCGCCGCTGTAAGTACCGCCTCCATTGATCTCGCATCCCCAGGCATAATCGAACCACCCATCATCGAGTTCAATCGTCCGTTCCTCTACATCATCCGCGAGAACACTACGGGCACCATCCTCTTTATGGGCAAGATAGCCAAACTGTAGCGGCAGCCGGGCCGGCAGCCCCTGCGGCGCCGCCGTTTCCGCCCAACCGTTATTATAAAAGGAGTCGATTTCACCGTCGGCTCCTTTTTTATTGGCCTGCGGATGCAGGCTGCCGGCCGTGCACAAGCCCACCCAAGACAGAGTAGCTTATTCTGAAAGACAGAGTAGCTTATTTTTAAAGACAGAGTAACAGAGTAAGTTTTTTGTTGTCGTATGTCTTTATATAAACAGGAACAAACAAGCAACAGTTGGCAGAAAGGCTAACTGGTATCCTCCCCTTAGAAAGGGGAGGCGGAGGAGGGGATGATATAATGGCAAGCTGTCGGCAATCTTCAGGCAGCCTGTTGGTAATCTTTGGGTGCAATCATCCCCTCCTATCCTCCCCTTTCTAAGGGGAGGATACAGGCTTGTCTTGTGGATATTGGCAGGTAATTGTCCGTCTGTCGTCCCTCTTCTTAGGCCGATAAGCAGCGAAAAAATTACTTTGTTACTCTGTCTTCATCCCACTGCAGCAGCAGAAAAAATACGCTGTTACTCTGTCTTTAACCCACACCAACCACCCCGCTGCAAGCCACAAGCAGCGAAAAAATTACTCTGTTACTCTGTCTTTAACCCACACCAGCTATCCCGCAGCAAGCCACAAGCAACAAAAAACTTACTCTGTTACTCTGTCTTTAAAAACAAGCTACTCTGTCTCTTTTATCCCCTCACAGCGCAGCAAAAAATCTCCCTGCGGCACGGAGGTGCCTTTCAAGCTCCTTGAAGGACATCTCCAAGGGGCTAAAAGGTATCGTTCAAGCCCCTTGAAAGGCACCTTTTACATTCCCGCTTGTAACTGGTTGAATTTCAATAGTTTGTATTTAAGGGCAAAAAATCTCTTCTCCGATCCGTCCGAAGCGGCGCTTAGATGTACTCCATCAGGATGTCCCACACGGCAATGATGTGGCACACGGAGCCTAAGAGCACGAAGAAATGGAACACGGTGTGCATGTACCGGCGCTTGTGCAGGGTGTAGAAGAGGGCGCCGGTGATGTAGGCAACGCCCTCGGCCACTATCCACCACACCGCTGCTGCACTCAAGGCAGCTATCAGAGGCTTGAAGGCAACCAGCACGCTCAGCCCCATTCCCACGAAGCAAAGCGTCTCTACGTTGCTGTGACTGCGCAGGTGGCGGAAGCTCATCACCGTTCCAGCGATGGCGCAGAGCCAGATGAAGACGAACAAACCCCACCCCCAGTAGCCTTGCTGGCGCAGCGCGATGAGCGTGATGGGCGAGTAGGAGCCGGCAATGTGCCAGTAGATGGCGGCATGGTCACACCGCCGCAGGCGCTCCTTCCACTTGGAATAGGCCGAAAGAGCATGGTAAACGGTAGATGCCACGTAAGAACACAGCATGCCGAAGAGGTACAGGATGACGCCTGCCGTGGCCCATCCGTTGTGCGCGCGGAAGCACCACAGCAGGAAGATGACGCCGAACACCGCGCCCAGCGCTATGCCGCCGGCGTGGCTCCAGGAGTTCCAAAGCTCCTCGTTGTGACTGAAATGTATCTTTCGGTGCATGGTTAGGTGATGGTGGTTGGGTGTTAAGAGGATTGCATGTTACAAAGGTAGGAAACTTTTTCGGCTGCGGCAAGAAACCGGCAACAAATTGTCAGCAGGGCTTCATTTGTTTGCATCCGTCAACAAAAACCGCAAAAAATAACGAAAAAGGCATCGAGATGCCGAGAAAAGTGTTACTTTTGCAATTGACGGGTGGCTGTAACCGCGCCGCCGGAAGTACCTGAAAACAAGTTTGACATGAAACAAAAAACACTTTTTCGCTTACATGCTGTTGCCGCAACAGCGTTCGCCTTGCTGTTCGAAGCATTGATGATAGCCTTTGCCAGCTGGCCGTACAGCCTGCTGTTCGGCATCGTTATCGCCGTCTACATTTATATTATATGGACTGAGAAGGAGCAACTGAAGAAGCATGATGGCGACACCTTCCTCCTTAATCTCGACCTACTCGGCGTTGGCTGCATGGCTCTCAACTCGTACTATGCCCTCGCCGGGCTCGTCGTTGTGGCGGGGTTCTGCGTTACGGGCTGGCTTACGGCGCGCCAGGCCAAGCCCAAACGCAACCGCGAGTATAACCGCCTGGTGGAGAGCCTGCGCCTGTTGCTGCTGCTGGCTCTGCCTGTTGCCGCCGCCTACCAGTGCTGGAGAGATAGGGAAAGTTGGCTCTTCCTGGCGGTGCAGCTGGCATGCTTTGCCGCCATCTTCGGCATCGTAGCCTACTGGAGCTACCGCCACATGTTTACGGACAGCGACTGGCTGCCCGCATGGCAGATGCACTTAGACCCCGGCTTTGCCCTTGCGCTGCTGATAGTGGGCTGGCTTACCTATGGCGACAGCGAGCAGTTGGTAATAGACCAGCCCCATCCGGCCCAGCTGCTGCTGTGCCTGTACCTGATTGTAGAGGTTGTGCAGCGCCTGCTCTGGATATGTTTTGCGCCGCACGAGCAGCAATCCGCACAGCACGACAACGTGCGCTGACCGCCCTGCCCGCACAGGATAAAAAGCTGCCTCCATGCCCCCCGCAGCCGAAGAGTTACGCTGTTACGCTGTCTGTAACAACAAGCACCAAGCCTGCTGCAAACCTGCAGCAGCAGTTCCTCCCCTTAGAAAGGGGAGGTTAGGAGGGGATGATAACCGCAGCTTTTTAGCAATAACTTGCTAATTGGTCATCCCCTCCTCCGCCTCCCCTTTCTAAGGGGAGGATACCAGTTTGTCTTTTGATTATTAACATATAAGGAGTTAGCTGGCGGATGCGTACAGGCGCCAGGGTATCCTCCCCTTAGAAAGGGGAGGTTAGGAGGGGATGACAACACCCAATATTACCAACAGGCTGCCTGATGATTGCCGACAGCTTGTCATCATATCATCCCCTCCTCCGCCTCCCCTTTCCAAGGGGAGGATACCAGTTACCCTTTTGGCTATTATTATGTACGGAGTTAGTTGGCGTATGCGTATAGGCGCCAGAGTATCCTCTCCTTAGAAAGGGGAGGTTAGGAGGGGATGATGGCACGCAAAGATTGCCAACTGCCTGCCTGAAGATTGCCAACTGCTTGCCATCACATCATCCCCTCCTCCGCCTCCCCTTTCCAAGGGGAGGATACCAGTTACCTTTTCTGCCAACTGTTGCTTGTTTGTTCCTATTTATAGAAGGATATACGACAGCGAAAAAATTACTCTGTTACGCTGTCTGTAACCCACAACAGTCAGCGCACTGCAAGTAACAAGCAACAAAAAAATTACTCTGTTACTCTGTCTGTAACCCACAACAGTCAGCGCACTGCAAGTAACAAGCAACGAAAAAAATACTCTGTTACTCTGTCTTTAAACCCAAGCAGCAGGCCGGCAGCAAAGGAGCGGCACGCTAACCGGCCAGCGTAAAGTCGAGCTGACGCTTCTCCAAGTTGGCCTGAGCCACCTTGATGCGGATGGCATCGCCTAACTGGTACTTGTGGTGACGGCGCCTGCCGCGCAGACAGAAGTTGCGTTCGTCGAACTCGTAGTAGTCGTCGTCCAGGTCTCTTATGGGCACCATGCCCTCGCAGTGGTTCTCATCAATCTCGGCGTAGATGCCGTAGGAGGTTATTCCACTGATGTGGGCATCGTACTCCTCGCCTATCTTGTCGCCCATGAACTCCACCATCTTGTACTTGATAGAGTCGCGTTCGGCGTTCTGAGCCACCAGTTCCATGTCCGAGCAGTGCTCACACAGCTCCTCGTAATGCTTCTCGTTGGCCGACCGGCCGCCAGCCTGATAGCGCGTGAGCAGGCGGTGCACCATCGTGTCGGGATAGCGGCGGATGGGCGAGGTGAAATGAGTATAGTAGTCGAAGGCCAGACCGAAGTGGCCGATGTTATGCACACTGTACTTTGCCTTCATCATGGCACGCAGGGCGACACGCTGGATTATCTTCTCTTCGGGCCTGCCCTCGCAGGCGTCCATCAGCTTGTTGATGCTCTTGGCCATGGCGCTCTTGGTGCCGTCGGTCTTCACTTTGTAGCCGAACTTGACGATGTATTCGCGCAAGGTCTCCATCTTCTGCGGGTCCGGATTGTCGTGTACGCGGTACGGCAGCGTCTTGGCATGGCGGCCGCGGCCCACCTTTCCCACGCTCTCGGCTACTGTGCGGTTGGCCAGAAGCATGAATTCTTCGATGAGTTTGTTGGCATCCTTGGAGCGCTTGAAGTAGCAGCGCGTGGGCTTGCCGTGCTCATCGACGTCGAAATGCAGTTCCTCCGAGTCGAATTTCACGGCTCCGTTGGCGAACCGTTTGGCCCGGAGGAGCTTGGCGAGGCGGTCGAGCGTGATGATTTCTGTTGCGTACTGGCCCCGGTAACCGCCCTTGGGAGCGGGCGGAGCAGGCTGCCCCGTGCCGTCAACTACGCCGTTGTCTTCGAGCAGCTGCTGTGCTTCTTCGTAGGCATAGCGGCGGTTGGAGCGGATAATGGTGTGCACGATGCGGTACGCCTTGACGTTGGCATCGTCGTCGAGGTTGAAGATCACGCTGTATGCCAGCTTGTCTTCATCGGGCCGGAGGGAACAAACGAAGTTGCAGAGGCGCTCCGGAAGCATGGGAATGGTGCGGTCCACGAGGTAAACTGACGTGGCCCGGCGCTCTGCCTCGCGGTCTATGATGTCGCCCTCCTTGACGTAGTGCGACACGTCGGCTATGTGTACGCCCACCTGCCAGAGGCCCTTGTCCAGCTGCTTGATGCTGAGCGCGTCGTCAAAGTCCTTGGCATCGCGCGGGTCGATGGTGCATGTCCAGGTGTCGCGGAAGTCCTCCCGCTCCCTTACATCCTGCTCGGTAATCTCTCCGGTAATCTTGTCGGCGGCCTGTTCCACGGCCTTCGGGTACTTGTAAGGCAGCCCGTACTGTGCCAGGATGGTGTTCATCTCCACGTCGTTGTCGCCCTTCTGGCCCAGCACATCCACCACTTCGCCTACCAGACTCTTGTGTTCGGCGTCCGGCCACTGTATGATGCGCACCACAGCCTTGTCGTCCGTCTTGCCGCCTTTGAGCTTTCGGCGCGGTATGATGATATCGTGAACGAAGGTGGTCTCGGGTGTCACGAGGTACGCCATGTTCTTGTCAACGCGCAATCGGCCCACGAACTCGTCCTTCTTGCGCTGCAGTATCTCGATGACCTGTGCCTCTTTCATGTGGCGCGAGCGCCGGGCCATGAACTGAACCCTCACCCTGTCGCCGTTCAGAGCCCACAACGAGTTGCGCTCACTCACGAAGATGGGGTTGGCGCCACCGTCGGGTATGAAGGAGTTCTTGCCGTTCGGCTTGCGCACGAAGGTACCTTCCTGCACCTGTCCTTTCTGGTTCAGGCGGTAGCTTGTATCGGAGGCTTTGGCCAGGAAGTCGTCCCACGCCATCTCTTCCATGATTTCTATGGCGAGCATCTTGAGCGGATGAGTGTCCAGATGCAGTGTGCGGAAGATGTCCTTGAATGCCAGTGTCTTGTCGGGTTGCGAGGAGAACAGTCCTTCGAGCTTCTCGGCCAGCTGCTTCTTCGACATGCGTTTTCCACCTTTATTTGTCTTTCCCATAATATGTATGTTTGAATTACAGACCACAAATTAACAAAATAAAATCCATACTCGCCGCTTTCGGCCCCATTATTTTACATTCTTTTTGATTGCAAACACCCGCAGCGCGGGTACCGCCGCCCATCACCCGCCACCCCACATCCATCACCCAACACCCCGCCACCCATCACCCAGAAACTTTCGACACTTGTCGCACGATTGTGCGACACCTGTGGAACGATTGTGCGACAAGTGTCGAAAGTTCCCGAAAGGCACCTCCAAGCAGCCGGAGCGGCGCCTCCGCGCACCCCGCAGTGCCTCACGGACGGGGCTGCGAACGGCCTGAGAAGCTGAAAAAACACTAAAATAAGGCTCTTTATTTTGTAATACGCTGGTTTTCATGTAATTTTGTAACCAAATTGAAATTTCCGAATGAAAATACTTATTACCGGTGCCAGCGGTTTCATCGGCAGCTTTATCGTTGAAGAAGCCCTTGAGAGAGGGATGGAAACTTGGGCGGCCGTGAGGCCAAGCAGCTCGCGTCGGTATCTCTCCGACGCGCGGATAAACTTCATCGAGCTGGACTTCTCGTCGGCCGAAAAGCTGCAGGAGCAGCTGCGGGGGCACGAGTTCGACTACGTGGTGCACGCGGCCGGCGTAACGAAGTGCCTGCACAAGAGCGACTTCTTCCATGTGAACACCGAGGGAACCAAGAACCTTGTGAACGCCATTATTGCCCTGCAGATGCCCATCCGGCGGTTCGTGTACCTGAGTTCGCTCAGCATCTTCGGTGCCATCAGGGAGCAGCAGCCCTACCGCGAGATAACGGAGCACGACGTGCCCAAGCCCAACACGGCCTATGGGCAGAGCAAGCTGGAGGCCGAACGCTATCTGGACTCCATCGGGAACAACTTTCCGTACATCGTGCTGCGGCCCACCGGCGTGTACGGTCCGCGCGAGCGCGACTACTTTCTGATGGTAAAAAGCATCAAGGAGCACACCGACTTCTCGGTAGGTTTCCGCCGCCAGGACATCACCTTCGTGTATGTGAAGGACGTGGTGCAGGCCGTCTTCCTCTCGCTCGACCACGGCATGAGCGGCCGCAAATACTTCCTGAGCGACGGACAGGTGTACCGGTCGGCCACGTTCAGCAACTACGTGCACGAAGAACTTGGCCGGCCGTGGTGGATACGCATCAAGGCGCCGCTGTGGCTGCTGCGCATCGTGACCTTTGCAGGTGAGCGCATAGGCCGGGCAACGGGCCGGATGACGGCACTGAACGACGACAAGTACAACATCCTGAAGCAGCGCAACTGGCGCTGCGACATAGAACCGGCCATGGACGAGCTGGGCTATCACCCCCACTACACGCTCCGCGAGGGCGTAAAGGAGGCCGTTCAGTGGTACAGGAACAACGGCTGGCTGTAGCCACCCGATGCAAACAGAACTCAAGAAATGAAGCATTTCCTCATCAATCTATTCAAGATAGACCGGCAGCCGCGCAAAGGTCTGCTGCCCGTGGAGTGGGTAATGGGCGGCTACTTGCTGCTTACGCTCCTCATCGTGCTCTTTGCCTACACCAAGATTGCTAACCCCGAATCGATGATAACGGGGCGTATGCGCATCGTGGCCATTACGGTGGCGCTGTGGATAGTGTACCGCCTGGTGCCTTGCCGCTTTACGGTCATGCTGCGGGTGCTGGCACAGATGCTGCTCCTGGGGTGGTGGTATCCCGATACATACGAGATTAACCGCTTGCTGCCCAACCTCGACCACGTCTTTGCCACGTGGGAGCAGGGCCTCTTCGGGTTCCAGCCCGCGCTGGTGTTTGCCGCCAACTACCCGCAGAGATGGGTGAGCGAGCTGATGGACATGGCCTACTCGGCCTACTTCCCGCTCATAGCCACGGTGGCTTTCTTCTACTTCTTCCGCCGCTACAAAGAGTTCCAGCGGTGCGCGTTCGTCATCATGGCCTCGTTCTTCGTGTACTACGTGGTGTTCATCCTGCTGCCCGTTGCGGGGCCGATGTTCTACTACAAGGCCGTGGGAACGGGCGAGATAGCGCGCGGCATCTTTCCCGACGTGGGCTATTACTTCAACTCCCACCGCGACATGCTGCCCTCTCCGGGGTGGAAGGACGGGTTCTTTTACCAGATGGTGGCCGATGTTCACGCTGCCGGCGAGCGCCCCACGGCTGCTTTCCCCAGCTCTCACGTGGGCATCTCCACAGTGTGCATGCTGCTTGCATGGCACTCGGGCAACCGCAGGTTGTTCTACTTGCTGCTGCCGTTCTACGTGTTGCTGTGCCTTTCTACGGTCTACATCCAGGCTCACTACGCCATCGATGCCCTCGCGGGGCTCGTTACGGGGGCGCTGCTCTACGGCAGCCTGATGGCTGTTTCGCGCAAGATGCGGTCCTGACGGCACTATCTGCCGGGCTTTCACGTCGGGATGCAAGGCCGTACGGAATATTTTTCGTACCTTTGCACCTCCATTATTGAACAAGAAAATGAAGAAACTATACATCGAAACTTACGGCTGCCAGATGAATGTAGCTGACTCCGAGGTGGTTGCCTCGATAATGAAAATGGCCGGTTACGAGGTCTGCGAGCGTGAAGAAGAGGCCGACGCCGTATTCCTGAACACGTGTTCGGTGCGGGAGAATGCCGAGAACAAAATCTATAACCGCCTCGACACGCTGCACGCCGAGCAAAAGAAAGGCCGCCAACTCATACTCGGCGTACTGGGTTGCATGGCCGAACGGGTGAAGGAAGACCTCATCAGCAACCACCATGCCAACCTGGTGTGCGGGCCCGATGCCTATCTCAACCTGCCGGAGATGATAGCTTCCGTGGAGCTTGGCCAGCCGGCCATAGACATCGAACTGTCGAAGACGGAGACCTACCGCGACGTTATACCGCAGCGGATAGGCGGCAACCACGTGAGCGGATTCGTGAGTATTATGCGCGGATGCAATAACTTCTGCCACTATTGTATCGTGCCCTACACCCGCGGAAGGGAGCGCAGCCGCGACCCGGAGAGCATCATCCGCGAGGTGATGGACCTGCACCATAAGGGCTTCAGGGAAGTTACGCTGCTGGGACAGAACGTGAACAGCTACGGTCTCTCACCCTCCGGCAAGCGCGAGGAGGGCTCGCTCTCGTTCGCAAACCTGCTCAGGCGCGTTGCCGAAGCTGTGCCCCGGATGCGCGTCCGCTTCACGACATCCAACCCGGAGGACATGAGCGAGGACATCCTCCACGCCATTGCAGCCGAGCCCAACTTATGTAACCACATCCATTTCCCCGCACAGAGCGGCAGCAACAAGATACTCAAGCTCATGAACCGCAAATATACACGGGAGGAATATCTGGCCAAGGTGGACGCCATACGCCGCATCATACCCGGTTGCGGCATCACGACGGATATCTTCGTGGGCTATCACGACGAGACCGATGAGGACTATCAGGAGACGCTCTCGCTGGTTCGGGAGGTGGGATTCGACAGTGCTTTCATGTTCAAATACTCCGAGCGGCCGGGCACCTACGCCGCCCAGCACCTGCCGGACAACGTACCGGAGGAGGTGAAGCTGCGCCGCTTGAACGAACTCATTGCCCTGCAGACCGACATCAGCGCCCAACGAAACCGCGAAGACGAAGGCAAGGAGTTCGATATCCTTATCGAGAGCTTCAGCAAACGCAGCCGGGAGCAGCTCATGGGGCGCACGGAGCAGAACAAGGCCGTTGTCATCCCGAAGGGCAATCACCACATAGGCGAGACCGTGCGGGTACGCATCACCGGCTCCACCAGCGCCACCCTGCTGGGCGAGGAGATTGCCCGGGCCGAATAACAAGAGGCCTGCCGTTTTTTTGGTTTATCGGATTTATTGCACTATATTTGCAGTGTCATGAAGGAATTCCTACTCGTTCTCCGGCGGTTTGTACCGCCTTACAAGAAGTATCTCGTGCTATCGGTACTGTTCAACATCCTCTCCGCGGTGCTGAACATCTTCTCTTTTGCCGCCTTGATACCCATTCTGCAGATACTGTTCAAGACCGAAGGGGCCGGCAAGGCTACGGAGCTGATGGCCTGGAACTGGTCGAACCTGAAAGAAGTGGTGTCGAACAATGCCGATTACTACGTGCAGCAGTTCATCAATACCATGGGAGCAACCACCACGCTGCTCGTCATCGGGCTGTTCCTGGCTTTCATGACGTTCCTCAAAACGGGCGCCTACTTCCTCTCCTCGGCCTCTATCATACCCATACGGACGGGTGTCGTGCGCGATATTCGTAACCAACTGTACCGCAAAATCAATGAACTGTCGCTCGGATTCTTCAGTGAAGAGCGCAAGGGAGACATCATCGCCCGCATGAGCGGCGACGTTCAGGAGATTGAGAACAGCATTATGTCGAGCCTCGACATGCTCTTCAAGAACCCCATCCTCATCCTTTTCTACTTCGGAACGCTGATAGTCATCAGCTGGCAGCTCACACTCTTCACCATTATCTTTGTGCCTCTGTTCGGCTGGTTCATGGGTTTCGTGGGCCGCAAGCTGAAACAGAAGTCCATCAAAGCACAGGGACTGTGGAGCGATACGATGAGTCAGGTGGAGGAAACGCTTGGTGGACTGCGCATCATCAAGGCTTTCGGCGCCGAGGAAAAGATGAACGAGCGGTTCGACAAGGTAAACACAGCCTACCGCAACGACATCATGCGGGTGAACATACGCCAGCAGCTGGCCCATCCCATGAGCGAGTTTCTGGGCACGGTGATGATAGTCATCGTGCTGTGGGTGGGCGGCATACTGGTTCTGAACTACCACTCGCTGGGCGGTCCCACGTTTATTTACTACCTCGTCATGCTCTACAGCATCATCAATCCGCTCAAGGAGTTCTCCAAAGCGGGCTACAACATCCCCAAGGGACTGGCTTCCATGGAGCGCGTAGACAAGATACTGAAGGCCGAAGTGGAGATTAAAGAAGCCCCGGAGCCTGTCCGCATCAGCAGCTTCAGGCACCAGATAGAGTTCCGCCACGTATCTTTCAGGTACGACCAGCAATGGGTGCTGCGCGACATCAACCTCATTATTCCCAAAGGAAAGACCGTAGCACTGGTGGGACAGAGCGGCAGCGGCAAGTCTACCCTTGTAGACCTGATACCGCGCTACTATGATGTACAGGAGGGCGAGGTGCTCATCGACGGCATCAACGTAAAGGACCTGGGCGTGCATGACCTGCGTCAGCTCATCGGCAACGTAAATCAGGAGGCCATTCTCTTTAACGATACCTTCCGCAACAACATCACCTTCGGCGTAGAGAACGCAACCGACGAGCAGGTGGAGCAGGCTGCCAGGATTGCCAATGCCTACGACTTCATCACTAACTCGGAAAAAGGGTTCGACACGAACATAGGCGATCGCGGCGGCAGACTGAGCGGCGGACAGCGCCAACGTGTAAGTATTGCCCGGGCGATACTGAAGAACCCGCCCATTCTGATACTCGACGAAGCCACCTCGGCACTTGATACAGAGAGCGAGCGGCTGGTTCAGGACGCCCTTGAACGGCTCATGAAGACACGCACCACCATAGCCATTGCCCACCGGTTGAGCACCATCAGGAACGCCGACGAAATCTGCGTGCTCCACGAAGGCCGCATCGTAGAGCGCGGCAGCCACGAGTCGCTGCTCGCCGCAGGCGGCTATTACCGGAAGCTGCACGACATGCAGGAAGTCTAAACACACGATATGAAAAAGAAGAAGATAAGCATACTCGACACGATGGCCGGCCCCTTTGCCGCCATGTTGGTAAACCTGCTGATGGCATTTGCCGTCTATTTCGTTGCCCGCGTGGAGTTTCTGCTCGAAAACTACAGCTATTTTTCCTCCGACCTTTCCCTCTCCCACCTCGCTACCATGTTCTGGGGCGGTTACATCTTCGACCGTTCGGCCATCACGTACAGCAACATTCTCTACATCGTCCTTATGCTCTTTCCGCTCTGGATGAAGGAGAACCGCCTCTACCACCTGGCGTGCAAGTGGGTTTTCGTGGCTGTAAACGCACTCACGTTCATCATCAATCTCTGCGATTCCGTCTACTTCCCCTACACCCTCCGGCGCACAACAACGAGCGTGTTCCGCGAGTTCAGCAACGAGAACAACCTCGCCGACGTGTTCTGGGGCGAGCTTCTTGTGCACTGGTACCTCGTGTTGCTGGCCGCCGTTGTTATCTGGGGCATGTGGAAACTCTACCTCATGCCGAAGACGCACCGCAGCCAGTTCGCCACCACAGGCCAGCGTTTGAAGTTCGGTCTCGTGCAGTTACTGCTCCTGGCAGCCATCACCCCGCTGGCCGTAGGGGCCTGTCGGGGCGGCCTGGGCACGGGAATACGCCCCATAACCATCAACAATGCCAACCAGTACGTGCACCGTCCCACGGAGTGCGCGCTCGTTCTGAACACGCCCTTCTCGCTGATGCGCACCATCGGAAAGGACATCTTCGAGGTTCCCGACTACTTCCGGAGCCCGGAGGAGGCACAGGCAGTCTTCGACCCCATACACAGACCGAAGCCTGCACACGCCTTCCGCAAGAAGAACGTGGTGGTGCTGATAGTCGAGAGCTTTGGCCGAGAGTACATCGGAGCACTCAACAAGATGTACTTCGGCGGCAAGTACCGGGGCTACACGCCACAGGTAGACAAGCTCATCGCCAAGAGTGCCGTGTATTACTACTCCTTCTGCAACGGCCGCAAGAGCATAGACGGCATGCCGTCTATACTGAGCAGCATCCCGATGTTCAAGGAACCGTTCGTACTTACGCCCGCTTCCATGAACACCTACACCGGACTGGCAGGCCTGCTGGCCAAGGAGGGCTACCAGACTTCTTTCTTCCACGGTGCCAACCGCGGCTCCATGGGCTTCATGGCCTTTGCCAACAAGACCGGCTTCCAGCAGTACTACGGCAGGCAGGACTATGCTGCCGACCCGCGCTTTGGCGGCGATGCCGACTTTGACACGCACTGGGGCATCTGGGACGAGCCCTTCCTGCAGTACTGGTGTGCCAAGCTCAACGAGATGAAACAGCCCTTCATGACGGCCTGCTTCACCGTTTCGTCGCACACGCCCTACGTTGTTCCCGATAAATATAAAGATGTATTCCCCGAAGAGGGAATAGCTATACACAAGTGCATCCGCTACACCGACATGGCCATCGGCAAGTTCTTCGAGGCCGCCAGCAGGCAGCCGTGGTTCAAGAACACCATCTTCGTCATGACGAGCGACCACACCAACCTGAGCGATCACAAGCAATATCAGACCGACATCGGCGGCTTCAGCTCGCCCATCATCATCTTCGACCCCAGCGGCGAGGTGCAACCGGGCATGCGCAACGGCATCGCCCAGCAGATTGACATCATGCCCACGGTGCTCAGCATACTGGGTTACGGCAAGCCCTACCTCTCCTTCGGCTGCGACCTCATGACCACTCCGATGCTTGACACCTACGCCGTAAACTACCTGAACGGCGTCTACCAGTACGTAAAACATGGCTACACCATGCAGTTCAACGGCCGGAAAGTGGTCGGGATGTACAAACTCACCGACCTCCTCATGCAGCACAACCTCGTTGACAAGGTACCTCTTCAGCGACAGATGGAGCGCGAACTCAAGGCCATCATTTACCAGTATATGTACCGGATGGTAAATGACAGGCTCATGCCGGAGGGCAAGATAACAGATAAAAGATAAGAGATAAGAGATAACAGATAAGGGATAATGAGATAAAGGGATGAAGACGATGGGCAAAGCTATCAGTTATTTGGCTTACGGAGCTGTCTACGGGCTCTGGTACGTGGCGTCGCTGCTGCCGCTGCGTGTGCTCTACGTGTTCTCCGACCTTATTTACCTCGTCCTGGGCAGGCTGGTTAAGTACCGCCACAACATTATCCGGAAGAACCTGACCACGAGCTTCCCCGAGAAGACCCACGACGAGCTGCGCGCCATAGAGCACCGGTTCTACCGCTGGTTCTGCGACTATCTGGTCGAAACCGTTAAGCTCATGACCATGAGCCGCAGCCAGATGATGCGCCGCATGCAGTTTACCGGCATGGAGACCATCAACGAGATAGCCGCCCAGGGACAGTCCATAGCCGTTTACCTGGGCCACTACGGCCAGTGGGAATGGATAACCTCGCTGCCCTACTGGGTAACTGACAGGCTGCAATGCACCGAGATTTACCACCCGCTGGAGAACCCTTACTTCGACCGCTTGTTCCGTAACGTGCGCCAGAAGCGCAACTCGCTCTGCATTCCCATGGCCGAAGTGCTGCGCCGGGTGGTTGAATACCGCCGCCAGGGGCAGCCCATCATCCTGGGCTATATCTCCGACCAGGCACCCTTCTGGAACAACATTCACCACTGGGTCAACTTCCTCAACCACGATACTCCCGTGCTCACGGGCGGCGAACAGATACAGCGCAAGATGAACCAGGCCGTGTTCTACGGCTCCGTACGCCGCGTGCGCCGGGGCTACTACACCTGCCACATGCAGCTCATCACGCGCCATCCGGCCGATATTGAGCCCTTCGGCATTACCGACATCTACTACCGCAAGCTGGAGGAGAGCATCCGCCGCGACCCCACCATCTACCTGTGGAGCCACAACAGGTGGAAACGCACGCGCCAGGAGTTCAACATCAGGCTCGATAAAGAAACCGGCAGGGTTGACCTGGGCCCGCTGGAAGAAATCAAACGCCGCAAAGGCATCAAACCGTAAGCCATGATATTCGTCAGAGACAAGGGCCGCATGTGCAACAACATCCTGCAGTACGGCCATCTGTATGCCTGGGGGCGCGAGCACGGACGCACCACCATGTCCATGCGCTTTGCCTATAAGTACCCCTACTTCCACATCTGCAACACCCCGCACCACAACTTCTTCTGCTACTGCCTGGGCAAGTATGCCGCCAAGGCGGGCCTCATTGCCACCGTGAGCTTTGACTCCCGGGAGGCCGACACGGCAGCGCTGGAGCAGCAGCTCATGGCCCACCGCAACGTGATGGCTCAGGGATGGTACGCCCGCTTCTACGACCTCTTCCTGAAGTACAAGGCCGATATCATCGCACTCTTCGCCTTCCACGCCGACATAGAGGCTGCCACGGCGCGCCGGCTGCAGGGCTCCGAGGACTGCATCAGGCTCGGTGTGCACATCCGCCGGGGCGACTATGCCACCTGGCAGGGCGGCCGCTACCTCTTTACCGATGAGCAGTACATCGCCGTCATCAGCCAGTTCGTGGCCCTGCACCCCGCGAGCCGCGTGCGCATCTACATCTGCGGCAACGACCCGAAGCTCGATTGCGGCAAGTTCCTTGCGGCCTTCGGCCAGGGCAACGTTGTCTTTCCCGACGGCAACCCGGGGCAGGATCTCTGTCTGCTCTCCCACTGCAACTACCTAATAGGTGCCCCGAGCACCTTCTCGCTCGTAGCTTCCATGTACCACGACACGCCACTTTACTGGATAAAGGATGCCGAGGCGCCGCTGCAGGAGGACAGCTTCGGGCGGTTCGAGGAGCTGTTCAGGAAGATTATTTAAGACCTCTCCCCCTTCCCCTCCCCGAGGGGGAGGGGGGTACTTCTGCTCTTCCTGCTTTCTTTCGCTTGCTTCCGCTTCGCTTGTTTTTTGTTCTTTCCCTGTCTGCCTGTACCTTTTCATTTCCTTTATTCCCTCGTTTTTTTCTTTGTAGAGGTTCTTTTCTCCCCAGCTCCCTTCTCCTTTCTTCTCCGCAAACCTCATCCCCTCCCATCCTCTCCTTTACAAGGAGAGGAACCGCAGGCTGCATTTCTGCTTATCAGTAATAACAAGCAAGAATACAACAGCAGCAAGTCAAATCTGTATCCTCCCCTTAGAAAGGGGAGGATAGGAGGGGATGATTACACCAAAAGATTACCAACAGCCTGCCGGAAGATTGACAACAGCTTGCCATCACATCATCCCCTCCTCCGCCTCCCCTTTCTAAGGGGAGGATACCAGTTTGCTTTTTAACTATTAATATATAAGGAGTTAGCTGGCGTATGCGTACAGGCGCCAGGGTATCCTCCCCTTGGAAAGGGGAGGTTAGGAGGGGATGATACCCGCAGCTGCTGGCGTTTGCGGTCCTTAATAGCAAACTGTTGGAATTCAGATAGTTACAAACAACGAAGCAAAAGGTGGCTTTCAAGGCCCTTGAACGATACCTTTTAGCCTCTTGAAGATGCCCTTCAAGGATCTTGAAAGGCATCTCCGTGCCGCGTGGCTGTATTTTGCTGTGCTGTGAGGAGATAAAAAAAACAGAGCTGCTGATTATTAAAGACAGAGTAACAAAGTAATTTTTTCGCTGTCGTATGTCTTTATATAAACAGGAACAAACAAGCAACAGTTGGCAGAAAGGCTAACTGGTATCCTCCCCTTAGAAAGGGGAGGCGGAGGAGGGGATGATATAATGGCAAATTAACTATGGCGTATCAGCAGGATAACCGTTTCTTGCTGCGGGTATCATCCCCTCCTAACCTCCCCTTTCTAAGGGGAGGATACAGGCTTGTCTTGTGGATGTTGACAGGTAATTGTCCATCTCTCATCCCTCTTCTTGGGTCTAAAAGCAGCAAAAAAATTACTCTGTTACTTTGTCTGTAACCCGCAGCAGCCACCCCGCAGCAAGCAACAAGCAGCAAAAAAATACTCTGTTACTCTGTCTTTAAAAACAAGCAGCAGGCCAGCAACAAAGCAGTAGCAGCAGAGGAATTACGCAGTTACGCTGGCCCTGGCCTCATCCTGCCCCGCAGGAGCTATATCTTTTAACTGTTAAAAACGTAAATGGAACTTTTTGTGCCAGGCTGGCGTGTATCTTTGCAACCGATGACAGCCGGATATGAGCAGACTGTTTTCATGATAACACGCCGGCGCCGCGCCGCTTGCTGCAAACGCACGGTGCCGGCAAACCGATAACCTTATTAATAAAAAGAACAAAATGGAAGAAGAGTTTACATTCTACGACGACCTGAACAAACAACCTGAACGCAAGAAAGAAGTGATGAAGAAGATGGCTGCCGACTATGGCCGCATTATCAGCCACTCGCCGGGCGAGGGGCTGCACTGGCGCGGCACCAAGCTCGACCTGATTGAAATGGCCCACGTGGCCTTTGTACACGGCAGCCTGAGAGACCCTATGGGGTCGCCGCTCAGCTTCGCCACGCTGGTAAGGAGGGGCTGTGCAGTCTTCGGACTGGCCGTTCCGCGCAACCCCAGAGCCTATGCCGAGAAGGCACGCCAACGCAAGGGCATCTTCCAATGTCCGTTCTTTGCGCGGTATGCCTGGCAGCTGTACCGCAACGACAACTGCGAACCTATGGGCTGTTACGTAGACTGCGGGGGTGCTCCTGCTGTGCCCTCGAAGAAAGGGAAGGTTACTTTGAAGCGAAGAACCAGATGCAGGCAAACATCAGCAAGTGGAAGATGACGAGTGCCACTACGGCAATCTTCGATTTTCGGAGAATGGATTGCTTGGTCATAAGGGGCTATATAAATAAGGTGATAGCGTATGGTTTCGGGCCGGCCGGGCAGCTGCGGTGCCACTGGGAGTGCCACCGGGGGGTTGAAACAGCCCCTGCCGGCACTCCCGCAGCAGCCTGCGCAGCTACTTTACGCCCGCGCTGGGCGGCGCTGCCTGGGCGTCGGCACCCCACTCCTTGTTAGGATGGCGGCCCATCTGCAGCACCAGCGTGGCGCCGTCCTTGATGTCGTCGTGGCTGAACCAGGGCTTGTTCCAGGGCTTGCCGTTCAGGGTCGCGCTCTGTATATACTTGTTCTCGTCCGAGTTTCCGTTAGCAACAATCTCCAGAATCCTGCCGTTGCCCAGGCGCACCTTGATGCGGCTGAAGAGCGGACTGCCGATGTTGTAGGCCGGAAAGCCGGGCGTTACGGGGTAGAAACCGATGGAGGAGAAGACTGCAAAGGCAGTGAGGCCGCCGCCGTCCTCATCGCCCGGTATGCCCATCACGTCGTTTCGGAACCACGTCTTGAGCACTTGGCGCACGCGTTTCTGCGTCATCCATGGCTGTCCTGCGTAGTTATATAAATAAGGTATGTGCAGAGAAGGCTCGTTGGCCATGGTAAACTGGCCTATGTTACCGGTCTGGTCGGGCAGCTGGGTGTAGAATTCGCGCTTGCCGCGGCCCATGGGTTCGGCAAACGTCTGGTTCAGGTTGCGGACGAACTGCTCGCGTCCGCCCATCAAGCTGATGAGGTCGGCCACGTTGTGTTGTACGTCCCAGCGGTAGGTCCAGCCGTTGTTTTCGTCGTAGGTGTCACGCACTCCGACGCCTCCCGAGAAGCGGTAGTCGAACGGTTCGAGGAACCGGCCCTCGCTGTCCTTGGGGTGGAAGAACGCCGTCTGCGGGTTGAAGAGGTTGCGGTAGTTGTAACCCAGGGCGGCGTAGCGGGCCGCCTCCTTCTTTTTACCCATGAAGGCAGCAATGCGGGAGAGTGCCCACTCGTCGTAGCTCGTGCCGAGGGTAACGGCCACGGGCTGCCTTTTCTCGAAGCTGCTCACGTTGGGGTCGGTCTCTGCCTCGCCCTCCCGCAGTGCCGGAATGTAGCCGTGCTGCTTGTAGAAGCTGTCTATCCAGCCGGCAGGTTTGCCGCTCCAGGGCGCCAGAGTCTTCTCCTCGAGGGCCTTGCGGCTGTACTCGAAGCCCCGCTTGGCGTCAACCTTGAGCCCCTTGTAGAGTGCATCGGCTATCATGGCCACGCCGTGGTTGGAGTTCATTCGGCGCGAGTCGCCGCTCACCTCGGGAAAAGTGGGCAGCCATCCGGTTCCCATCTGCTCGGCCATAAGCAGGTACGACTCGATGATGTCTTCCTCCTTGCGCGGCTGAATGAGTGCGCGCAGGGGGTGGGCGGCACGGTACGTGTCCCAAATCCAGTCGTCGGTATAGAACGGGCGGCCACCGTCGGCGTGCACCTTTCCGTCGTACGCGCTCCAGTAACGGCCGTCCTCGCTCATGCAGATGGGGCGCTCAAAGGTGCGGTAGTACGAGGTGTAGAGCACTGTTCGCTGGTTGTCGCTGCCTCCCTCCACGTCAATGGCCGAGAGGGTTGTGTTCCATTCGGCCCTTCCATCGGCCAGGAGCTTCTGCAGGTTGTAGCCTTGCTGCTCGCGGTAGAGGTTCTTGCGGGCCTGCTCCTCGCTGATGAAAGAGACGCCGTAGCGCAGGTTAACGTGCCCGGTGCCGTCGGCAAAGCGCAGCACGGCGCAGGAGTTGTCGCCCCGGGCCTGCTTGTCGGCGCTCATGTGGCCATCCTTCAGGATGCCGCTCTCAACGGGTTGCTGCTCCGTTTCGGCATAAAGATAGACGCGCGTGTTGCCGTACACCTCCTGATATCCGCTCACGCTGTTGCCGCTGATGGCAATGGCGCCCTTCTGCGAGTTGATGAGCACGTACACGGGTTGGCCCTGCCGGAAGTCGAGGGTGTACATGGCACTCTGGTGGGAGAGGGCATAGTGGGCGGCCAGCTGGTTGTCGTTGAGCTCTATATCGAAGCCGTAGGGGGTGATTTTCTCGTGGTCGTAGTTCATCGGAACTACCGGTTGGAGCTGCTGCCCCTGATAGGGAGTGATGCTGAAGGCCGACCGCTCGCGGTGATTAGTTACGATAACGGGCAGCCCGTTGACAAGTTCTGTGGTGTAATCGGCCCGTGCCGGATACACGCGCAGCATGCTGTTGGGCAGCTGCACGGTAGCAAACGTGGGCACCAGCAGGTGACTGATGTTGCCGATGTAGGGGTTCACGTAGTCAACCGGCTGCTTCTGTTGGGCCGATAGCGGCTGTACCGTAAGCATGGAGAGCACGAACGCTGCCGTGCCAAGTAGTTGGTTAAGTTTCATTTTATATTGGTTTTAATGCTGTAATCTTACCTCTAAGGGGCGTAAGGAGCAAGGGTAAGGGCATGGGTTACACCTTATTTATATGTTCATCGCCATGATGTAGTCGTTCATATAGAAGCCGTGGCCGATGTCGAAGTCGCCTTCACGGTCCTTGTGCATGCCCAGATGCTCGTAGAAACCTATGGCCGGATTGTTCCGGTTCACGTGCAGCTCCATCTTGAGTGGGGCCGGATGGCACTCTTTCACATACTTCACGGCCTGCTCGAAGAGGTACCGGCCGGTGCCGGAGCCCTGCGCCCACGGCAGCACATATATCTTCTGCAGCTCCCAGACGTCGTCATCAACGGGCTGGACGGATACGTAGCCCGTCTCTCTTCCATCCTCCGAGGCTATCAGATAGGTGTGGTGCTGCTCCGCCATCTGGCTTTCGAGGCTGCTGACGGAGTACATCCAGTCCATCATGAACGCTATCTGTTCGGGCGAGATGATGCCGGCATAGGTGCGGGGAAACACCTCCGAGGCCATGTGGTGTATCAGTCGGCAGTCTGCCGTGGTAGCTTTGCGGATTTCTCTCATTGCTTAAAAACGCGTTAGATGTACGCAAAAGTACCCATAAATCTTGATAAATTGAAATAAAAAGCGTATTTTTGCACAGCTAAAATCAAATGACATGAAACGATATTCCTTTCTCTTGGCAGTCCTGATGCTGTCACTGAGCACGTTTGCCGGCAAAATTGACGAAGGCCGGTTGCTGCGCGACGGGGCCTCCTATACGGGCCGCGTGCTGCACAACGCTGACGGATCGGTGACTTACGACTGGACTGGAGTGTACGTGCAGACCGACTTCACGGGCGGCGCCATTGCCGTTTGCATCAGCGAAGCGGATACAAGTTACCACAACGTGTTCATAGACGACAAGCTCGTTCGTAAAATAAAGGTGTACGGCAAGCAGCCTCACAGCGTGCTGCTGGCCGAAGGACTGAGCCGCGGTACGCACCGCCTGCGCCTGCAGAAGGCCACAGAGGGCGAGTACGGCTTTACCACCATCCACGGCTTCTACCTCAACCGGGGCGGCAGCATGAAGCCGGTGGCGAGGCGGGAACGCTTCATCGAGGTGTTTGGCGACAGCTACACCTGCGGCTACGGCACCGAGGCAAAGAGCGCCGAAGAACGCTTCAAGCCCTGGACAGAGAACTGCAACCGCGCTTATGGCTGCATCATAGCCCGTTACTTTAATGCAGACTATGCCCTGACTGCCCACAGCGGCATGGGTATTGTGCGCAACTACGGCTACAAAGCGCAGGTATCGCCCAAGAATATGCTCGTTCGTTCGGCCTTGCTCCTTGACGAGCACGACTCCATTCCTTACGACTTCAAGGCCTACAAGCCCTCGCTGGTGCTCATCAACTTAGGCACCAACGACTTTTCTACCATCATCGCGCCCTCCGTAGAGCAATATACGGGCAACTACCTCAAGCTCATCAGCCTCGTCCGTAGCCACTATGGCGACGTTCCGGTGCTCTGTATAACGCCTTTCTCGGCCAAGCCTTACCTGCTCACAGCCCTCCAGGAGCTGCGCCGACTCACCATGCAAGACAAGAACATACACTTTGCAGAGCCCATGCCCGATATCATCAAGCGCGGTCATGACTACGGTGCAGACTGGCATCCGAACTATCAGGGGCAGCGGAAGATAGCCATGACGCTCATTCCGCAGGTGTCCGCCATCATGGGATGGGATCTGGAAGACAAGAACATCTATTAACATCAATCCATAAACCTATGAAACGAATACTTCTTTTATTGTTTATCGCCATGGCGACACTCCACATCAACGCTGCCGATGCCGACTACAACGTAGTGCCTCTGCCGCAAACCGTCAGCCTGCAGAAGGGCGGCGCCTTCGTTCTCGATGGCAGCAAAGCCATCGTCTACGGCGATGCAGCGCTGGCAGCCGATGCCAACTTCCTGGCCCAGTACGTGGCCGAAGTGAGCAAGTTGCAGCTATCAACCCGCGCGGGCAATGCCAAGGCCGGCCGCGGCAACGTGTTCCTGACGCTCGACAAGAAGGTTAAGAACCCCGAAGGGTACACCATCAACGTTAATGCCAAGGGCGTTACCGTGGCCGGACAGACACCTGCAGGCGTGTTCTACGGCGTGCAGACGCTCCGCAAATCGCTGCCCATACTGGCCCAGAGCGCAGCAGTGAACCTGCCGGCAGTAGTTATCACGGACGCTCCACGCTTCGCTTACCGCGGCATGATGCTCGACTGCGCCCGTCACTTCTTCCCGGTAGAGTTCGTGAAGGAATACGTCGACCTCATCGCACTGCACAACATGAACCGCTTCCACTGGCATCTGAGCGACGACCAGGGCTGGCGCATCGAGATAAAGAAATTCCCCAAGCTGACCGAAGTGGGCGCATGGCGCAGCGGAACGGTAATGGGACACAACTCGGATGTTGACGACGGGCTGCGCTACGGCGGCTTCTACACACAGGAAGAGATACGTGACGTGGTGAAATACGCCGCCGAACGCCACATTACCATCATCCCCGAAATCGACATGCCGGGCCACATGCAGGCCGCGCTGGCCGCCTATCCCGAGCTGGGATGCACCGGCGGACCCTACGAGGTGGGCCACTACTGGGGCGTGTACAGCGAGATTCTGTGCGCCGGAAACCCCAAAACGTACGACTTTGTGAAAGGAGTACTCGACGAAGTCTGCACCCTCTTCCCCTCTGAATACATCCATATAGGAGGCGACGAGAGCCCACGCGTGCGCTGGGAGCAGTGCCCCAAGTGCCAAGCCATGATAACCCAGAAGGGCATAACGGCCAAAGGCAGGCAGAGCAAGGAAGCCCGGCTGCAGGGATACTTTGCCACCGAGGTGCAGAAATACCTCGAGAGCAAGGGCCGCAAGCTCATAGGATGGGACGAACTCCTGGAGTGCGACGTCGACAACAGTGCCACCATCATGTCCTGGCGCGGTGCAGAACCGGGCGCGGAGGCCGCCAAGCTGGGCCACAATGTTATCATGAGCCCCAACTCCTACTTGTATTTTGACTACTACCAGACCGCCAAGACGCACAACGAACCGCTGCTCATAGGCGGAAACCTGCCCATTGAGAAGAGCTACTCCTTTGAGCCGGTGCCGGCAGGTGCCGATGCCGCCACCGCTGCCCGCATCATCGGCGTGCAGGCCAACTTGTGGACAGAGTACATAGGCAGCACAAACCTCGTGCAATATCAGGTGCTTCCGCGCATGAGCGCACTGTCTGAAATACAGTGGATGCAGGCCGGCAAGCGCAACTACCAGGACTTCCTGAAGCGTGTGAACCACATGCGCGACTTCTACCAGATGAAGGGCTGGACCTACGCCAAGCATCTCTGGCCGGAGCTGTACTTGCAGGAAAGCAAGAAATACTAAGCAAAAACCTACCTCCAACCTCTCCACAAGGGAGGGGAGGACAAGCAAAGAAGAAGGAAGGGTGCACGCTGCACTCTTCCTTCTTCTTTTTGTTTGCGGGTCCGCAGCCGGCGAGCGCGGGCTCCGGATGGATTATTTTTCGGCGCCCGATACCGGTATCGTTACCTCTGCCACTGCGGGGAAGCTGTAGCGGAGGTCGCCCCGCCGGCGCAGCGTTTCGCGCAGCAGCGTGGCCGTGCGGTACAGGCGGCCCTTGAAAAGCTGGCGGCCGCGGTAGCGAACCGTTACGGGCTTGTCCAAATTCAGCATCTCGTCGTTCAGGTAAATGCACAGTCTTGAGTAGTCGCAACGCTCAATTTCTACCGTTTGTCCTTTGATTTCGGCCCTCACTTCTTTGCCCCGGGCCAGCTCCTGCCGCGGAGCACCGAGCCAGTAGAAGTAAGGACGCGCCTCTGCAGCTTGGTGCCACACCACCCGGTGCGGCCAGGCAGTGCGCCTGAACTGTGCCATCCAGTCTATGGCAGCCGTGTCGGCACGGTCCATCCAGTGCCCCTTGCCGGCCATGATGTGGCCTTCGTGACGGTAACCCCCGCCGTCCTGCCGCTGCAGCGAGTCCATCTGCGCAATGCGTTCTGCGCAGAGGCGGTTGCGGTTGTAAGCGCTGTCGTTGGCACCGCACCATATCATGAAGGGCAGGTTGCGCAGGTTCTCCAGCCGAACGTCGCCCGGATGGCCGGCCATCATGGATGCCGCCGCCCACGCATCGGCCATTCGCGGCGCCATCCGCCACACACCATCGCCTCCGGCCGAGTAACCCAGCAGGTACACCTTGTCCGGATTAACGTCCAGCCACGTAACAGCCATCTTGATGATGTCGGCATAATACGCGTCGGCATCGGCCTGGCACCACATGTTCCAGGCACTCACAGGGCAGTGGGGAGCCACGTACACGCCCTCCTTGGGTGTGTAGAGGTTCCACTGGTTGCGCCACTGGAACATGTTGTCCTCGTACGGCACGCCCCCTCCCCCATGCAATGAGATGTAGAGCGAGCGGCCGTCGGCCGGCTTGTTGCCGTAAACGGTCCAGAAGAGGTCCATCTTTCGGTCGCCGTGATAAATCACCTTGTACTTGTACACCTGCTCGTACTTGGCCTTCGTTCTGGCCATCCACGCCTGTCTGATTTGCTGTGCAGCCTGTTCGGCCTCCTGCCGCGAGAGCTGTGCATGGGCCGGCAGGAGCAGGCACAGGGCGCCGGCAACCATCAGTTTTCTGAGTTTCGTCATGTTTATCGGGTTCTGTCAGTTCTTGTGCTGCAAAGGTACTAAATTGTTTCGGCAATCGGGCAGCCCCGCCGTCCTATTGCGTTTCCTACCCCGGATTATCGCTTTTTACGAAGTAGTATTCCCAGTTGCGCTTATGGCCCTTGGTGATGTAATAGTCTGCCTGCGGGTCCCCGCCCCACGGGTCGTTGAATTTAAGCCTCAGCGATGTACCGGCCAGGAAGTGAAGTGTCAGCTTCTCGCCCTTCAGGTCGAACGTTCCGTAGCTCACGGAGTCCTCATCGTCGTAGAGATAAAAGGCGAAGCTGTTGTCGCGGAAGAAGCGTATCTGCAAGGGCGCGGCATGGGGCGTGCACCACTGTCCGTAGATTTCGTGGCGGTTATTGTTATAATCAGATAAGGGCAGCGTATCCGTCATGGCCATCAGCGGTTTTTTCTTGACCACCTGCTGCGTGTCGCGGCTCACCTTCGGGGCTACCTGCACGGCAGTTTTTCTCACCTGCGGAGAGGCTTCCCTGCGCCCTCCGCAACCCAGCATGCACACTGCCGCGAGCACGCACAGCAACGGGCAAGCTATCGTTTTCCTGCGTTTTGGTTTGTTAGTTACATGGTTTCTCATTTCCAAAAACTTACTGTCAGCATCAATAACCACAAAGGTAAGAAATTATTCTGTATGCCCACCAACTTCCGCAGGTTATTTGTTCACACTTCATTACTACCTGTAAAACGAACCGGTAACCTGCTCTTGGAAAGGGGAGGCGGAGGAGGGGATGACCTGAAAGCTACAACTTGCCACCTTGAGGAAGAAATCATCCCCTCCTAACTTCCCCTTTCTAAGGGGAGGAAACGCTGCTACCGGCTTCCTGCTGGTTAGTTGCTGGTTTTTAAAGACAAAGTAACAGAGTAATTTTTCAGCTGCTGTAGGTTTGCTTGTTTGTAGGAATGAGCAAGCAACGATTAGTGACAAGGCTAACCGGTAACCTCCCCTTGGAAAGGGGAGGCGGAGGAGGGGATGACCTGGTAGCAGGAATTGGCAATGCAGCTGATGGTATCATCCCCTCCTAACCTCCCCTTTCCAAGGGGAGGAAAAACCCACCCAAGCCCTCCCGAAGGGAGGGAGTATTTATCGTATGGATTGAAACGAGACAAAAACAACAGCCTTTCCTCTTATCTACCTCTTACATATTGCTTTGCTCCCTCCTTTCGGGAGGGCCGGGGTAGGCCCCCGAACGGGATGTTGTACCTAAATGGGAGAAAAGGGAGAAAAGCTCAACGAGGGGTCTATCTTCAGCCATCTGAAAACCAGCCGCTCACAAACAGCAAAGCAGCAGGTGCCTTTCAAGCCCGCCGAAGGATAGCTTCAAGCCTGTTGAAGATGCCACTCAACGGGCTTGAAGCATAGCTCCGGCAAGTGTGCTTGTAAGGAGCTGATTATCTGCAACTTGCGTTAGAGGCTGAAACAGCTGCCTGCCCACGGCCCGTAACCCCCTTTACGCAGGAGCCCCGGAAGCATTCGGACTTGCTCCCGGGGCTCACAGACACTCTTGTTTGGCTTATTTTACGTTTATCCTCACGCCCACCTGCAGGCTGAAACTGGTGGGGCGGTCCTTGTAGAGGTTGCTCACGCCGCTGCCGTTGTTGAAGTGATAGCTCACGCCGGGCTCCGCGTACAGGCCCAGAAAGGGCGTGGCCTTGTACTCAATGCCTGCAGCAGCGGTGGCAGAGAACTGCGGACGGCCCTCCGTTACCTTCTCCGAGGTGGCCTGCCTGGGCTCGCCCCTGACCGAGCGGACCGTTTCGGCCTTGCCGCTCACCAGCTTTTCCACCTCGCCACCTGCACTCACGTAAACGTGCAGGGGGCCGCCATGCCACAAGCTGTAGGCTGCCGAGAGCGGCACTCCCACGTAGTGCAGCCGCTGGTGGGTCGTTTGGCTCTCGGTGCCGTTGGTGCGCGTGATGTCGGTAGACAGCCTGCTGTAGTCCACGCCGCTGCGTAGGCTCCAGCGGTTGGTGAGCCGATAGCCTACCGATACGCCCACCCGCACGGGCTGGCGGTGGTGGGTCTCGGTTCTGGAGGGTTCAGCATCAAAGAGCAGTGCATTGTGTCCGCGGCCCGACATGTCGGCAGTGTAGGCGCCGTAGGGGTCGGCAGCAGCCAGCAGCACGCCCTGTGCGGCCCCATTGGTGCCCGCCATCACGCCGCCATAACCGGCACCCACAGAGAGACGGGAGGGGCCGGCAGCAGCGTTGCGGGCAGTAGGCAGCAGGGCGGGTGCATCCTGGTACCATCCGTCCCGGTGCTGTTTCCGGGTCTGACGGGGCAGGGTCTCCTGCCTGGGAACAGGCGTAACGGAGGGTTCCGAGCATGCCGGCAGACTGTCGGAGACCGATGGCGCGAGTACCGCCGCAATGTGTTCGGCGGCAGACGGATGTTCTCCGCCGGTCGCGGCAGCCAGCTGCCGCGGCGTGCCCACAGCCGTTTCGTAGGCCGGAAGCTGTACGGGAGCCGGGACATCAGCGGCCTGCGGAACCGACGGAGCTGCGGAACCGCCCGGGCGCTGCGCCACTTCGGCCGGCTGGTCGTGGCGCAGGGGGAGGCCCGTGAGCAGCCACGCCACGGCTGCCACCACGGCTGCTGTCGCCGCGCCACGCCTCACCCACGGCCACACAGCCGTGCGGCGGGCAGGCCGGACGGGAACCGCGCCACGGCGTGCCATCTCACGCTGCACGTCGGAAAGCAGCCCCTCGGGGGCTTGCCGTTCGTAGTCCTGCATGCGGTCGTGCATGTTCTTTATCCATTCTTGCTTCATCTCTGTTACTCCTTGTTGTTATACTCCTTTATCATACGTGCCAAGAGGTTCTTTGCCTTGTGGAATTGAGAGGCCGAAGTGTCGGGCTTGATGTTCAGCATCTGTGCTATTTCGCGATGGCTCCTGCCCTCCATGACGTAGAGGTTGAACACGGCCCGGTAGCCGGGTGGCAGCCTGCGCAGCAGCCGCAGGATGACTTCGGCCGGCAGGTTGTCCACGTCGGGCTCCTCGTCGGGCGTGTCGGGCAGTTCAGCTTCGGTGCTCACAAGCCCCGATGCAGCCTCCCGGCGCAGGAAGGTAAGCGCCTCGTTCACCACGATACGCGTCATCCAGGCCTTGAGCGAGCCCTCGCCGCGATAGCTGAATGAACCTATCCGCGTGAATATCTTGATGAAACTCTCCTGCAAAACGTCCTTCAGGTCGTCGTCGGCAGAGACATAACGGGAGCCTACACCAGTCAGATAACCGGCGTACCTGTCGTACAGTTCGTTCATGGCCGAGGCCTTTCCCTCTGCCATCTGGCGCACGAGGCGCTGCTCCGTCAGTGAACCTGATTTCATGTTGTTTAAAACCAGGAGGCCGGCTTGCCGCCATCCTCCCGGTTCCTTGTTGCTGTCTCTCTTCTTGCTTTTTGGCGTTTACCGCGAGCGATACTTGAAGGTAGCGCTCTTCGGGCCGCTGAACGACTCCCACTTCAGCGTCAGGTCAACCGTCTGGCCATGCGTATCGGGCAGGTCGTTGAGGCGGAAAGCTATCATGCCGTCGCCCGTACGGCCGCCCGTATCGCCCTTGGCATCGTGGTACAGCACCACCTCGTAGGGACTGCTGCCCCTGACCAGGTTGAGCACATGCGTGCTGCCGTTGCCGAAGTAGGTGCGGAAGCGGATGGTGAGGTATCCGTCTTCCACCACCGTAGCCCAGTCTCTTACAATCTCAACGGGGTCGGTGCCGTAGGTGGCAGCGTTCTGTGCGCCCATGTCGGCAGCCATCGGCTTGGTGCGGATGGTGTCAATCCAGTTCACAAACACATTCTTGGCCGTTCCCTGTTGGGGCACCTGCTCGCTTTCCTTGGGCTCCCGGTAGTTGACGAAGGCCCGCAGTTCCTTGCTGCCATAGGGCGACTGCTTCATGTTGACGGCCCACAGGGTGGTGCTGTCGTCCAGCTGCAGGAGCAGCCCCGATGGCTGCGGCTTGAGCGTTACCACGGCATTGGGGTAGTAGAGGGCGTTGTTCTCGTCGTCGTCATCATCGAGACACGACTGTAAACTCATGGTTGCGGCAAGGGCGGCAATGCCCAGTGCCATCATCTTCAGGTATTTCATATTCTTCTCCTTTATATTAACGTACTTCTGCCTTATAAATGTCAGACGCATGGGAAAACTTGCCCGGGAACGCAGACTTTAACTTTTATTAGATAAAAATGAAGCAAGGATTTGGCCAAACGCGCATTTTAAACACAGAAACTTTAAAGAACAAACAGACATGAAAAGACTTAAATTCATTACCGCGGCTATGGCCTGCGTGGCCGTGTTAGGGTTTACATTCGCCTCGTGCGACGACGATGACGAGGTACATCAGCTCACCCAACAGGAAAAAGAGACTGCCTTCAACGCCGTGAAGGGCGACTACAACGGCAAGCTCACTGTTCCGCAGAAGGAAGGAACGCCCGGAACAGGGCAGCCGCAGACGAGAGACATCAGCTGGAGCATTACCGCTCAGGACGCCATGACCATACACCAGTTCCCCATGGACCTGCTGGCCGAGTACGTAACCAACGACAAGGTAAAGCAGGCACTGGCAGCTGCAGCTCCGCAGGACATCAAGTGCAGCATCGGCTTCTACAGCGTTTCGCCCGCCGGTTTCCTCATTAATCCAACCCCGCCGCAGCTCGAACTCACCCTCGACGGCACCCCGCACAAGGTTCAGGTGGCCTTCTTCATCAACAGCAACTACTCCTTCGGCCACCTCATCAACGGCGACAAGACGCTGCAAATGCAGATTGTGGAGGCCGACATCTATGTAGACGGCCAGCCCATGAGCTACCTGCAAAACGGCGTTCCGTTTGTGATGACGGCCCAGAAATAGGCTCCCCTCAAGCCTGATGAAGCAAAAAACAGAACCAGTACATCCCTGCCCCGCCTCGCTTCTGCCGCAAGCATGAAGCCCGGCGGGGCTTTTTGTTGGGTCGAAGATACATTTTTCAGGCATCAGGATGGCGGCTTTTTCGGCAGAAATGCGTATCTTTGGGCTCGTAACGACAAACCGGCAAACGGGCGTTAGGCAACCTGTCGCTATCCCGACAACCCTTATACGCTGCGCCCTCCGCTTCAGAGTGACGGGCAGGGGCTATGCAGAAGACAGCTTCAACACCTACTGGCGCGGCAAGAAAGTAAACTGATTATCATACAAAAACAGAATGGAAACAAGCAAGAAGAAGGCGCTGTTCATCAACGGCAGCCCCAGGAAGAACAAGAACACGGCACAACTGCTGCTCAAAGCCATGGAAGGCGCGCAGGCTGCCGGTGCCGAAACGGAGTTCATTAACCTATATGACGTGAAGTACCGGGGCTGCATGAGCTGCTTTGCCTGCAAGCTCAAGGGCAAGAACACGGGCCTGTGCTCCTACAAGGACGACCTGCACGAGGTGCTTGCCAAGGCCGTGGAGGCCGATGTACTGGTAGTAGGTTCGCCCGTGTATTGCAGCTATCCCTCGGCCATGTTGCGCGGTTTCATGGAGCGGTTGGTGTTTCCGGCCGTCAACTATTCCGACTATCAGCATCCTGTTGTGCACAAGCAGCTGCGCAGTGCGACCATTTACACGATGAATTGTCCGTCAGAAGAAGTCTACAAGCAGATAGGCTACGACGTGCTTCTGGGTGAGAACGCCCGCCAGTTGGGCATATTCGGCCCCACGGAGACGCTCTGCTCGCTCGATACCTACCAGTTCAACGACTACAGCCGCTACGAAACGGCCCAGCTCAACGAGCCCCGCAAGGCCGCCCGTAAGGCCAACGAGTTCCCTCGCGACTTGCAGAAAGCCTACGAACTCGGCCGCCGCCTGGTTCTTGCCGACAAGGCATTGTAACGAGAACGCACCATCCGCTCGTTACGGATGGTGCGTTCTCATTTTGTATTCAGCCACAACCCTCCCCTCCTTCGGAGGGGTCGGGGGAGGTTTTATTTCTCCTTCTTCAGCTTTCTCAGCGCCTTGTCGCGTATCTGCCGCACACGTTCACGCTTCATTCCGGTGGCTCCCGCAATCTCTGCCATAGTCTGACGGTCGGTTCCGATGCCGTAAATGGCGGTGATGACGGCTCGCTCACGCTCGTCGAGCCGGTCCAGTCGGCGGGCCACGAGCTCGCTGTCCATGCTGCGGCTCAGCTGCTCGTCGGCCTGCGGGGCATCCTTATCGGCCAGCACATGCAACAGACTGATGGTGTTGTGGCTGCCCTCCGGTATGGGCGCTTCGATGGAGCGGGGCATCTTCTGCTTCTCGTTGGCGTTGGTTCTCTCGCCTTGCGGCACGTGGTAGAGCCCTACCTGCTGGTCGATGGCGGCCTCGATGGCCTGCCTCACGTAAGTGGAAGCGAAGCTGACGAAGCGCGTTCCGCGGGCTGCATCAAACTTGCCGGCAGCTTTCAGCAGGCCTACGTTGCCCTCGCTGATGAGGTCTTCGAGCGGCAGACCGCGGTCGCGGTACTGCTTGGCCACGTAAATAACATAGCGCAGGTTGGCCTGTGCCAGCTTTCCTACGGCGCTGTCGTCGCCTGCCTGGATGCGTTCGGCGAGCTTCTTTTCATCTTCTTCGCTGAGTGTAGTTTGCTGGGCTACCTCTTCAAAATATGGGTCGAGTGGACGTTTGCTGTTCATTGGTTGGTGTGGGTGTTAGGTGGTGGGTGATAGGTGATAAACGGATGGGTGAATGGGTGTTAGGTGGTGGGTGATAGGTGATGAGGAGGAGCGCGGCTCAGGCGTTCTTCATCAGGTCGCCCAGGTATGAGTCCTTGAAGCCGAGGAAGTAGAGCACGCCGTCAAGCCCCATGCTGTTGATGCTCTGCTGCGCGTTGGCTACCACGCGGGGCTTGGCATGGAAGGCGATGCCGAGGCCCGCCTCGCTTATCATGGGCAGGTCGTTGGCGCCGTCGCCCACGGCAATGGTCTGGGCAAGGTTTATCTTCTCAACTTGCGCAATGAGCCTCAGCAGCTCTGCCTTGCGGTGTCCGTCGACCACCTCGCCTATGTACCGGCCGGTCAGTCGGCCCTCCTCGTCTATCTCCAGTTCGTTGGCATACACGTAATCGATGCCGTATTTCTTGCGCAGAAACTCGCCGAAGTAGGTAAAACCGCCCGAGAGGATGGCTATCTTGTAGCCACTCGTCTTGAGCACGGCCATGAGTCGGTCCACGCCCTCGGTAATAGGCATGTGCTCGGCTATGTCCTGCATCACCCCTGCATCGAGCCCCTTGAGCAGTGCCACGCGCTCGGTAAAGCTCTGGCGAAAGTCTATCTCGCCCCTCATGGCGCGCTCCGTAATGGCCCGCACCTGTGCACCCACGCCGGCGCGTTCGGCCAGTTCGTCTATACACTCGGTCTGTATGAGTGTTGAGTCCATATCAAAACAGATGAGACGGCGCATCCTTCGGTACATGTCATCTCGCTGGAAAGAGAAGTCGATGCCCAGTTCCTGCGCCAACTTCATCAGCTCCGCCTGCATGTCTTCAGTGTTTGTAGGCGTTCCGCGCAGTGAGAATTCGATGCAGGCGCGCACGTTCCGCTCCGGGTGCAGGATGCTCTGCCGACCCGTGAGGCGCTTGATGGAGTCGATGTTGAGCCCCTGCTCAGCTATGATTTTGGTGGCCGCGGCTATCTGCTGGGCCGAGAGGCTGCGCCCGATGACGGTGAGGATGTAGCGGTTCTTGCCCTGCCGGTTCACCCAGTCTTCGTATTCAGCGTCGCCAACGGGCGAGAAGCCGATGTTTACCTGCAGCTCGGTGGCCTTGAAAAGCAGCTCCTTCATGACCTGACCGGAGTTACGCTCGTTGATGCGGATAAGGATTCCGAGCGAGAGCGTGGCGTGTATGTCGGCCTGACCGATGTCGAGTATCTGGGCATCGTACTTTGCCAGTATCTCCATAGCCGATGCCGTAAGCCCCGGCCTGTCCTGTCCGGTAATGCGGATGAGTATCTGTTCTTCCTTCATCTTCAGCCCTTTCGCCTTTTGATGGGTATGTTCATTCAAAATAGTAGAGGAAAGTTGCCACGCCCTCGAGTGCCGGCTTGCGGTCTCCTTCTATCTCGATGGCGAAATTTATCTGTGCCTTGCAGATGCCGCGCAGGTTCTCTATCGCCTGCAGTGTGGCCGCCAGGCGCACGCGGCTGCCCGTGATGACCGGCTTGCCGAAGCGCATCTTGTCCATGCCATAGTTCACCATCATCTTCAGGTTGTGCACCTCGATAATCTGTCCCCACATATAGGGCAGCAGCGAGAGCGTGAGGTAGCCGTGCGCGATGGTGCTCTTGTAGGGGCTTTCGGCCTTGGCCCGCGCCGTGTCAACGTGTATCCACTGGTGGTCGAGCGTAGCGTCGGCAAAGAGGTTGATGCGTTCCTGGTCTACCGTGAGCCACTCCGAGGTGCCGAGTTGCTGGCCGAGGTGGGCGGCGAACTCATCGTAGGAATTGATAATCAGCTTTTCCATTTCGATTTGTTTATGATTTGTTGTCTATATCTTATGCAAAGATACAGAGGAATTTCCGAACATCCAAATGAATTTCACATTTTCCCACTCGCGTCCGCCGGCCAGCTGCCGCAGTGCAGCCAGCGTGCAGCCGGGGTGAGAAAGCCGGCAAGCAAGGGCGCCGGAAGCATGAAGCGGGAACTTTCGACAGGTGTCGAACGATTGTGTGACAACTGTCGAATTCATGTGCGACAAGTGTCGAAAGTTCCCGAAGGATAGTTTCAAGCTCCCCGGGCGCCCCGTGTGAGACGCCGGAAACGGGTCGTCGGCACCGACTTCTGCCCCGAGGCGAGATTTCCGCCGCCCGATGTGCACGGTTTGGAAAATAAATCGTACCTTTGTACCTATGATGCCCCGCGGGGCCAAAAACAAGACCTGAACATGAAAAAATTGAAGTCAGCAACCGCTGCTCTGCTCCTCCTGCTGCTCTGCCTGGGCCCGCACAAGGCCACGGCACAGGTAATTCCTGCTCCCGTACGGCAGGAAGCGCGGCAAGGAACCTTCGACCTTTCGGCCGCAACCCGTCTCTACACCAACCTCAAAGGCCGCGAGCGCCGCCACTTCAGGGCCTATCTCGCCACGCTGCCCCTTACCTTTGCCAAGGGCCGCGCACGCGATGAGCAAGGCACCCTGAGGCTCATCAAGACGCCGCTCTCCGATACCGCCAACCCCGAAGCCTACCGCCTGAGCGTTACCCCGCAAGGAGCAACCATCAGGGCCAACACCTCGGCAGGCCTCTTCTACGGCTTCCAGACGCTGCTCCAGCTGGGTACACAGCGCGGAGAGACCATGAGCGTGCCCTGTACGGAGGTGAGCGACGAGCCGCGTTTTGCCTGGCGCGGGTTCGAACTCGACATAGCGCGCCACTTCTTCGACAAGAACTTCATCAAGAAACAAATCCGGGCGCTGGCCCGATACAAGATTAACGTGCTGCATCTGCACCTGGCCGACAACGGCGGATGGCGCCTCGAAATCAAGAAATACCCGCAACTGACCGAGAAGGCCGCCTGGCGCACGGCCTCCGACTGGGAGCAGTGGCACCGCCGACCCGAAACGCGCATCTACTGTACAGCGGACACTCCGGGCGCCTACGGCGGCTATCTGACGCAGCGCGACGCCCGCGAAATCGTGGAATATGCCGCCATCCACCACATGGAAGTAGTGCCCGAGTTCGACGTTCCGGGCCACAACGGCGAGGTGTTCTGGGCCTTTCCGGAGCTGGCCTGCCCCGGGCAGACGGGCTTCACCAGCTCCGAACTCTGCATAGGCAACGAGAAGAGCTTCACCGTTTACGAGAACGTACTGCGCGAGGTGATGCGTATCTTCCCCTCCCGCTACATACACATGGGCGGCGACGAGGCCGTGCGCAGCCGCTGGGAAGCCTGCCCGCTATGCCGGGAGCGCATGGCCCGCGAGCACATTGCCGACGTGGCAGGGCTGCAGAACTACATGATGCTGCGCATGGAGCGCTTCCTCAACCGCCACGGCCGCACCATGATAGGCTGGGATGAGGTGCTCGAAGGCGACATATCGCAGACTGCCGTCATCATGTCATGGCGCGGCACGGGCGCTGCAGCCGAGCAGGCACGCCGCCGGGGCAACAAGGTCATCATGTCGCCCACGGCCTACTGCTACCTTGATTACTATCAGGACGAGTACAAAACCGAACCTCGCGCCATCGGAGGTTACGTTCCTCTGGAGAAGACTTACAGCTTCGACCCCGACCCGGAGAACTCGGGAGCCGTGATAGGCGTGCAGGGCAACCTCTGGACAGAGTTCGTTGAAACGCCCAGCCACGCCGAACACATGATGTATCCGCGCATGCTCGCCGTGGCCGAAGACGGCTGGACGCCGCAAAGCAGGAAAGACTATGCCGACTTCCACGCCCGCGCCCTGCAGGCCGTAAGCTGGCTGCAGGCCAGGGGTTACAGCCCCTTCGACCTCAAGAACGAACTGGGCAAGCGCAGCGAACGCTTCCCCTGGGGCTGGGAGTACAACGAGACAGAATAACCACCACATAGCTACACCAAACGCAGATGAAAAACATTTGGACACTCATGCTTGCCTGCTGCCTCCTGGCAGCATGCCGCCCGCAGGCTCCCAAGCCGGCAGAAGTGGCGCCGTTTGCCGCCGACTCGGCCGCAGCCGAACCCCTGCCGCCGGCCGTGAGGATAGCCGACACCAAATACGAGCAGACCACCGGCCGCCGTCTGCCGTCGGTCATGCGGCTGGAAGTGAGCCAAGGCGGACAGCTCATACAGAACATCGACCACGCCTTCCGATGGGATGACGAGCCCGTGAACCCTGAAGATGCGGGCAAGATAACCTACCGCGACGTGAACTTCGACAACAACCCGGACCTTCTCATATCGCTTGGCTCGTACGGAAACCAGGGCGTACAGTACTACGATTGCTACCTGTGGGACAGCGCCTTGCACCGGTTCAACCCCGAACCCACGTTCCGCGACATCGGCAACCCACTGGTCAGCGAGAAGTACCGCTGCATAGTTTCGCGCCAGCGCGTGTCGGCCGCCGAGTACGCCTGGCGCCTCTACGTGTACGCCAACCGCCGCTTTGAGCTCACGGAGATGGCCTCCGTGGAGTACGACGTCCACCAGTCAACCTTCTACTCCCTGTGGCGCGTGCAGGGCGGCAGCCTCAACCCGGTGCTGCAACACGTTGCCCCTGACCGCCTGCCGGCCAAGTGGAAGGAGCTGGTGCAGCTCTGAACCCTCACTGCAAGTCCCGCTCCGTCTTCACTCTCCCGCCCTCCGGGGTTGCTGAAGAATACCTTCGGGAACTTTCGACACGTGTCGCACGATTGTGTGACACCTGTCGAATTCGTATGCGACACGTGTCGAAAGTTCCTGATCCTATCCTTCAACACCGAAGAAACACATCTCCAAAAACCTTACATACGCCGTAATCGCCATGTACACGGCATTTGCAATGCCTTTGGTGCTTTATTTTTACAATGCTTTTGCAAACCATTGCACAAATTAAAATATTTATTTTAGTTAAAATACTTTGTCCGTATAAATATTTAAACTATATTTGCTGCAAATACACATTATATTAACGCGTTAGAGAGTTTTATTATATAGGTATGCCGACAGCCGACAGAACGGATGGTCATACGCCGTTCTCAATTTGTCGGACATATCCTCATACTATCAAAAATCTAAAACAAAAAGAGATGATTACAAAACGACAAGAAAAAAATTACGCAGAGTACGTAACGCCTCAATGTTATATCATGCGCGCTGAAACGGAAAGTTTTATTTGTACTTCGGTAACTCCGAACGCCAATGGAAGTGGTAGCGAGGGCTGGAACGGGGAAACCAGCCACGAAGGAGGTACCGGTTACCTTGGCGGGGACGATGACGTTGCGCCTGGAAAAGTTAATCCCTGGGCAAACGAAGAACCCTAAACAACAGCCATAGGAGTTACAGAAACCTGCAAAAGAACATGTTTCCCGCCTCCTGTTTTTAAACGAACGAGAAAAGAAAAACAGAAAACAACAAAATGAGAAGAACTTACTTAAAATCATTCCTACGCTCTGCCTGCCTCATGCTTGCAGGAGGAGCCATTCTTGCCGGCTGCTCCAACGACGACAGCTCGGACGCTGCAACCAACGCAAAGATTGACATGGCCAGCGGTATAGAATTCAAACTGGACTTTGCCGACTATGGTGAAGACATCGAAGTAACGGGCACCCGCGCCGCTGCAGCTGTACAACCAACAGCTACGGAGACCGTAGAACTGGGCAACGATCTGTTTGCCGAGGTTACCGTACAGCGCGACACAGAGGCCGTTCCCGCACAGTCAAAGGCCGCCACGCGCTCCATGAATAATGGCACCTACACCATGGTAGCTTACCAGAACGGCGTAATGAAAGGCGAGGTGACGGGCACCGTGGCCGGCGGAACATTCACTGCAACAAGCAGCAACCCCGCTATCCAGCTCACGCCGGGCACCTACGACTTCGTTTGTTACAACGACAAGGTTACGCGCAGCGGCGACCAGCTGACCGTGGAGCGTGCCGACGCAGGCGAAGCACTCATTGGCCGCGTTACCAATGTTGCGGTAAAGGGCGAGAAACAGCAGGTGACATTCACCATGAAGCACGCCGGCGCCCGCATGCGTATTAAGCTAACAGGCTACATGGCCATGCACAACGCCATCAAGGCAACCGTATCTTCCGATGACGCCGCACCCGCTACAGCTACTTACGACATGCTGACAGGTACTTATTCCTACACGAACGGACCGCTCGCTACCGATGAATACGAGTTCCCGCTGAATGAGAAAGACATCCTTCAGGCTTCGAAATTTACTTCCGTAAGCAACAGCTATCAGTACTTCATGGCAGGTACCGATGGTTCCAAGCTGAAACTCAGCTTTACCGGTGGTAACTACTACTTCAAGGAACTGGCAGGAAAAACAATAGAACTCAATCCCGAACCGGCCCTGCAAATGGAGCAGAACGGCTCGTATCTGGTCAACGTGAAGCTGAAATACGATTTCTATTACCTCTACAGCGACGGCACCGTAGGGCGCTTGTCGGCCAATGCGGACAAGACGCCTGTGGGCATCGTGGTGAGCAGAAGCAAACGATTGGCCTGCGCTTTGAAGAAAGAAGAGTTGCGTTTCTGGTGCAGCGGTAGCGAAAACTATAAACAAAGCAACTACCGACTCGTAACAACTTTGGCTGAAAGTCTCACCGACATGGATGGAGAGAAATACACCTGGGAGCCCAGCGGCAGCCTTGACGGCGTGACCGTAAAGGCTAACGAGAAAGAAAGATTTCCCGCTTTTTACGGTGCTGCGCACTTTGACCCGGGCGTAGAACTCACAGGTGGACTGGAGAACAAGCGCTGGTTTGCCCCCAGCATAGGCCAACTCATGTATCTGATAACCGGCCTCGGAGGCGGCAGTTACGACGAAGCAGCCAGCCATCCGAATTATTCAGGAGCATATCCTAACAATTGGGATGTTGCATTTCATGGCGAGCTGCTCAATGCGGGCTTCCTGCAAGTTGGCTATCAAAGCACCTACTATTCTAATGTAGGCAGTGGAACATCCAGTACAGAAACATCAAGAGAAAGCTATGCTTCCATCAGTTGGTACCCTGAAAAATTCAGTATATCCAGCTATGGCAAGTCTGGCAATCCGAATTTCTATCCGTTCATCAACTACTAAAGTACGCTCCTGCCATCAGCTTTTGCGCCTGCAAGGCAGGCAGAAATAACTTCTCGGCCTCCTCCTGCTATCCTTTCAAGGTGCCGGAGGAGGCTTTCGCGTTCCTTGCTCCGCCCGCTCCAGCCTGATGCCGGATGGGGGCGGGGCGCTTTTTTTAGTGAAAACATTTTGCTGTCTCGTTTTTATTTGCTTTCTTTGCACCTAATCTAATCAAACAGATAAAAACCGAGAAAACAATGGCTGACGAATTGGAAGTCAAGCAACTCGACCAAGTCGTGGTTCGCTTTTCAGGAGATTCCGGCGATGGAATGCAGCTCGCCGGAAACATCTTCTCAACTATTTCTGCAACGGTGGGTAACGGCATCTCTACGTTTCCTGACTATCCGGCCGACATCCGCGCCCCGCAAGGCTCGCTGACGGGCGTCTCCGGGTTCCAGGTTCACATTGGCCAGGGCCGCGTCTACACGCCGGGCGACCGCTGCGACGTGCTGGTGGCCATGAACGCTGCAGCGCTCAAGACGCAGTACAAGTACGCCAAGCCGCAGGCAACGATTATCATCGACACCGACAGCTTTGGCCCCGCTGACCTGAAGAAGGCCGAGATTACCAGCGACGATTACCTGAAGGAGCTCGGCATAGACCCCGACTGCGTGGTTGCCTGCCCCATAACGAAGATGGTGAAAAGCTGCCTGGCCGACAGCGGAATGGACAACAAAGCCGTGCTCAAGTGCCGCAACATGTTCGCGCTGGGCATCGTGTGCTGGCTCTTCAACCGCGACCTGTCGCTGGTTGAGAACTTCCTGCGCGAGAAGTTCGCCCGTAAACCGGAGGTAGCAGAGAACAACATCAAGGTTGTTAACGCCGGCTACGACTACGGACACAACGTACACGCCAGCGTGCCGGCCACCTACCGCATAGACTCCAAGGTAAAGCAGCCCGGCCGGTACATGGACATAACGGGCAACAAGGCCACCGCCTACGGCCTCATAGCGGCCGCCGAGAAGGCCGGACTGAAGCTCTACCTGGGCTCATACCCCATCACTCCGGCCACTGATATTCTGCACGAACTGTCGAAACACAAGTCGTGCAACGTCATCACCGTGCAGGCCGAGGACGAAATATCGGCCTGCGCCAGCGCCGTGGGAGCCGCCTTTGCGGGCGCACTGGCCGCAACTTCAACCTCCGGACCGGGCCTCTGCCTAAAGTCGGAGGCCATTAACCTGGCCGTAATCGACGAGTTACCGCTCGTGGTTATCGACGTTCAGCGCGGCGGACCATCGACCGGACTGCCCACCAAGAGCGAACAAACCGACCTGCTGCAGGCCCTCTACGGCCGCAACGGCGAGAGTCCGATGCCCGTCATAGCCGCCACAAGCCCCACCGACTGCTTCGACGCGGCCTTCATGGCAGCCAAGATAGCCCTCGAACACCTCACTCCGGTAACGCTGCTCACCGACGCCTTCATCGCCAACGGCTCCGCTGCATGGCGCTTACCCAACATTGACGAGCTGCCGGAGATACACCCCCACTACGCCACTCACGAGCAGAAGTACAAGTACACGCCCTATGCACGCGACCCGGAGACGCAGGCACGCTACTGGGCCGTGCCCGGACAGGAAGGCTACGAGCACATTCTGGGCGGGCTGGAGAAAGACGGAGAGACCGGAGCCATATCTACCGAGCCCGAAAACCACGACAAGATGGACCACCTGCGCTACGAGAAAGTGGCCAAGATAAAGGTGCCCGACGTGGAGGTTCAGGGCGATGCAGACGATGCCGAGCTGCTTATCGTGGGCTTCGGCTCCACCTACGGCCACCTCTTCACGGCCATGGAGGCGCTGCGGGCCAAAGGCCACAAGGTGGCGCTGGCACAGCTCAAGTACATCAACCCGCTGCCCAAGAACGTGGCCAGCGTGCTCACAAGCTACCCCAAGGTGGTGGTGGCCGAGCAGAACCTCGGTCAGCTGGCCGCCCTGCTGCGCATTCGCATCAACAACTTCGCCCCCTACCAGTACAACCAAGTAAAGGGTCAGCCTTTCGTAGTGCGTGAACTCGTGGCCCAATTCGAGAACATCATCATGACCGATGACAACCGAAGCGCCAAGAAAACCTACCGAGACAACATCGTATAACCATCAACAGGGAAAGGAAAACATCATGAACGAATATACAGCACAAGAATACAAGAAAGGCCAGCCACGCTGGTGTCCGGGATGCGGAGACCACTTCTTCCTGGCCAGCCTGTACAAGGCAATGGCCGAACTGGGCGTACCGCCCTACCGGACGGCCGTCATCAGCGGCATCGGATGCTCCAGCCGCCTGCCCTACTACACCAATACCTACGCCATGCAGACCATCCACGGCCGCGCCGCAGCTGTGGCCACGGGCGCCAAGGTGGTGAATCCGGACCTCGCCGTGTGGCAGATAAGCGGCGACGGCGACGGACTCGCCATCGGCGGAAACCACTTCATCCACGCCATGCGGCGCAACATCGACCTCAACATGGTGCTGCTCAACAACCGCATCTACGGCCTCACCAAGGGCCAGTATTCGCCCACGAGCCCGCGCGGGTTCGTGAGCAAGTCGTCGCCCTACGGCACGGTGGAAGACCCCTTCCGCCCGGCAGAGCTCTGCTTCGGTGCCCGCGGCCACTTCTTTGCACGCGCCGTAGCCAACGACGGGCCCTCAACCATCGAGGTGCTCAAGCGCGCCTACCGGCACAAAGGCGCCTCGGTATGCGAGATACTGCAGAATTGCGTCATCTTCAACAACGGCGCCTACGACCCCATCTACACCCGCGACGGCCGCAAGACCAACGCCATATACGTGGAAGACGGCAAACCGCTGGTCTTCGGTGAGCACAACGAGTACGGCCTCATGCAGCAAGGCTTCGGCCTGAAAGTGGTCAAGATAGGCGAAAACGGCGTGACCCTGGGCGACATCCTCATACACGACAGCCACTGCGAGGACAACACCCTGCAGCTCAAGCTCGCCATGATGGACAACGAGCACGGCTTCCCCGTGGCCCTGGGCGTTATCCGCGACGTGGAGGCACCTACCTACGACGAGGCCGTGAACGCCCAGATAGAGGAGGTGAAGGCCAAGAAAACCTACCACAACTTTACCGAACTGCTCGAGACCAACGACATTTGGGAGGTGAAGGAGTAGCCCTGTACTCTGCATGCCCCGCTCCTGCTGTCATGCCGCTCTGTTCTTTGAACAAGGCCAGTGGAATTTTAAGACAGAGTAACAGAGTAGTTTTTTTAGCTGCAGTTATGGGTTAAGGACAGAGTAACAGAGTAATCTCTTTTAGTTTGAGTCATGGGACGCGCAAACGATAGATGGAGAGGTAGGCAGCAATAAACACAGGACAAACCAGTATCCTCCCCTTAGAAAGGGGAGGTTAGGAGGGGATGATGACCGCAGCAAGTAATAGTTAATCTGCAGATGGATTATTGTCAGCCTGCAAAGTGGTCATCCCCTCCTCCGCCTCCCCTTTCCAAGGGGAGGATACCAGTTAGTCTTTCTGCAAACTGTTGCTTGCCCATTCCCGCAATCAACCAAAGCTGCAGCAGCTGAAAAATTACTCTGTTACTCTGTCTTTAAAAATAATCAACCAACCAGCAGGAAACCAGCAACAGCTTTTCCTCCCCTTGGAAAAGAGAGGTTAGGAGGGGAAGAGAGAGCCTATCCCCACCCTCCAAAAGGGAGGGAGCAATGATATATAAATCAACAAGTTACAAGTAAGGGAGAACAAAGGTGCCTTTCAAGCCCCTCGAAGGCCATCTTCAAGCCTCTTGAACGATGCTTTCAAGGAGCTTGAAGCATACCTCCATGATGCTTAGAGCCAAACTGCTACTCCGCCAAGACTCCAAAGAGACCATACAACTGCATAGTCAAAGCATAAAAAAAACACTCTGTCAACCCCCCTTCTGCATAAGAGCTAAGGATGACAGAATGATATATGAAAAGCATGCTGCCGGCATGCAATCGGCCCGCAGCTACAGGATGTGCTGCGGGCCGATGTGTTCTTAGCGCCTTGCCAGCTTGTGGGCAAGCACCTGCATCCAGTAGCCGCCGATAACGGAGCGGGCCTTGAAGCCCACCATCTCGGCCGTCTTGGTGTCGCTCCAGTCGCTGATGGGCACGCGCGAGGGCGTCTCGTTGATGTAGGTATATACGGGTTCCACGAAGCGGAGGAACGTCTTTTTGTCCTTACTCATGGCGGCCGTCCACATTATCCAGTCGGTCTTGGTGTAGTCGCGGCGGATGTCGAGGGGCAGACCGTACTTGTTCTGCTTCTTGAGGTAGTAGCTCACTTCGCGCCCGATGGCGTCGTTGGGGAAGATGTTCGTGCCCCAGAGCTTGTCCCAAACCATGTTGTACTTCTGGCTCCAGGTGTCGGCGCGGTCGAAGGCGAGGCGGTAGTGGTCGGCTTCACGTGCCTGGCGCTCCCACTCTTGGGCCATTTCGCGTGCCTTGTCCATGTACTTGGAGGCTGTTGCCTCGTCGCCCCGCATACGTGCCATCTCTGCATATCCGGCCACGCCCATGATGGCCTTGGCCGATAGATTGCAGTTGTGAGCCCAGTGACCGGCAAAATCGTCGGTGCAGAGCTGGTTGGCAGGGTCCTGACCGTTGGCCACCAGATAATCTGTCCACAGCGTGAGCAAGTCCCAGTACTGGTCGGCGTATTGGGTGTTGCCGTCGAGTTTGGAGAGCATGGCAGTTAGTGTAACCATGTTTCCGGCCTCCTCTATCGGCATGTCGCCACCGTACACCTGTCCGTTTGCTATGGGGTAGGTTCCCAGGTCGTGGGCGGCAAAGGGCTTGGTCCAGCGCCCGGAGCGGCTGTACTCAAAGATACTGGTCATCATGGCCTTCTCAAGCTGGGGGTTGTAGACCAGGTAGAGCGGTGCCGAGGGGTAGGTTAGGTCTACGGTGTTGACGCATCCGTTGGAGTTGTTCTCCTTGGAGAAGTAGAGCAGATGGCCCTCGTTGTCGGTGAAGAGCTTGTGGGCAGCCATCACCTGGCGGTAAGATGCGGAGAGTATCTCGGCATAGTGGGCGTTGCCCGAGGCCATTCCGTCGTCGTAGATACGGCGGTCGAGGGCGCGGCAACGCTGCATGACGGAGGCGTAAGAGGCGTTGAGCCGGGCAAAGGCGTCGAAGATGGAGACCTTGCCCTCGTGGGCCCAGTAGGCTTTATAGCGCCGGTACATGTACTCTATGTCCTGTATCTCGTCGTAGCCTATGAGTGCATAGCTGGCTGCGAGGCCCTGCACGGCGCCAAAGTCGTGCACGTAGGCCAGCGTGGGCATCTCTCCGGCACGGCGGGCCACTACCCGCTGCTGCGTTGCGGGCAGCTTGCCGGAGGAGAGGAAGCTGCCTTTCACCTCGTTGTCGCCGCCCAGGCTCACGGTTCCATTGATGCCGGGCAGGTACAGGTAGCCCCAGTCAATGCAGATGCCGTCGCCCTTCTTGGCCAGTATAGGCTGGTCTACGGTGCCCGTCTTGAGGTAGCTCACGCCCTGGTGCTGCTCTACGGTGGAGACGGTGGGCTGGTTGGCCTTGTCTGTTCCGATGAGGGGCGAGGCCGAGAGATAGAACTGCACGTCGTGGCTGCGCTTGTCGAGCGGGCGCACCTGGTAGCTGATGTAGTTTACGGGGGTAGAGAGCAGGTCGAGATCGTCGATGAGCATGGGCGCCGTAAACACCACGCTGAGTTCCACGGGGCCGCAGTTGAAGGTGTAGTAGGTCGACGTGGCCAGTACGTTCACGCTCTGCTGTTCGGCCTTCAGGATGCCGGCATTGGTGGTGGAAACGTCGCGGAAGAGGCCGAAGTCGGCATAGGCGCCGCCGCGGTTGTTGTAAACATGGAAGGCCATCACGTTGCGTCCCGGGTGCAGGAGCCTCTTCAGTTCGCCCGTAAGGTGCACGCGCTCATCGTAAACGGCCGTCATGCGGCCCGTTGCCACCTTGGTGCCGTTGATGTAGAGCTCGCAGGCATCGTCGTGGGAGAAGATGGCATAGAGCTCGTTAGCCAAGTCCTGCTGCGACAGGTTCACCTCGCGGCGGATGTAGATGTCGCTCTGCTCGGCCTCCCAACGCGTGCGGATGCCGTCGCCGGAGGAACCGAAAGCGCCCTTGCCGTGCTGCCACGCCTTGTCGTCGAAGTCGGGTTGCTGCCATCCGTCGGCCTGTTTCTTGTTGGTGTAGGCGGCATCCCAGCCCGTGTCTGCAGCCATGGGAGCCACGGCCTCGAGTATGGCACGACGCTCGTCGCCCATGAAGCGGTACACCTTACCGTCCACGCGGAGCAGTCCCTCCAGCGGTTTTTCGGCGTCGGTCCAGTGGCGTGTGGAGCCGTCGGTCAGCCTGTCATAGGGCGACCAGATAGAAAGATAGGGGTCGTTGACCACGAGCGGCACCGCCGGCAGCCGCAGCCGGGTGGCCTTGTAGGGCCTGAAGACTTCCGGGCTCTGTGCTCCGGCGGTCATGCAAGCCACGAGCAACAGTGCCAGCATCAATGTTTTTTTCATTTCATTTATCGGTTTAGAGTTCACAAAATCGTATTGTCGGTTTGTCGTTCATGCTATCTGTTCATCTTGAAGAGCCCCGTCTGCCCTGCTGCACGTAGTTAATGTACGTTAAGCCGGCTCCCGGCACGGCGGTTATCGTTGTTTTTCATGCTTCGCATCAGCCGCCCTGCCCTATCAAAAACAGACTCTAAAGTTACGTTTTATCATCGTGCCGCGAATGTTTTTTAGCGTCTTTTAACCAAAGAAAAACAACCAGAAGCAAAACATGCACACTAACTTCAGGCCCTTGTTGGTACCAAGCAGGGGCACGCGCCGTAGCCTGTCGCCCCTCCGCCTGTCATGAAACGGGGTGCGGCGGACATGCGGCGGGAACTTTCGACAGGTGTCGCACGATTGTTCGACAAGTGTCACATTATCGTGCGACACCTGTCGAAAGTTGCCGGACGGCATCTTTTGCTCCCTCGGGAGCGCGGCATGAAGACAAGAAAAAGGGCATGCCAAAAGGCGCCGGCAGTGCGGCAACCTTTCAGCATGCCCCCATGAGGTGCTACGGAATCATCACCTCCATAGGCTTGCTGTAGTTCCACCGGCGCGTTCCGCTGCCTGCCGGGGTATCGTAGTTGATGCGTGCTGCTGCCCGTACCCATACGTGGCGGCCTGAAGGAATGGCTATGCCCTTGGCAGACCTGATGGTTACGGGAGTATCCAAGAGGCTGTCGAAGGAATCGCCGTCATACTCTATACTGCTTGACCAGCGCTCGTCGCGGGCGCGGTAGCCTACGGACGAGGAGTAGCTTACGAAGAGCTGCACGTCGGTTACGTTGGGATATTTCTCATCGTAGTTGCCCATGGGCTCAATGAGTTTGCGGAATTCGTCGCGCGAAACGCCACGCGTAACCTTTACCTTGGCCGCAATCTGGCCGTTGGAAACCGTGGGATAGCCCACGAACTCTACCCTGAGAAAGGGCATTACCCTGAAGATGACTTCCGTAGAACCGCTTACCTTTACGTCCTGGGTATTATCGGCCAGCGGTACTCCGGCCTCGTTCTCACGCACGATGGGGATGAAAGGGCCGTCGACCCGCACGTTGTACATGCCCTCAAACACCTTGGTGTTGCGGAAAGAGCCGTCGGGCATGCAATAGAAGTCGGGGTTATGGTCGGCATTGTCGCTGTAGTCGAGCTGCGTCATGCGCACTCTGATGCCCTCGCTGCCCTGGTCGGTCTGCAGCGAGTCGCCCGTGGCGGCATCTATCACGGCGCCGTGGATGGTTTCGCCGGGCTCCTCGTAGTTGTCGAGTTCAAAGACATCGCAGGACGTAAGGCCCAAAACAGACAGCAGCATGGCTGATATTGCTAATTTTTTCATATTCGTTTTCTTTTAGGGTTTTATCGGTTAGGCTGCTGGTCGATGACGGAGCTCTTGGTTACTTCACCGTCAGGAATGGCCCAATAATAATCAAGGATGGAGTAATCGAAAGTCTTGAGGCTTACGAACTGGAAGTGTTCGTCGAAGAACCACTTGCCGGCCTGGGTGGAATAGAACGGATACAGACCGCGGAACCGGTATTGGCTGTTGTTGCTGAAGGTGTTTTTGTCGCGTTCCTCACCCCAGAATCCGTCGCGTCCCTCGTAGTGCTGAACGCGCCAACGGCGCAGGTCCCACTTGGTTTTGGACTCGAAGGCCAGTTCCTTTCGGCGCTCTCGGCGCACGATGTTGCGGCTGGCGTCGGTGTTGTTGAGCTTGGCTGTAAGCAGCGTAGCGCCCGCACGGGTGCGGATGGCGTTAACGGCATCGGTGGCATTCTGCAGCAAGTCGCTCCCGTCAGGGGCTGCCACTCCCGCTTCAGCCAGCTCTACGGCAGCCTCAGCCATATTGAGCAGTACTTCGGCATAGCGCATGAGGATGAAGTCCTGTCCGCATTTGCCCTCGCCGATGGTGGAAGATGGGTCGGGGTTGAGGTACTTACGGACGTAGAGTCCCGTGAGAGTGGCTTCGCCGTTGTTGTAGAACGGGCCGTCGGTACCGGAGGCGTTCATCGTTGTTCCGTCGGCCAGAGGCACCTTCTCCTGACTGGCGCCGGAGTTGGGACTCAGGTACAGCGTCTTGGGTTTCTTGGTATAGGCATCGAGCTGCTGGTAGGTTTTCTCTGACGTAGCATAGGAGTAATCTTCAAACAACGGGCTGATGGGGGTGCTGCCCACATAGGTTCCCGTGCGTATCTCCTGCACGTCGCCGCGGTGGGTGTCGCCGGGATAGATAATCCAGGCACGCAGGCGGGGCTCTACATCCTTGAAGAAATCGAGCGGAGAGTCATAAAGCAGGTAATGGCCGTTGCCGCAGTTGCTGCCGTCGGTAACGCGAATGGAGCCGTCGGCATAGCGGCCGAAACCGTCGAAGAGCTGACAGAAGTCCAGCGTGGGGCACATTCCGCCCGAGAGCGGCATGTGGTAAATGAAGGGAGCGTTGTAGGCGTCGTAGCCATGAGCAACGGTTGGCAGGTCGTAGTCTTTTACGTCAATGTTCTCGGGGCTGTCGGCATCGAAGAACATGTTGACCATGTTCTGATACTGGGCTGTAGGATTACCAGCTTCCCAGTTCTTCATATACAGTGTATAACGACCGCTCTTGATGACTTCGATGGCTGCATTGTAGGCCTCGGTGAAATACTTCTTGGATGCTGCTTCCCAACGCTCGGGGGCAAAACCTATGACGCGTACGCCTGTCTTCTTGCCAACGCCCGTCAAGTGGCCGCTCACCGTCTGGTTGTACTTTGCCACCGAACCGGCATAGAGCATGGCTTCGGACTTCCAGGCCAGCGCTTTATATTTGTTGCAATAGCCTGCCTTGGGGCTTGCAGGCTGCAACAGGCTGATAGCTTTGTCGTAATCGGCCAGCACCTGGTTCCAGGTGTCCTCCTCCGAGGAGCGCGGCACCTCAAGGCTGTCAGTATTGTTGGGATACTGGATAACCTTGGTAACCAACGGAACGCCACCAAAACGCCGGGCCATTGCGTAAAAGACGGTGGCGCGGATATAATAGGCCTCGCCCAGATAGTGATTATAGACTGTCTCGGGATAGCGGTCCTTGTATTTGGGGAGCGTTTCTATCATGCTGTTGACATCGCGCAACTCGGTAAATGCCATTCCCCAGTACGGCGTGTCTTCGCCCGTAAAAGCCCGGCAGATGCCGTCTCGGTCGAGACATTCACCCGTTCCCTCAATGCCCAGGCTCACCAGCCAGCCATTGAACTGGAAGCCCCATTGGCCCTGGTATTTAAAGTCCTCGTAAGGCATATAACTGTAGAGGCGAGCCAGATAAATATCCATGCCCGACTCGTCGCCCAGCAGCTGGTCGGCAGTAACAACATTCTTGGGCGGAACATCCATGTCTACACAAGATGCCAACAAACATACCGCTGTCAATAGTATTATAATTCTTTTCATACGTATCAAGTTTTTGAAAGTTAGAATGATAGCTGCAGGCCCAGCGTGAAGGTGCGGTTCAGCGGATAGAGCCGCCCGAGCTCATCGCTCGGATGCTCAGGGTCTACAAACTTTACGCCTGTAATGGTGAACAAGTTATAAGCATTGGCATATACGCGAAGGTTTAATGTAGGCATGACCGACAAACGCGGCAGGGTATATCCTATCTCTATTTGCTTCAGACGCAGGTAAGCGGTGCTCACACGGTTGAAGTCGGAATTGGCAAAAGGATAATGGCCGGTGAAGGCATAGTAGCCTCCAACCCATGTGGTTGCAGGGTCATAGGGGTCGGCAGTTGGGTCGGTAGGATGCCAACGATCCCAGAATTGCTCCAAGGCGCCGCCACCGCTCTGGCTGGAACCCCAGATGGAGTACAGCGGCTCCTCGTACGACATGGAGCCTAAGGCCGAACCCTGCCAGAGCATACTGAAGTCGAAGTTGCGCCAAGTGCAGTCAAAGTTCAGGCTGTAATTCATCCACGGCGTCTGGTCGAAGGCATACGGATGCTCGTCAAGGCTGTTAATCTCTCCGTCACCGTTCCAGTCCAGGTACTTGTAATCTCCGGGGAGCACATCGCGCTCGTGAAATACGGGGTCGTTCCAGATTTCGTCCCAGTTGTTGTACCGCCCATTACCCTCGTAGCCGAACTGAACTCCCTGATATCTGTTGTTCAGGTTGTCATGGCGCCATTGGTCGTAGGCATTGGCATAAGGACCGTTCTGGATAGCCGTTTCGTACTTCTGGCGCGTAACGGTAACAATGCCCTTTATGTTGTAGGCAAAGTCCTTTCCAATCTGGTAATGATGGCGCAACTCCAGTTCCAAGCCGAAGTTACGGCTGCTGTTAGCATTTTCACGCGGAGGATTGGCACCGATTACAGTGGGGAACTCAGAGACTCTGTACTCGTAGAGGCCTGTCATCTCACGGCTGAAATAATCGAGCGAGAAACCAAAAAGGCCGTTGCGCAAGTTGAAATCAATGCCTGCATCAAAGGTCTTGGCCTTATACCATGAGATAAGCTGGTTGGGAATGGCCATCGGAGTTGCGGCATAAACAAATTGATTGCCAAAGATATAGCCCGGAGTGTACTGGTTGTAGTATCCGTTTTCTGCATTCCCGCTCGTAGACGGATAGGTGTAACCGGCCACCCAGTCGTAACCGGCGCCGGAATCGTCACCCATCTCTCCGTAACTTAGGCGAAGTTTCAGTTGGTCGATGTCCTTCAGCCATGAAACGGATTTGAACCAGGGCTCTTCTGAAACAACCCAACCGGCGCTGACCGAAGGGAAGAAGCCCCAGCGATGACCGTCGGCAAACTGCGAACTGCCGTCATAGCGGAACTGCCCTTCAAACAGATAACGATTGGCGAAACTGTAGTTAAGGCGTCCGATGAAGGCATTGTAGTTGGCTGCATAAATACTTCCGGGGTAGCTGTTGCCTATCTGGCCGTCGTCTACTCCGTTAAACAGATAGGGCGAACTGAATGCCAAATTGCGCATGGCATAGAAGTTGTCGCCGGTACGGCGCTGCGACTCGAAGCCTAATACACCGGAAATGCTATGGAGTCCGAAATCGCGATGATAGTTAACGGTTAGCTGGGTAAGGAACTGTTGGGTGTCGAAGTGTTCTCTTGTCAATCGACTGGGAGAACTCGTCGAATACAATTTCTGTGTGTAAGATTGTGTGGTTGGGTCGTAGGCGTACTGGTAATACTCTTTGCGGAATATCGTGTTATTATTCAAGTGGTAATCGTAACTTATCATTGCCTTAGCCGAGAGTCCTTTCAATACATCGGTCAATGTGCCGAAATCGTAAGTCAAAGCCCCCGAAGTGAGTATCTGTGCACGCTTGTACTTGCGGTAACCCGAAATGTCTGATGTCATTTTGGCTACTGTATTCTCTTCAAGATCAAGCCCTTCATAATTCAGCATCGTTCCTGCTTCATCGGCATAAGCGGGAAACAGTACGCCTTGTCTCCAGTAATTGCGAATAATATCGACCGAACTGCTATAAGGATTATTCTGCTTGTCAACCATGGCATTGATGTTGAGTTCGGCTTTGAGTCCTTTGAATATCTCAGTCGTAATGTTTGAAGTAAGGTTGTATTTGCTGTAATTCAAATCGCCCGATTTAAAGAAACCTTCCTGGTACAAGTAGCCGAAGCTCATGAAATATTGACTGCGATCACTTCCTCCCGAAATGGTGACGTTGTGGTTAGTCTCAGGAGCAGACTTCGCAAAGATTAGGCTATTCCAGTCTGTTGTTCGTCGGGTGCCACTTCTGAAAGCCTCATAGTAATCATCCGTAAAGACTGGCGCACCTCCGTTTACATTGTTTCGAGCTCGCTCATTAAACAAATCCATCGTTTGATAGGGGTTCAGCAACTTAGGCATGCTCTTAGGAACTTGCACTGTGTAAGAGCCATTGTAGGAAACTTTCGTTTTGCCAGCTTGTCCTTTTTTGGTAGTTATAAGAACCACGCCGTTGGCAGACCGCAGTCCGTAAATAGAAGCAGAAGCATCCTTTAATATGGAGATATCCTGAATGTCGTTGGCATTCATGCGCTGAAAGTCGCTCATGTCACGAGGAATTCCGTCGATGATAACCAGTGGCGAGCCCATACCACGTACATCGAAGTTGTTGTTGTACGAACCAGGTTCTGCACTCTTCTGCCAAACGCGTACGCCGGCTACACGACCGGTAAGCATGTTCTGCGGATTTTCGTTCTTGGTACGCACCATCTCGTCACCCTTTACTGCTGCAACAGAGCCTGTAACCGAGCCGCGCTTCTGGGTTCCATAGCCCACCACAACAATGTCTTCCAATATATTGACATCATCCTGCAGCTTGACATCAATCTCATGCCGGCCCGCTATGTTAGTTGTAAAGGTCTTCATGCCGATGTAATTCACTACCAGCGTTCCGTTAGACGGCGCCTGCAGGGCATACTTACCATCAAGATCGGTGACCGTCATCGTCTTGGTTCCTTCTATGGATACCGTTGCTCCGATAACAGGTTCGCCATTCTGGTCGGTTACACTTCCCTTCAAGGCAATGTTCTGCGCATGTGTTCCCATGCTCATAGCAGTGAATACAAGCGTCAGAATACAGTTTATTACTTTTGATTTCATGGTCTGTTCGTTTTAGTTTACTCCTCGTGTACCTGGCACTGATAGTTTGCCAGCATGGCATACTCTGACGCGAAGGCAAAAGCAAACATGCCTTCAACCTGATTGTTTGCCAACGTCCGGCTCCAGCCAACAAGTAAATTGGTTGGCAAGAGGCCTCCGTGCAAATAGTTAGCCCAACCGTAATCCAGGTTATGCTGGAAACTGTCCAGGGCATCTCTGGCTGTTTGACTTTGTTTGCAGGCTGCTATATATCCACGCATGAGTACATCGTTGAACCAAGTACTGAAGCCTTCTATCGGATAAGAGTAATATCCTGGCACAGCCGCATCCTTGTCGGCAAAGACAGAGAACGAAGCCTTTGCAAGGTTCTCCGTATCCGAGAGAAAAGTTCCCAGACGAGTCACTCTGTACAGATCTGCGCATCCGGAGAGCATGGCTCCGCTGTTGTAAGTATAGGCAGTGCCGGAAGGAGTAGTAAGCGCGAGGCCCTTGCGATAGGTATTTCCTTCCACCTGCTCATATTGCGGGCTATTGCCGTTGACACCTATCAGGTCAAAGTACACGCCGTTGTCCATCTGCAGGTATTTCTTCTGCCACTCATAAATCTTCTTGGCATAATCCAGATAGTAGTCGCTCTTCTTTGCTGTTACCTCATAGCGATGCCCATTGAGGTCCACCTTGCGGTAGGTTATCATGTCCGCCTTGCCACGATAGATTTCGTATAGCCACACCAGCGGACTTACAAGCGGCCCGTTGCTGCACGAATGTTTGGTCACATATCCCGGTCCCCAGGTTATACCGCCGTTCTCATCGCCGTTGGCATTGATAGTGCAGTCCCACCCGTCGAGCACGTAATCCGTGAGATATTCGGCCTTAGCCAGATACTCCCCTTTGCCGGTAATCAGGTAGGAGCGTACCATTTCGCGAACCAGCCATTCCTGGTCGTCGTACACATTATTTGTACCCCCGGCGTTTGCACCTCCGGGTACGTCGGCCCTGTCCACTGCATACACCGTCCACTTCTTGGTCTGAGTATAAGAAGTAATGGTCGTTGTGCCGGCATAAAACTCCAATCCGGCGTATAGTTTTGTCAGCAGTTCCCCGTAACGGGCATAGTTGTCGGCATACAGTTTGGGAGCCAGCTTCTGGTTGGCCTTCAGGGATTCCATGACAGAATTCACCGCCTCAATGGCAGAAGTGTACATCCACACGCTGCCGACCTCCGCAGAGGCCGACTTTGTATAAGGATTATAATAGCGCTGCATGGTCATGTTGGCTCCGGTAAAATAACGGTTCACCGCCGTATCCGTCAGGGCGATGGCCTTTGACAAATCAAGAACGGCCAACTCTGCTCCTGCCTGCGACGGCAAGGGCTCGTGCGAGAGATTGTAAGGAATGCTGTTCATCTGCTCTTTCTCGCAACTGGCAAATCCGGTCATGCACAGCAGGGCCATTACTGCAGTCAGTATTTTCTTCATCACTAATTGGTATTTTAATTCAGGTTGATACTATAGATACAGAGCTTATTCTCGTCACCGTTGTCGGTGCCCTTATATACTCCCAGGCAGAGTGTTACGTCCTTACCGTTGAATTCCGAGAGATCGTACTGGAAGGTGGCATATCCTTCCGGATTTCCAGTTCCTCCGTCTTCATGTATGAACCAAACACTGCCGCTTTCGGCATTTCCCCATTTGTTGGCTGAAACCAGTGAGGGAGCGATATGCTTTACGTTCATGTCATTGTCGATAGCCGTCAATTTAAAATAGGTTGCATTGTTGCCGTTGAAGTTGCGGCACCTTAACACCAGGTGGTCGTGACCGGTCTGGATGGAGAATTTGGCATAGAAGTAGGCTTGCGGCTCCGTAAGGCTCACGGGAGTGCCGCCTCCGTTGGTCTTCATCACAAATCCTTCACCGGCAAAGGGCTCCGTATCTTTATGCAGTGGTACAAACGACCACAGTGCGCCTATATGAGCCACGTCGCGCCACGAATGGTAAGCCTTGCCGTAATCGTCGCGATTTCCGCTCTGAGGAGAAACTCCCGAGAAGCTCCACATGGTCTGCGGCATGGTTGAGCGAACCATTTCCCGGGTTAATCCCCAGCCGGAGAGCTCTTCGTTTACCGGAGTTCCCGTCAGCCATCCCCAGTTACCTTCGGGTACAGCCTGATTGTTGAAGGCGATACGCCGCAATACAAGCTGCTTCCAGTAGTCACCCTGACGGGCTCTGTAGATACCTACTGCTATCACAACATCCTTTCCTACGTACTGGCTCAGGTCAAAGACCTCGCTGGAGTAGCTTCCGTCGGTACGGTCGAGCGTACGGTTGTCGCCCAGTTTTACTGCAGTGGGCTCTCCGACACTCATGTCAATCACCTGCACACCCCACACCGTAGGGTCATCGGCCGAGGTACTATGGCTGCGACATTGTATGGTCATGATTTTGTTGTCTTCCGTTACATGCTTCCATCCATAGATGTAAGAGTCAAAGTTGTTTAAGTCGGCAGCGTGCAGCTTCCCCTCCTCGTCATTCTGTATCTGCAAGGTGGTACCTTCGTTCTGCTCTTCCCACCATCCGTAGAAGTCAAATGTTGCCATGAAGTCGGTAGACCAGTCCCAGTGGGGATAGCTTTCGCCATTGCGCCCGCCGCGATATTCGTTGTAATACCAGTGGTCGCCATTCAGCAGATCGTCCAGGGTTTTATGCGGCAAAATCTGCCGTCCGCCCATCGTAAGGTCTATGGTAGCCACGCCATCCACAAATCCGTCAATTCCCACCGTACGGGTGATGGTCTCGTATCCGTTGGCACTAAAGGTAACGGTATAGGCATCAAGCGGCAGATTGTCGATAACATACTTGCCATCGGCACCGGTTGTAACCGACTGCGTTTCGCTGATGCTTACCTTTACATCTTTCATCGGCACGTTGCCATGCTTGGCATCGAGCACCGTTCCTTCAATTCTGGCCGCAGCATACTCCATGCTTGCGTTTACCAGAGCCACCCCCTCGCTAAAGCTCTTGGGGGTTATGGTCACACTGATGGTAAGGTAGTTCTTCTTTGTAAAGGTGATGATGCTTTTCCCTACGCTCACACCTTCGAGCGTAAACTCGCCGTTGGCATTGGTGGTAGCGGTTTGGCCGTCGGCCGTTGCTACAGCCACACCCTCCAACGGAGCGTTGTAGTCATCGGTTATTACGCCGGTCACGGTACCCACACCCAGGTTTGTGCTTCTCGTGTCATCGTCGTCACTGCATCCGGCAACGGTGAATCCGAGATTTACTGCCAACAGCAGAAACAGCAGCTTGTAAAAGATACTTTTCATGTTCAATGTTATTTTAGGTTAGTTGATGCAACAGTTAACAGCAGGCTTGCTTGATTGTGCAATGATACAAAACATCTGGTTAAACCACAGGTTAAAAACCCATTAAATCAAAAAATATTGTACTAACCCATTCCTTTTTTGTTTCAAAACGCCGGCTGCAAAGCTAAAATAAACCGCACCGGCCTTGCCGGAAAGCCAAAAACTTGCTATCTTTGCACTTACACACTACGAACCGGTTAATTCCTTTCATGAGCAGAGCAGGCTACATACTTTGGTTGATTGCGGTTATTTTACCTTGCAAAGCCATTGCACAAGGGTTAATTTTCCAGAACCCGGCAAACTCTATCGAGAGACGTACTTCTTTCGATGTGTTCAATCATGATGAGATAATTTTCGAGAAGTATCTGGACATAACCTTCGACATGCAGCTTCCGCTTGCCGAAGAGGTGGGTTACATTGTCCGCATCATCGACCGGCCGAGCAAGCAAATCTACAACGTATTCTACGACGGGCGCGGGAACGACTATTTCGAGCTGAACGAAGAGGGCCGGAAATGTATCATCATGAGCCCCTTTAACCGCAACGAACTGCGCCGCAAGCAGTGGTTCAAGGTCAGGCTGCTGTTTGACATGGAACACAAAACCATCAGCCTGACCATTGACGGCAAGCAACACAGCACCCGCAAGACCTCGTTGCCCGGCCAGCTTACGCCGCAAATCATCTTCGGCCGCAGCGACTACCTGATAGACGTGCCCTCGTTTGCCATGAAGAACCTGGTCATCAGGAGCTCCGCCCACAACTACACCTTCCCGCTCAGCCAGGCCCAGGGCAACGACGTGTACACAGCGGCGGGAGTCAAGACGGGCTACGTGCTCAATCCACACTGGCGTATAAACGATGCCTACCACTGGCGGCAGCTGATGTCCTACTCTTCCCGGACCGTGGCCGGAGCCAACTTCAACGCCCGCCGGCAAGAAGTGTACTACTACAACAGCGACACCTTATTTATATATAGCCTCACATCGCGCCAGTTCCGCAAGATACCCTTCGCCTCTCCCTGCCCCGTACAGCTTTATCTGGGCACCAACTTCATTGACGAGAGCAACAACCGGCTCTACACGTACGAAACCTTCCGCGAGGGCAAGCGTGACGAGGAGCCCTCCATTGCCAGCCTGAACCTCGACACGTACAGGTGGAGCACCGAAGCCATCGTACAGATAAACGAAGGCCAGATGCACCACCACGGCTCCTACTTCGACCCGCGCCGGGGCGAGTACACCATCTACGGAGGCTTTGCCAACATGCGCTACAACGACATGTTCTACACCTACAACGTGAACGACCACCACTGGAGCATGCGCCACGACATACGGGGAGAGAAATTCCCGCGCTATTTCCAGGCTATGGGGTACGACAAATCGCGCTACGTGTACATCTTCGGCGGCATGGGGAACGAATCGGGCGACCAGACCGTAGGGCGCCGCTTCTTCTACGACCTGCACCGACTGGACACCCGGACCAACAAGGTTGAAAAGCTGTGGGACCTGGACTGGGGCAACCGCCAAAACGTAGTAGTGGCCCGCAGCATGGTGATACGCGGCCCTTACTTTTACGTACTCTGCTATTCCGAGTTCCTTTCCGATTCCTGGCTCAAGCTCTATCGTTTCTCGCTACGCAACGGCAGCCACCAGCTTCTGGGCGACTCCATCCCCATACACCCCGACCGCATCGAGACCGATGCCAACCTCTACTACGACCCGTTGCTCCGTCAGTTCGTGGCAACGGTGCTCGAGTTCAGTAACGAGAAGAGCTCGCAGCTGCGCGCCTACGCCATTAACGACCCCGTGCTTACCGAGGCCCAGTTCGCCCAAGCCTGCAAGTTGCCGCCTAACCGCTGGTACCCGTGGCTGGCAGCGGCCGCTCTGCTGCTAACGGGCGGCGGCCTGCTGGCCTTCCAACGCGCCCGCCGCAAACGCAGGCAGCAGCTGGCACAGTTCAGCACTCGGCCGGAGATGGAAGAAGAACCGCAGCGACCCAACAGCGTATGCCTGTTTGGAGAGTTCACGGTGCACAGCCGCACCAACCACGACATAACCTATCTGTTTACCGACAAGCTCAAACAAGTGTTCTGCCTGCTGCTGCAGTACAGCGATGCCGACGGCATCTCGTCGCGCCGGCTGGGCAACGTGATGTGGGGAGAGAAGCCACCCGAGAAAATAAAAAACTCCCGGAGCGTGGCCATCAACCACCTGCGCAAGGTGCTGCAGGAGCTCGACGGCATCGAGGTTGTTTACCGCAACGGCTACTTCAGGCTGCAGATGCAGCCGCCGTTTTACTGCGACTACACCGAGCTGAAGGCCATCATTGCAGCCGGCGAGGCCATGGAACGCCGCATGGCAGTGCTCGCCATCCTGCACAGAGGCAAGTTCCTGGAGTTTATGAACATGCCTGCGATGGATTCACTCAAGAATGAGACCGACGAAAGACTGGTGCCCACACTCACCGAAATCATGAAACAATCGTTCGCGGCGCAGGAATATCGCGTCACGATATGGTGCATCGAAGAGCTGTTTGTCATCGATCCCGTTAACGAACGGGCCTTCGGTTGCCAGCAGAAAGTCCTCAAGCGCATGGGCAAGGAGTTCGAGTTGCAGGAAGCCCGCCGCCGTTTTCACGACGAATACCGCAAGCTGATGGGCGAAGAATACCAGGAAACCGACAGTGCCCCCATCCTCCCGCTGTTCTGATACAGCAGCTCTGCCACGCCGGTGCCGGAGCAACGGGCAGGCCAAGCGTGGAGACGAAGTGACAAAACAGCCGTAAGCCAGCGCCCACACTGCCGTCTCGGCCGGAATTGCAGCCCCCTTCCGCAGCCGCAACATCATTGAGAACAGGCTCCCCAACTCACCGTTAAGGGCTGGAAACTGCAAATCATTAAGAATCAGTAAGTTACAACCAAGCAAGTAAAAGGTATCCTTCAAGCCCCCTGAAGGGCATCTTCAAGGGGCTTGAAGCTATGGGTCAAGGGCCTTGAAGGATAGCTTCGGTTTTCGCACTCGTAAGAATTTGTTTTTTAACTACTTGCGGGCAAAAGTTTCATAGCATATTTTCCGAAAATATCATCCCCGCCTGTCCTCCCCTTTCCAAGGGGAGGATACCGGTTTGTTTTACTGCTGTCGTTATCTTGCTGGTTA
>NZ_FOHY01000024.1:0-37742 GCF_900111525.1 Prevotella sp. kh1p2
GCCAGTCAGGACTTTAGAGGGGGCAAAATAAAAAAGTTTTCAGGGGGCAACGTCGCTTTGCCCTCGGGGGTCAAACGCGCTCGGCTTTTCCACCTCACTCTACCTACTGGTTTTGTTTTCAATCATTCCATCTGTCGCAGATGGGTCTTGTTCGCGTGTTTATGTTGTGTACACTGTCAGGAGAGGCGCTTGGGGAAGTTTCCGGCCGTAACCGGAGTACCCGTGGAGCTGCCGGCAGCTTTATTTCAGCCGGCTCTCTACCACCTCCCAGTTAATGATGTCCCAAACTGCTGCTACGTGGTCGGCACGGCGGTTCTGGTAGTCAAGGTAGTAGGCGTGCTCCCATACGTCGATGCCCATGAGCGGGTTGAGTCCGCTGCGCACCGGGTTGCCGCCGTTGGCCTCCTTGGTGATAACGAGCTTACCGTCCTTATCCTGCGACAGCCAAGCCCATCCGGAGCCGAAGAGCGACGTTGCAGCCTGGTTGAACTGCTTCTTGAACTCATCGAAACTGCCGAAGGCGGCGTTGATGGCAGCTGCAATCTTGCCCTTGGGGGCATTGCCTTTCACCGGTGCCTGGAACTGGAGGAAGTACAGCGTGTGGTTGAGCGACTGCCCGGCGTTGTTGTACACGGGGCCTTCGGGTGCTGCCTTGACGATATCCACCAGGCTTTTTCCCTCGAGGTCGGTGCCCTCTACGAGCTGGTTGATGGTGTTCACGTAATTCTGCAGATGCTTTCCGTAGTGGAAATTGATGGTCTGCTCACTGATAACTGGCTCCAATGCGTTTGCTGCATAAGGGAGTACTGGCATATTTACTTTCATATTCTTATTGCTTTTAGAGTTGTTATTAACTATGTTTCTTTCACTTTTTACCAACCTGAAGGTTACTTCCGGTTCTTTTGCCTGTTCGATGTAGGGCATCGGGGGCATTTCCATTACCATCATCATCTTCTTTTTCAGTTTATTGGTTGCTAATTGGTATTTGTTCGTTTTGATATTGCAAATATAGGCAAATACTGATTACGTCCAAACAGATATTGTCTATCCCGTCATTGATAAAATCTATCTGCGGCACGCTTTCAGCCTGTTTATCGTGCTTTCAGGCGGCAGAAAGTTTGCCCTCTTACTTGAAATTATTTCATTCCGAGGCCGTTGTTTCACCAAAAAAGGCTATCTTTGTACTCAAAGGAGACTATGTGATGACTTTACAACAATTAGAATATGTGGTGGCCGTTTACCGATTCAAGCACTTTGCCAAGGCGGCCGAGCATTGTGACGTAACGCAACCAACGCTCAGTTCCATGGTTCAGAAGCTGGAAGACGAGCTTGGCGTCAAAATCTTTGACCGCAAGAAGAACCCAGTCAAGCCTACGGCCGTGGGCCTGGAAATCATAGAGCAGGCCTGGAAGGTGCTGGTGCGCGCCCGCAAACTCAAGGAGATAGTGGAGGAAGACCGCCACTCGCTGCTCGGTGCTTTTAACATCGGCGTGCTGCCCACCATAGCTCCCTACCTCATACCCCGCTTCTTTCCCCAGCTCATGAACAGCCATCCCGACATGGATATACGCATAACGGAGATGCAGACCGAGGACATCCGCAAGGCTCTTGTACACGGCGACATCGATGCCGGCATACTGGCAAGGGTGGAAGGGCTCGAGAACTTCGATGTTGAGACGCTCTTCTACGAGCAGTTCTTTGCCTATGTAGCCAAGGACGACAAGCTCTACAGCAACGACAACATACGCATAGCCGACCTCTCGGGCGAGTATCTGTGGCTGCTGGACGAGGGCCATTGCTTCCGCGACCAGCTCGTCAAGTACTGCCATCTCAAGGCTGCCAGCCGCAGCCGGAAGGCCTACAGCCTGGGCAGCATAGAGACTTTCATGCGCATAGTGGAAAGTGGAAAGGGCGTAACCTTTATTCCCGAGCTGGCTCTGCAGCAGCTTAATGACGGGCAGAAACAGCTTGTAAAGCCCTTCGCACTGCCCGTGCCAACGCGCGAGATTGTGATGATGACCGGCAAGAGCTTCATCCGTCAGACCCTGCGCAAGCTGTTGGTAGACGAAATCCGCCGGTCCGTGCCGCCCGAAATGCTGAAGCTGCGGCACACCCAGCAGGCAGTTTAGGCCGTGCCTGCACCCCTGTGGCTACCTGCTGCCTTGCTGCGGGCTATAGGGGTGGTGCAGATAGTCGCGGTAGATGTCCTCTATGTCTTCCCCGTTCATGCCCATCTGCCGGCAGGCGCTTATGCCTTTGTCGTAAGCCTCTGCAGCTTTCTTCCTTCTACCCGCCATGTCATAGCAGAAGCCAAGGTTCCGCCAGAAGAACGGAATGATGAATTCCTGCAAGTCGGCAGGCAGCTTGTCCGTGCTTCTGATAAACCGGCGGGCTTCTCTGATAGCCCGCTTGTAGTCCTTGCACAAGAAGTAATACCACGTTTTTTCAAAGCTCAGCCGTTTGCTGTTGCCCACTGCCAGCTCCCATTCGCTGATGATGGGGCCGGCCTTCGCCATGTCCTCAGCCCGTACGGTTTCCGGCTCGTCGTCCATGTCGGGCCCGTGCAGCAGCGGCACCAGTGCCTGCCGGTAGGCTGTCTCCTTGTCTTCGTAGTAGCCCAGAGCCACTCCCGTGCGCAGGTAGTGCGCGATCAGGCTGTCCATAGGGGTGCTTTTCAGGGGCAGCAGGTCGCTTAGCTGCACCAGCCTGACGTCCTTCCGGCTTGCCATAGCATCGTCAAAGTAGTATTTATGCTCCGCTCCGGTGAGTATGAGTATGCGCTTCCCCCTGTTTGCGTCAACGGCTTGGCCTATGAGTTCCGCCATTTTTGCATTGCGCTGTTCTGCGTACAGGTTCATACATCCGTCTCCGAATACGGCTGCCGTGTACGTGTACAGCCTTTTCACGTAGTTGTTGTATTTGCTGCCGTTAAAGAACAGCCAGCCCATGGTATCGGTCTCGGCTACCTTCTCCAGCGAACCGTACTTGCCGATGAAGGCTGCCGTCACCTCATCCTGTCGCAGCAGACTGTCCAGTTTGGCCTGCTTTTGCCTGTAATCGTCGGTTTTCATGTAGGCCCGTCGTTCCGCCCGGGCGTCGTGCGGCGGCCACCAGTCTATGGCGTAAACCTCCAGTCCGCGCCCTAAACCATAGAGTGCGCCCATCGTCATCTCCTTCAGGTAAGGCTTCCTCCTGAAGTACGCGGGCGGTATCTCAACGCAGATAACCTGCGGGCTGAATGTTTCCATGATGCGATACAGGTCCTGATACGTGTAGTTCGGATTGCTGCCGTGTTGCGCGTGCAGGGTGCCAATGGTCAGTACCACGCTCTCCGCGGGCCTTTGTGCCGTGGCTTCTCCTCTGCTGCCGGTTGCAGCGACGGCATGGCTCATAATGAGCACGGCAGCAAGCAGACTGATGATACGGTTCGTGTTCATGCTTTATTCTCCGTTGAATAGCAGCGCAAAGATAGCGAAAATTAATGATACGCCGCGCCTTTCGGAACGTATAAATACGCAAATTCCGCAGCCGTGTCCTGCTGCGAGTGCGCGTTCGCGGTGCCGGGCGGTGCCTGCCAGGGTGCTGCCGGCATCGTTCTGAGGGCTTGAAGGATAGAAGCAGGAACTTTCGACACTTGTCGCACGATTGTTTGACAAGTGTCGCATCATCGTGCGACAAGTGTCGAAAGTTCGCGCATGGCAACTCCGGCACCCTGTAGCATGAATTGTACCAACCCCGGAGTTGACAGGGCAGACGCGGCGGGGTATCTTTGCAGGCGTAGTTTACAAACCTTTCAAACAACAACAGACATGACAAAGAAAAATGGATTCAAGCTAACCTACGTCGAAGTGCGCAACCCACGGCCCGAGGCCGACGGCAGCTATGCCTGCCATCCGTGCTACGTGGGCGTTACGACGAGTGAAAAGGAAGTGGCCGAAAGCATCAGGCGCAACGTGTGGGCCAATACGCCACAGCTGCAGGCGAGCCTTGCAGCCATCCGTGAACTGACGGTGGAGCAGCTGCTCTGCAACCGTCCCGTGCGGGTGGGCGACCTGTTCATCGTGCGCCCCCGGCTGAGGCTGAGGCGCCACAAGGACGCTCAGGGGCGCCTCGTTAGCCGCAAATACGGCGTGGGCGAGCCCATTCCGGCCGACGACATCGAGTTCTGCGGCCTCTCCGTCAGGGCCACCCGCTCCCTGGAGGCCGAGGTCGGCAGTCTTGTAACGGGCTGCGTGCGGCTGGATACGGTGCCGCCTGTACCCGCCAACCGGAGCGGCGAGCCGCTGGCCCGGGCACTGCAGCTGTGCGCCGAAGAGGGTTACTGCACCGTGAGGAGCCTGCACTACGCCCTCGGCGTGTCGCTTTACAAGAGCCGCAAGCTGCTGGAGAGCTTCTGCCGGGGCGAGCACGCGCCCCTCGTCGGCAGCCGGGCAGGCCGTGTGATGGTGTATAGGGCCGTGTGAAGAAAGTGTGACAAAGGGCAGCGGTTTCACTTTCTGCAACTCATTTTTTGCCTTTTTTATTTGGTTTTCTGTAATAATGTTCGTACTTTTGAAGCCAATAACAACGGATGGAGCACCATGTGAGCGGGCTGGAAACAAGCCCCCGGCAAGGCCGCGTGCACCGTCCGGAGCGTAGACAGTATGAACTTTGAATTTGAATGGACGGAGGTAGAGAGGCTTCTCTATGCCGACGGAAAGATAGACATCAACCATCTGCCGATGGCAGAAGTGGAAAGCTGTTACCGTTTCTTGCGCGATTTCAGTTCCGATAAAATCATTTACGGCATCAATACCGGCTTCGGTCCGATGGCTCAGTGGCGTGTAGACGACCGCTATCTGGAAGACTTGCAGTACAACATCATCAGGAGTCACGCCACCGGAGCCGGCCAACCGCTCGACGACCGCTGCGTAAAGGCGGCCATGATAGCGCGCCTGGGCACATTCCTGCAGGCACGTAGCGGCGTCCATCCCGACTGTGTGAAGCTGCTCGTTGAGTTCATAAACCACGGCATCTTCCCGCTTATACCGGCGCACGGCAGCGTAGGCGCCAGTGGCGACCTGGTGCAGCTGGCGCACATAGCGCTCACAATGATAGGCGAGGGCGAGGTACATTACAAGGGCCGGTGGCGCCCCGCGGCCGACGTGTTGCGTGAGTGCGGCCTGCAGCCCCTGAGCATCCATATACGCGAAGGTCTCTCGCTGACCAACGGTACCAGCGTGATGACGGGCATCGGCATGGTGAACCAGTTTGAAGCCGAGCGGCTCCTGGACTGGGCTACGCTGGCCGGCGTGATGATGAACGAGATTGCTGGCAGCTTCGACGACCTGATGGCAGCCCAACTGAACGGTGCCAAACGCCACGCCGGACAGCGCGAGATAGCCCGCCGCATGCGTGCCCTGGCCGCCGGAAGCCGGTGCCTGCAGCAGCGCGAACACGAGCTGTACGACAACGGCCACAGGGAGGTAAAGACCTTTGAGCACAAGGTGCAGGCCTATTACTCGCTGCGTTGCACGCCCCAGATACTCGGTCCGGTCTGCGAGACGCTGGCCAACGCGCGGCGTATTCTGCTGGAGGAGCTCAACTCGGCGTGCGATAATCCCATCGTAGACCCCGTCTCCAAGAACGTTTATCACGGCGGGAACTTCCACGGCGACTATGTTTCGTTGGAGGAAGACAAGGTGAAGATAGCCATGACACGCCTGGCCATGACGGCCGAAAGGCAGCTCAACTACCTCCTGCACGACCGCATCAATGGCATGTTGCCGCCCTTCCTGAACCTTGGCCAATTAGGACTGAACTACGGTATGCAGGCCTGTCAGTTCACTGCTACGTCTACCACGGCCGAGTGCCAGACCCTCTCCATGCCCAACTACGTGCACAGCATACCCAACAACAACGACAACCAGGACATTGTGAGCATGGGTACCAACACGGCACTCATCACCCGCCACGTGATAGAAAACTGCTGGCAGGTAATGGCCATTCAGTATATGGCGCTGGCCCAGGCCATCGACTGCCTCGGCATTAAGGACAAGGTGAGCCCTGCCTCGCGCCGTGCCTACGACGCGGTGAGGCTGATACAGCCCGTTATCGTAGCCGATACGCCGTTTTACCGCGAAACGGCAGCCATCGAGGAATGGCTGAAGGACAACCCGTTGAACCTCTCATCAAAACAATAAAGAAATATGGAAAAAAAATTAGTAGCAGTATTCGCTTTCCTGCTTGTTGCCCTGTGGGCACATGCACAGTTCCAACCGGCCTATAAACATGCCGTGCGCTACCACGTAGGAGCAAGGGCCGGCGTGGGCTTCTCGTCGTACGACTTTGACGAATCCAGGGTTATTACCATGCCTACAGGCGGCATAGCAGTAGACTACAGGGTGGCTTCGGTGCCCGTGTATGTCGAGAGCGGGCTTTACTATATGGACATGGGAACGCGTGGGAAAGTTTACTATACGGACGGGTACACAGTAGATGAGTTCACGTCTCACAACCATTCGGTTCTCATGCCGATGGTAGGCAGCTACCACTTCTATATCGGCGATAAGGTGACATTGCAGCCTTTCACTGGTTTTTACGTCTCTTACGGGTTTGGAAACGATAAAGTAGACTTCGGATTGCGTGAGGGCGTGGGCGTTGCTGTAAACAACTTCTATGCCAATATGGGTGTGAACTATGGACTGGTTGATCAACTTTCGGAGCCTTTTATTGGCGATGGCCACCACAGGAGCTTCTTCATGACCGTGGGGTTCAATTTCATCGGCGGCAGATAAAACCAATAACGACGCAGCAACCCAATATGGAATATGCACTCATCACAGGCGGCTCAAGGGGCATAGGCAAGGCCGTGGCCCTGCGGTTGGCACGCAGCGGCAGGGCGGTAATCATAAACTACCGCTCCAATGAGGATGCTGCCCGGCAGACGGTAGCCGAAATCGAGGCCGTGGGTGGACAGGCCGAGCTGCTCTGCTTCGATATCTCCAGCCCGGAAGCCATAGAGACCGCCTTGGCCCAATGGCAGGAGGCGCACCCGGCAGACTATGTGTCGGTGCTGGTGAACAATGCCGGCCTACGCCGCGACAACCTGCTCATATTCATGCAGAACGACGAGTGGAAGCAGGTAGTTGACACTTCGCTCAACGGCTTCTTTTACATTACGCGCCGCTTGTTGAAGGATATGCTGACCCATCGGAACGGCAGGATTATCAACGTAGCATCGCTCTCGGGCATCAAGGGACTGCCCGGACAAACCAATTATTCGGCTGCCAAGGCCGCCGTTATTGGTGCTACGAAGGCCTTGGCGCAAGAAGTGGCCAAGCGTAAGGTTACAGTCAACGCGGTGGCTCCGGGTTTTATAGCCACTGACATGACGCACGACCTGGACGAGAACGAGCTGAAGAAACTCATACCGGCAGGCCGTTTCGGCACTCCGGACGAAGTGGCGGCGGCGGTGGAGTTCCTCGCCGGCGCCGATGCCGCCTACATTACGGGGCAGGTAATACAAATTAACGGAGGATTGTACACATAAACAGTTGCATGGAAAGAAGAGTAGTGATAACGGGCATGGGTATATGGTCGTGTCTGGGAACTGACAAGGAGGCCGTTACGGAGTCGTTGCGCATGGGCAAATCAGGTATCGGCATCGAGAAGGAACGAATAGCATACGGTTACCAGTCGGCACTGACGGGCATCGTGAAGCGCCCCGTGCTCAAGGGCATCTTGTCGCGTCGGGAGCGTATGGGCATGGCAGAAGAGGGCGAATATGCCTATATGGCATCGGCCGAAGCATTCCGCCAGGCCGGCATCGACGATGAGTTTCTGCAGCAGAACGAGGTGGGCGTGATATTCGGCAACGACTCTTCGGCCCGCCCGGTGATAGAGGCGGCCAACATCATGGCCACCGAACACGACACCCAAATGCTGGGTTCGGGCTATATCTTCCAGTCCATGAACTCGACGGTGAACATGAACCTGAGCGCTATCTTCCATCTGCGCGGCGTCAACTTCTCCGTAAGTTCGGCCTGCGCCAGCGGCAGCCACTCCATCGGACTGGGCTATCTGCTCATCAAGCAGGGGCTGCAGAACAGGGTGCTGTGTGGTGGTGCGCAGGAAGTAAACTACTACAGCATGGCCACCTTCGATGCTCTGGGCGCCTTCTCCATGCGGATGGACGAGCCGGAGAAGGCTTCGAGACCCTTTGACCGCGACCGCGACGGGCTCATTCCGAGCGGAGGTGCAGCCGCGCTGATGCTGGAGGAGTACGAAAGTGCCGTGAAGCGCGGTGCTCCCATCTTGGCCGAAGTGTGCGGCTACGGCTTTTCGTCCAACGGAGGCGGCATCAGTCAGCCCTCCGACGACGGCAGCGTAGTGGCCATGACACGCGCCATGGAGATGGCAGGTGTGGCTGCAGACGACGTGGACTACGTGAATGCCCACGCCACGAGCACGCAGCAGGGCGACATGTTCGAGGCCATCGCCTTGGACAGACTTTTCCGCGGCCGTCATGCGTTGATATCTTCAACCAAGAGCATGACCGGCCACGAGTGCTGGATGGCTGGTGCCAGCGAGGTTGTTTACTCGGTGCTGATGATGCAGAACAACTTTGTGGCACCCAACATCAACTTCTGCAATCCCGATGAATACAGCGAGCATCTCAATCTGGCCACCCGGACAACGCCCTGCGACCTACGGACCGTGCTCTCCAACAGCTTCGGCTTTGGCGGTACGAACTCGGCTCTGGTGGTGAGGAAAGTACAACAGAACTTTTAATTTTAATACATATACTATGATGAAAAAGCTATTGTTACTGACACTGGCATTAGTTATGGCCATGTCAATGAGCGCCAAGAAGAAGTACATCACGCTGCAGAGTGGCGATGTGCAGGTACTAAACCAACCCGGCAAGACGGCTCTTTACGAGTTCGACTACTCAAAGACGATTTGCGAGGGCAAGCCTTTGGAGCAGTATCTCAAGGACCGCGGAGAGGAAAACGTAAGAGACTGGCCGGGCGAGTGCATAGAGACGCAGGACAACTACTTCATGCCCCGCTGGAATGATGAGAGCAAGATGAACATCAGCCTCATCAAAGAAGGCAAGGCCGATTACAAGATTGTGGTTCATGTAACTGATTTGGACTTGGGCAGCACGGCTGCGGCCATGTTCATCCCGTCCTTTTCACGCAAGACAGGTGCGTGCGAGGTGTCGGCTACGGTTGATGTTATCGACTTGTCGAACAATCAGACAGTGTGCGTGCTGAACGTGAACAAGCTGCGGGGAGTCAACATGCGGGCTTTCGAGGTGGCATCTTCGGAAACGCGGCGCAGGGGACTTACCTATAAGAAAATGGCCCAGCTGATTTGTGAGTTTGCACAGGAAAGTAATAAATAAGGTATAATGAGAATGAAGAAATTATTGTTGCTGGCGGTTGTACTCATGGCAGCAGTTGCCGTGAACGCCAAAGATGAGTTTACCGGTTCATTCGCCCCGCTGGCTGGCGAAGCGAAGATAAAGGTTGTAGAAGACTGGAACAACACCAAGATTGTGGGCAGGCAGCTGGCCGACTGGTTGGAGTATAGGCAGGCGGAACAGCCTGAATACAATGCGGAAAATGAATGGGAGAACGAACTGAAGCCCCAACTAAAAGAGTGTTTGCTTGGCAAAGCCAATGAAAAGTTGGAGGATATGGGCCTGTTCTTGTCGGAAACGGGGGAGACGAAGTTCGTGATGACCGTTCATCCGGTATCAGTTGAGAAGAAAGGAAACCAGGTTGTAGAGTTCACCGTGCGTGAAGCGTCTACACAGAAGGAAGTCGTGAAGTTCACCATCAACGGCAAGGGCGGCACCTTCGGCTCCATGTCGAACCTCTGGGGCGATGGCTTCAAAGATACCGGCAAGAAGCTGGCAAACTTATTAAAGAATGAATTGAACAAGCTGAAGCAGTAAATGTATTTATCTGAAGCATTAGACCGCCAGTACACCAGGGAAACGTTATCGGCCCGGCATGCGCAACGCGCCGCTGAATTCATTGCCTTCGGACCCATCGTATTCGAAGTTTCGAGGCTGATGGTGAAGTGGGGCATACTCGCGATGTTGCGCGATGAAGAGCTTACCGGCAATGAGGTGGCCGAGCGGGCAGGCATCAGTACCTATGCCGCCAAATGCCTCCTTGAGGCTTCGCTGACCATTGGAACGGTGCTGGTAGACAGAGAGACCGAACGGTTCTCGCTCTCTAAAACCGGCTGGTTCTTGCTCAATGACCCGGCAACGAAGGTGAATATGGACTTCAATCACGACGTGAATTATGAAGGAATGTTTCATCTGGAAGAGGCACTGAAGGCCGGCAAACCCGAAGGATTGCGCCATTTCGGCTCTTGGTCAACGGTGTATGAAGGCTTGTCGCAGCTTCCGGAACCGGTGCAGAAGAGCTGGTTCGCCTTTGACCACTTCTACAGCGACAGCTCTTTTGATGATGCACTGAAGGTGGTCTTTGCCAACAGGCCCGGAACCTTGCTCGATGTAGGAGGCAACACGGGCCGTTGGGCGCTGCGATGTGTAGACTATGACAGCGATGTACGTGTAACTATCATGGACTTACCGCAGCAGTTGGCCCTGATGCGGGAGGCTGTGAAAGGCCATGAAGGTGCCGACCGCATCGACGGATATGCAACAAACATGTTGAAGGAGGAGAGTAGCTTCCCGACCGACAGGCACTACGATGCCATCTGGATGAGCCAGTTCCTGGACTGCTTTGCCGAGAGCGAGATTGAAAGTATCCTGCGACGGGCTGCCCAAATCATGGATGCGGACACAACGCTGTACATCATGGAGACGCTGTGGGACCGCCAGAAGTACGAGCCGGCGGCCTTTTGCCTGACTCAGATAAGCCTGTATTTCACCGCTATAGCTAACGGAAACAGCAAGATGTATCATAGTGAAGACCTGAAACGGGTTATCAGCAAGGCCGGCCTTGAGGTCAGGCAGATATACGATAACTTAGGACAGGGGCACAGCATCCTGCTTTGCAAGAAGATAACAAATAAATAATCAGAATATGACAAGACAAGAAATTGAAGAGAAAGTACGTGAGTTCCTGATTGACGACCTTGAGATCGACGAGGAGAAAATTGTTCCCGAGGCCTTGCTGAAGGACGACTTAGGCATCGACTCGCTCGACTTCGTGGACATTGTTGTCATCGTTGAAAAGAAGTTCGGCTTCAAAATAAAGCCGGAGGAGATGGCCGATGTCAAGACGCTGGCACAGTTCTGCGATTACATAGAGGGCAAAGTAGGCGACAAATAGCACGGTGCCGATGGCGGAAAGACAGTGGAGAGGTACAACTGAAGGCACGACGTGGATGCACCGGAGCCTGATAGCAGCCATGCGGCATTTGCCGTTACGGCTGATGTATGCAGGCGCAGAGGTGTTCGTGGTGCCCTTTTACATGCTGTTTGCCCATCAGGGTTATAGCTCCATGTACCATTTCTTCAGGCGCCGCCTGCACCGTTCGCCCCTGCAGTCGTTCGTCGGCGTGTACCGCAATCACTGCAAGTTTGCCCAAGTCATATTAGATCGCTTCTGCATGTATGCCGGCGGCAAGTTCGACTTTGCTATCGATGGCTACGACCGGTATCAGCATCTGGCAAAGGGAGAGAGCGGCTTCGTCATCCTGAGTGCTCACGTTGGGAACTATGAGGCGGCAGGCTATGCGCTCACTGCAAGCCACAAGCGGTTCAATGCCTTGGTGTATGGAGGCGAGGCGGAGACCGTGATGAAGAACCGCCAACGCATCCTGTCGGAGAACAACATCAGGATGATACCCGTCAGGGAGGATATGAGCCATCTGTTCATCATGAGCAACGCACTGGCCGACGGAGAGTCGGTGAGCGTGCCGGCCGACCGGATTCTGGGCAGTCCACGTTATGTGGAGTGCGATTTCATGGGTGCCAAAGCCAGGTTCCCGTTAGGCCCCTACGCCATGGCAGCACAGCGCGAAGTGCCTGTACTGGCCATTCACGTGATGAAGGAGGGCACCCGCAGGTATCATGTCTACATCCACCAGCTGGCCACTTCGGGCCAAACGTTCAAGGAACGGGCAGCAGCACTGGCGCAGCAGTTTGCCTCCGATCTGGAGACTGTCGTGCATCAATATCCTACCCAGTGGTTTAACTATTATGAATTCTGGAGTTAGAAGGTTAGAAGAAATAGACATCCACGAGCTGTTGCCGCAGCAGGAACCGTTCGTGATGGTAGATGTGCTGACCCATTTCGATGCGGGCAGCACTTCTACCCGGTTCGAAGTCCGTGCCGACAACATCTTTGTTACCGACGGACGACTGGACGCCAGCGCCCTGGCCGAGAACATGGCGCAGACTTGTGCGGCCCGGTTGGGCTACGTAAACAAGTACGTACTCAAGCGTGCCATACAGATTGGGTTCATCGGAGCGATAAAAGGAATGAAGGTTTTCGACACGCCCAAGGTTGGCGATGTGCTCGATACAACGATTGAGGTCATAGAACAGATAATGGATTTAACCCTGGTCAGCGCAACGGTCAGGGTGGGAGACAGGGTCATCTCCACAGCAGAAATGAAGATAGCCTTAGCAGATGAGGTAGAAGAATGAAGGAATTGAAAGTCAGCAAAGCATTTGATATCAGGTTCAGCGAGGTCGATTCGATGAACTTCGTGTGGCATGGAGCCTACTCGTTGTACTTCGAGGATGCCCGTGAAGCGTTCGGAAAGCGGTACGGGTTGGGCTATCAGACCATATTCGACAATGGCTGCTACGCGCCTCTTGTTGACTTGTCGTTCCACTACAAGAAGCCTTTGCGCTATGGCATGCAGGCTCGCATAGACATTGCCTACGAGCCAACAGAGGCCGCAAAGATAGTGTTCAATTACGAAATTCACGACCAGGCCGACGATGCCTTGATAGCTACGGGGCGGAGCGTGCAGGTGTTTCTGGACCACGACTACCAGCTGTTATGGGATAATCCGCCTTTTTACGAAGCGTGGAAAAGCAAATGGGGAGTAACGGAATGATAGAGAAGATAGCCGATAACATCACCTCTCCCCTCGGTATGACAACCGAGGAGAACTACCGGGCAGTAAAGGCCGGTAGGTCGGAGCTGCGCCGTTACGAGGGCAAGTGGGGCATTCCCGAACCCTTCACGGCATCTCTGTTCACGGAGGAGCAATGGGCTGCCCTCCCCGGCGAGGGTGAGTTCACCCGCTTTGAGCGTGCGCTCATCCACTCGATAACGGAGAGTTTGCAGCAAACAACTGTCAACCCGTCGTCTGCCAGGGTGCTTTTCATCATCAGCACCACCAAAGGCAACGTAGAACTCCTTGACCCCCGGACCGCCTGCCCTGCCGGCAGAACAGCCACTGAGGCGGTGTTACTGGGCAATGCTGCTACGGTGATAACCCGACACTTCGGCAATCCTAACCTGCCGATGGTGGTGAGCAACGCCTGCATCTCGGGTCTCTGCGCCCAGATTGCAGCCCAGCGGAGCCTGGAGAGCGGACTTTACGATTACGTGATAGTGGCTGGTGCCGACGTGCAGTCTCAATTCATAGTCTCCGGTTTCCAGTCCTTTAAGGCCTTGTCGCCCGACACCTGCCGTCCTTTCGACGCCCAGCGGTGCGGCCTGAATTTAGGAGAAGCCGCCGCCACGATGATTTACAGAAAGGCGGAAACGGCCGATGAGGCCGACAGATGGTATGCCGTTGCGGGCGCCATCCGTAACGATGCCAACCACATCTCGGGTCCGTCGCGAACCGGCGAGGGCAGTTACAGGGCCTTGCGAGCCGTATTGCAGAACGTAGAAAAAGAAGAGCTGGCCCTCATCAACGTGCATGGAACCTCCACGCCCTATAACGACGAGATGGAGGCCGTGGCCATCTCGCGTGCCGGCCTGTCGGCTGTGCCGCTCAACACGCTGAAAGGCTACTACGGTCATACGATGGGTGCAGCCGGCATCTTGGAAGCTGTCTTGAGCATGCGTGCCGTGAGCGACCACACCGTTCTCGCCACCCGCGGCTACAGCCAGCCGGGAGTTTCGTGCCCTGTCAACATTTCCAATGTCAACCGCAGCACCTCCGGGCGTGCCTTTGTCAAGCTGCTGTCGGGCTTCGGAGGCTGCAATGCCGCCATGTATTATAAGAAAGGAGGCGCCGAATGACCACTACCCATACCGTACACATTACTCCCCAAGCCATCGTTCTGGATGGAGCACGGCTGCCCCTGCACGTCCAAGGCCCCGATATATTAAAAGAGGTGTACCGCCAACGGATAGGTAACTACCCCAAATTCTTCAAGATGGACAACCTCTGCAGGCTGGGTTTCGTGGCCTCCGAGCTGCTGTTGCAGCAAGAGGGAGAGCGCACTTTCGACGAGAAAGGCCGCGTTCCCGAGGCCCGGATGCGTGAGGACAGGGCCGTGGTATTCTTCAACCGTGCCGGCTCTCTTGACAACGACCGCGCCTACCAGCAAACAATAGCCTCGCCGGAGGAGTATTTCCCCAGTCCCGCTATCTTCGTCTACACGCTGCCCAACATCGTAACGGGCGAGATAGCCATACGCAACCGCTACTGCGGAGAGACCAGTTTCTACGTTCTCCCGGCCAAGGACGAGGCCGTCATGCGGCAGGTAACGGCACAGGCACTGACCGACGACATAACGACCAGCGTGCTGGGCGGCTGGCTGGAGTATGCTGACGACGCCCACTTTGAGGCCGACATTTACATTGCTAACAAATAACAAGACTGAAATATGGATTTACAGGAAGAACTGAAAAACAAGATTATTGAGGCCCTGAACCTCGAAGAGGTGAAGCCGGGGGATATAGATAACGACGCACCCCTGTTCGGCGACGAGGGCTTTGGCCTCGATTCCATCGACGCCTTGGAGCTTATCGTCCTGCTCGAAAAGAACTACGGCATCAAGATTAGCGACCCCAAGGCCGGCAAGGAGATATTCCGCAGCATCAACGTGATGGCCGATTACGTGGCCCGTAACCGCAAGAAGTAGGCCTTGAAGAAGCGTATTTTCATAACAGGCGTAGGCGTTGTGTCCGCCATCGGCACCAATGCGGAAGAGAATCTGCATGCTTTGCAGCAGGCAACGACGGGCATCGGCGAGGTCAGGTACCTGCCGACCGGTCACCGCGAATATCCCGTAGGCGAGGTGAAGATGAGTAACGGCGAGATGTGCGGCCTCCTTGGGCTCGACCCGGCTGCACAGCCTTCGCGCACCGCGCTTATGGGCATGCTGGCCGTACGCGAGGCTATGGACTGCGCCCGCTTGCAGGAAACGCCGGCGGCACTGGTCTCCGGCACCACCGTGGGCGGCATGGACCGCACCGAACTGGCCTATCCTGACAGGCTCACGGCCCACCTGCTGCGCCATCACGACTGCGGCAGCTGCACCAACGACATAGCCGACCACTTCGGCTGCTTTGATTTTACCGCCACCGTCTCCACGGCCTGCAGCTCTGCTCTTAACGCCATCATCTTCGGCTCGCGGCTCATAGAGGCCGGTGAGCGCGACATCGTGGTGGCCGGAGGGGCCGAGAGCCTGAGCCTCTTCCACCTTAACGGGTTCAAGTCGCTCATGATTTTAGACCAACACCGTTGCCGTCCGTTCGACCGTATGCGCCAAGGGCTGAACCTGGGCGAGGGAGCCGGCTTCCTTGTTCTGGAGAGCGAGGAGTCCGTCAGCAGGCGTCACGCCACGCCGCTGGCCGTGCTCGAGGGTACGGGCAACGCCTGCGACGCCTACCACCAAACGGCTTCGTCGCCCACGGGCGAGGGTGCCGGCCTTGCCATGACTAAGGCACTGGCCGACGCGGGGCTGCGTCCGGAGCACATCAGCTACATCAACGCCCACGGCACCGGCACCCCTAACAACGACGAAAGCGAAAGTGCAGCCATTCGCAGGCTCTTCGGCAGCCATGTGCCTCCGGTCTCTTCGACCAAGGGCTACACTGGTCACACCACGAGCGCCAGCGGCAGCATAGAGGCCGTTTTCTGCGTCCAAGCCCTGCAACGGCAGTTTATACCGCGCAATGTGGGCTGGAGCCAGGCCGACGACCGCTGCCTTTCGCCCTTCATGGGCACAACTCCGCCGGCGCCGTTGCGCCATGTCATGTGCAACAGCTTTGGCTTCGGCGGCAACGACTCATCTATAATAATAGGTAGCGTATGATGAACAAGGTTTACGTTCTGGCCATAGCAAGAGACGTGCCGGCCGAGGATTATCGCCTGTACCTCGACCCCATGAAGACCCGCCGCTACGGAAGGCTGCTTAAAAGGGCCCTGGCCACGGCGCTCAAGTGCATGCACGACAGCGGCGTGAGCCACCCTGACGCCATCATCAACGGCACTGCCTTGGGCAGCTGGGATGACTCTGAGCACATGCTCCGCGGCCTGGCAACCGAGGGCGAGCAGGTGAGCATGCCCACCCACTTCATGCTCTGTACCCACAACTCGGTAGCTTCCATGATTGGCATCTATACTCACACGCAAGGTTACAACAGCACCTACAGCCACGGTTCCGTCTCTTTTGAGTGCGCCCTCATGGATGCGTTCCTGCAACTGCGCTCCGGACAGGCCCAAACGGCACTGGTCTGTGCCAACGATGAGCTTACACCCGAGCTGCAGCAGCACCTCACCCAGCTGGGCATTACCGGCTGGGTAGCTGCCGACAGGTCGCTCTCCGTCATGCTGTCTGTCGCTCCGGGCGCCCATCCGCTCTACGAGCTGACCGGCGTACGCATTGTTCACACCAAGGACAAGGCCGACAGTGCCCGCGTAATTTACCGAAAGATATGAGACTGATACTGATTTCCATCGTGCAGAGCATCCTGCTGTGTGGCGGTCAGGTGTTCCTTAAATTCGCCCTGACCCGTATGGGCGCCTTCTCGTGGAGCCTGCGTTTCGTGGCCAGCCAGCTAACTAACTGGTGGTGGCTGGGCTGCGGACTGTGCTACGCTGCAGCCACTCTGCTGTGGATGTACATCATCAAGAACTTCCCGTTCTCCATGGCCTACCCCATGATATCACTCAGTTACGTGCTCGGTATGTTTGCAGCCATCCTCTTCTTCCACGAAACAGTGCCCCTGACCCGCTGGGCCGGCGTGCTGCTCATTATCCTTGGCTGCGTGCTGGTGGCCAAATAAACAAGACAAAAAGAATGAAGAATAACAACCGTAAATATCCGGCGGCTCTCCCGAAGCTATGCTTCAAGGGTCTTGAAGCTATCCTTCAAGGGCCTTGGAGGTATCGTTCGGGCGGCTTGAAGGATACCTTTTGCAGCGCCCTCTGTATCAACGCGTTACGGAGACCGATAAGGGTGGCCTCTCTGGTGGCCTCCCGCAGGGCTCTGATGGTGCTGCTGTTGCTGTGCTGCCTCGCCGGTCAGGCACCGTTGCTGGCCCAGAAGGCGGTGCGCGCCACGCCCCGGCAGGAACGGCAGATGATTGCCCTCATCAACCGTACATCGGCCAGCATACGTGCCATGAGCTGCGACTTCAGGCAGGTGAGCAACCTGTCTTTCATGGACAGCAAGGCCGTTTCGGAAGGCCGCATGTCGTACTCTGCCGACGGAAAGCTCACCTGGCAGTACACTGCTCCGTACAGTTACACCTTCACGATAGATAAAGGCAAGGTAACAACCACGTCGGGCAGCCGCACAACCACCATCGACACGGGCAGCAACAAGCTGTACCGCAACATCACGCAGCTGATGATGAACAGCGTCTCGGGGCGTAGCCTGTCCGGCAACCGCGACTTTACCGTACACATGTACACCCGCGGCGGCTGGTGGATAGCTTACCTCTATCCGCGCGGGGGCGACATGAAGCGGCTCTTCAAGACCGTGCGCCTGTATTTCAGCAAGGGCAGGCGGATGGTGCAGAAGGTGGAAATGGTGCAGCCCAATGGCGACAACATCACCATTACTTTGTTGAACCAGAAAGTCAGCTACCGCCGATGAAGCTCTTGGGTACCATGTTCCGTATAGACAGGAGCGGAGCCGACAGCTGCCAGCTCTCGCTGATGGCCGGTCATGTTATCTACCGGGCGCACTTTCCGGGCAAGCCCGTAACGCCCGGCGTGTGCATTGTCAAGATGCTGGGCGAGCTGCTGGAGCTGCGCCTGAACACACAACTGGAGCTGCGCGAAATCAGGAACCTGAAGTTCATTGCGCCCATCTCGCCCGTTGACGACGGGCAGATAGAGGTGGTGTTCGACCAGGTAACGCAAGCCGAAAGCGCCGTGCAGTGCAAGGGAAGCATTGTGTGGGGCGAGCGGATATATACCAAGTTCTCACTCATATTCGGCAAATGATGGACAAAGTACGCGAAGTAATAGACCGTGAGCGCATCTGCGTGGTTGTTCCAACCTACAACAACGGCGCCACCATCGTAGATGTGCTGCGCCGTATCAGCAGGTTCACCGGCCACATCATCGTGGTTAACGACGGCAGCACCGACCGTACGCACGAGCTGATAGCCGCCGCCGGCATCGACGGACTGGTGACTGTGGAGTACGAACGCAACCGAGGAAAGGGCGACGCACTGAAGGAGGGCTTCAAGAAAGCTATCCTCCTGGGCTACGAGTACGCCCTGACGATAGATGCCGACGGGCAGCATTACCCCGAAGACATCCCCCTTTTCATCGATGCCTTCAGGGCTAACAGGGGCGCGTTCATTGTGGGCATGCGGCGTCTGGAGCAGGAGAACATGCGCCAGGGCAGCAACTTTGCCAACAAGTTCTCCAACTTCTGGTTCCATTTCCAGACGGGTTTGCGGCTCGCCGACACACAGTGTGGCTACCGGCTCTACCCGCTCAACATGCTCGATGCGGGCTGGATAGTGACCTCGCGCTATGAGTCGGAGCTGGAGTTCCTGGTCTATTCGGCCTGGAAAGGCGTGAGGCTGGTGGGCATTCCGGTGCGGGTGTACTATCCGCCAAAGGCCGAGAGGGTGAGCAGTTTTCGCCCTGTGTACGACTTCCTGCGCATTACGCTGCTCAACATCGTGCTCACCACGGGCGCCGTTTTCTATTATCTGCCGGCCCGGATTATTCGGAAATTGAGATGATGACGCAGTTCTTTCTACGTATATACGACTATGCGAGCGCCCACAGGCGGCTGTCGGCCGCGGTGTTGCTGCTGTTTCTCGCGGTGGTTGTGCTGCTAACGGCACGCATCCACTACGAGGAGGACATCTCGAAGTTCCTGCCCGGCAACGAAGAGAACGAGCAGTATGAGGCCATTTACAAGCAGATAACCTCGCAGGACCGCATTGCCGTGCTCTTCGGGGCAAAGGATTCGCTGCGCCAAGTGCCCGACGACACGCTCGAAATGGCCATGGACTACATGGGCCGGAGGCTGGAGCAGATACGCAGCATCAGGGATTTGCAGGTTACGGTTGATGCAGCACGGGCGGAAAAGACAATGGACTTTGTGTACCGCAACATGCCTTACTTCCTCTCCCCGGCCGACTATGAGCGCATGGACTCGCTGCTCGCGCAGCCCGACTTCGTGCATAACCAGATGCTGAAGAACCGCCAGCTGGCTCTGATGCCTATGGGTGGAGCCCTGATGCAGACGCTGCGCTACGACCCGCTCGGCCTCTTCGGCCCCGTCATGCAGAGCCTGAAAGGGCTCGGACCGAGTGAAGACTTCCAGCTGGCAGACGGCTACGTGTTTACCAAAGACGGCAAGCGCAGCCTCCTGACGTTCCATTCGCCCTACGGACCGAGCGAGACCGGGCAGAATGCTCTGCTGGTTCAGCAGCTTAACGGGGCTATGGCAGCCACGATGCAGCAATATCCCAACGTGCGCGTATCGGCCATCGGAGCCCCGCTGGTGGCTGTTACCAACGCGCAGCAGATAAAGACCGACTCGCTTGTTTCGGTCTCCCTGGCCGTTGTACTCATCCTTTTCTTGCTCGTGTGGCATTACCGCAGGCTTTCTGATATCCTGTGGATAGGGGCTTCCATCGCCTTCGGCTGGCTGTTTGCGCTGGCGGGCATGTCGCTTGCAAGCGGCTCCGTGTCCATCATTGTGCTGGGAATAGGGTCGGTAATCATCGGCATCGCGGTCAATTATCCGCTGCATTTCCTGGACCATCTGCGCGAAGTGCCCGGCCGGAGAGAGGCCTTACGCGAGATGGTTCCGCCGCTGCTGATAGGCAACATCACTACCGTGGCGGCCTTCCTGTGCCTGGTCTGGCTCGATGCCCGGGCCATGCGCGACCTCGGTTTGTTCGGATCGCTCATGCTCATTGGCACCATCTTGTTTGTTCTTGTATTCCTTCCGCTCTATGCCAAGGCGTCGGCAGTCAGCCCGCGGGCCATAGGCAGCAGCCGTGTTCGCCTGCCCCGCGTGCCGTATCTGTTGCCGGTTGTCCTCTTGCTGACGGCCGTCTTGGGCTATTTCTCACTCCGTACATCGTTCGATTCCGACCTTTCGCACATCAATTACATGACTCCCGAGCAGCAGGCTGACATGGAGCTGCTCTCTTCCTCGCTGCCCGACAGGCCGGTGTATGTGGTTGCCCGGGGTGCAACCTTGGAGGAGGCATTGCGCGAGAACGACCGTGCAACCGACAAGCTCATGGCCTTGCCGCAGGTTGAACGCATCAGTGGCGTGGGCAGCTTCTTGCCGTCGGAGCCTAAACAGGAGGCCCGGCTGGCCCGCTGGAGGCAGTTCAAAGCCCGTTATGCGCAGTCTCTGCTCGCGGCGGTTGACAGGGAGGGCAGGGCGTTAGGCTTCTCCGGCGAGGCTTTCGGCGCGTTTTCGGAACTCCTGACGCAGCGGTTCGAGGTTCGCGCTGCATCCTATTTCAGCCCGCTGACGGCCAATGCAGCGTCCGGGTTCATCCTCAAGGACGAGGCCGGATATAAGATTGTGAACTACGTTACCACATCCGATGAGGCGGCGGTAAAGCGCTCCGTGCCGCTGGCTTTCAGCAGTCGGGACATCAGCAACCGGCTGGTAGAGGTGCTGAACAACTCCTTCAACTACATTGGTTGGGTGTGCGGACTGGTTGTCTTCTGCTTTTTGTGGCTGTCGTTCGGCAGCATCGAGCTCTCTCTGCTGTCGTTTCTGCCGCTCGCGGTGTCATGGATCTGGATACTTGGATTGATGCAGTTGCTGGGCGTACAGTTCAATATCGTGAACATCATCCTGGCTACCTTCATCTTTGGTCAGGGCGATGACTACACCATCTTCATAACCGAAGGGCTCATGTACGAGTACGCCACGGGGCGCAGACGGCTGCAGGCGTATCGCAACTCGGTGCTGTTCTCGGCCGTGCTGATGTTCATCGGCATCGGCAGTCTTATCTTCGCACGCCATCCGGCGTTGCGTTCGCTGGCCGTGGTAACCATTATCGGCATGGTAACGGTTGTGCTGATGGCCAATTACCTGCCGCCGTTGGTATTCCGGTGGCTCACTACCAAGGACGGCCAACGGCGTCCCGTTCCCATTACATTGAAGCGGGTGGCCTATTCGCTCTTCTCCCTGTTCTTCTTCTTGGGCATGATGTACGGCTTCATGTTGCCCTACACGTGGCTCTACTTCCGCATCGGCAAGATAACCGAAGCGCGCAAGCTGAAGTATCACCGCATCATTCAGCGGATGGCGCAGGTCATCGTTCGCCGCGTTCCGGGCGTGAAGTATTCCGAAGAGAACAGCGTGGGAGAAACCTTCGAGAAGCCTGCCGTGATTATCTGTAACCACCAGAGCCATCTCGACTTGCTGTGTTTGCTGCAGCTCACGCCCAAACTCGTCTTCGTTACCAACGACTGGGTGTGGCGCAATCCGTTCTATGGAGCGGTCATACACCGGGCGGAATTCTATCCTGTAAGTGACGGGATAGAGCGCAATATGCCCCGACTGCGCGACCTCTACGGCCGCGGTTACAGCATCTGTGTGTTCCCGGAAGGCACGCGGAGTGAGGACTGCAGCATCCTGCGTTTCCACAAGGGAGCCTTTTACCTGGCACGTGAACTGGGCGCCGACATCGTTCCCGTGTTCCTTCATGGGGCAGGGCATGTGCTGCCCAAGCGCGACTTCATGCTGCGCGAGGGTGCCATCCACGTCGAGATAGGGCAGCGCCGGCCGGCCGGAAAGACCGAAGGCATGGATGCGAACGAGCGCGACAGACTCATGAGTCGCCGCATGCGTAAATACTACCAGGAGCATTATGCAGCCTTGTGTGCGACGTTGGAGACCGACGAATACTGGGCTCCGTACCGCAGATACGACCGAATGTACAAGGGAGAATTCAGATGAAGCAGCGAGTTATCATCATAGGAAGCGGATTGGGCGGCCTGTCCTGCGGCGTCATTCTGGCCAAGAACGGCTACGAGGTGACCGTGTTGGAGCAGGGCGTGCAGGTTGGCGGCTGCCTGCAATGCTTCAAACGTAAAGGCGTGAAGTTTGAAACGGGCATGCACTTCATAGGTTCCGCGGCCGAAGGACAAACCCTCCACCGGCTGCTCCGCTATCTGGAGGTGAACGTGCAGCTCTCGGCTCTGGATGCCGAAGGCTACGAGCAGATATCTCTCAACGGCCGCCGATACCCCTTCGCCATGGGCCGCAAGCGGTTCATAGAGCGCCTGGCAGCGTCTTTCCCCGACCAGGTGGCGAACCTGAACCGCCTGTGCGACATCATCGAAGGCGTTGCCGGAGCCTCTTCGCTGCACTCTCTGCGGCACACGGAGACCGATGCCGCCATCAATACCCAGTACCAGCTGCTCAGCATCAACCAAGTAGTTGACCGGGTGATAACCAACCCCGAGCTGCGCAAAGTGGTCGTCGGGAACCTGCCCTTATATGCGGCAGAGAAGGACAAGACGCCTTTCTCCACCTATGCTTTTGTCATGGACTTCTACAACCAGAGTGCCTACAGGGTGGTAGGAGGGAGCGACAACATAGCCAAGTCGCTGCTCCGCACGCTCTTCAAGTACGGGGCAAAGGTCTATACCAACAAGAAGGTTACTGCCATTGCGTGCGACCAGAGCCGTGCCACGGGCGTTACGTGTGCCGACGGAAGCACCTTCATGGCCGATATTGTTATCTCCGACGCCCATCCCGCACGAACTTTAGAGCTGGTGTCGTCGTCCTTACTGCGTCCTGCTTACCGCAACCGTATTGCCCATTTGCCCAATACGGTGGGCGGATTCTCCGTTTATCTGCACTTCAAGGATAACGAGGTGCCCTACATGAACTACAACTTCTACGGCTACAGGCAAGCTACGCCGTGGGATTGTGAGTGCTACACCGCGGCCGAATGGCCCAAAGGCTACCTCTACATGCACTTTTGCGACGAGCCGGAGCAGCGCTTCGCCCGCAGCGGTGTTATCCTCTCGTACATGCAGATGGCCGATGTGGCCCAGTGGAAGGGCACCCGCACAGGGCACCGCGGGGCCGATTACGAGGCTTTCAAGTGCCGGCATGCCGAGCTGCTGCTGCGTGCCGTGGAGCAGGACTTTCCCGGTCTGCGGACTCATGTGGCCGACCTTTACACCAGCACGCCGCTCACTTACCTCGACTACACGGGCACCGAGGGCGGCTCCATGTACGGTATAGCCAAGAACATACAGCTGGGTCCCGCCGCCCGGGTGCACCACCGAACCAAGATACCCAACCTTCTGCTCACGGGGCAGAACATCAATTCGCACGGCATTCTGGGCGTGCTGGTGGGCAGCATGGTAACTTGCGGCGAACTGCTTACAAGCGAGAAGATTTTTGAACAGATAGTGAATGGATAGCATCGTAGTGATAGGAGGAGGCCTCGGAGCCCTCTTCACCGGCGCCCTGCTGGCCAAGGAGGGCTGCCGGGTAACGGTTCTGGAGAAGAACAAACAGATAGGCGGAGGCCTGCAGACCTTCTACCGCAGGGGCGTAGGCTTCGAGTCGGGCATGCACCTGCTTGGAGGCATCCGTCCGGGCGGCTCCATCTACAAGCTGTGCCGGTATCTCGGCATCATGGATAAGATGGATATACGCGACGTAGACCATGACTGCATGGACGAGATTACCTACCTTTCCGACGGCAAGACCTACCGGGTGCCCGAGGGAAAGGAGAACTTCATAGCCTATTTCCAGCACGAGTTTCCGGATGAGGCCACCCATATCAGAGACTATGTAGAAGCACTCTTTGCCATTGTCAACGAGATTGATTTCTTCTACCTGCGAACTTCAAACTCCCACATCTATACCCACGGCGAGCAATTCATGTGGCCCGCAGACCGTCTCATTGCCCATTTTATTGGCAACGAGAAGCTGCGCGACGTGCTTGCCTACATGAACCCCATGTACGGGGGCTATGCAGGACACACGCCGGCCTATATCCACGCGCTCATCAATGTGCTGTACATCAGCGGCCCCAGCCGCTTTGCAGGCAACAGCCAGCAGATGGCCGAGGCGCTGCGGGGCGTGATAGAGGCGCATGGGGGGGGCGTGGCAGGAGGCGACCCCGTGACGGGCATCGACATAACCGACCGCGAGCTGACGGCCGTCCGCACCCTTGGCGGCCAGACCTATACGGCCGATAAGTACGTTGCCGCCATCCATCCGGCCGCCCTTTTGCAGCTTACGGACGCCAAGGCCTTCTCCCGGGCCTTCCGCACCCGCATAGGCAGCGCGCCCAACAGCTACAGTTCGTTCTGCGTTTACGTTGTTTTCAAGCCCCAGTCGTTCCCCTACATCAACCACACCTGCTACTACCAGAGCGACTACGGCATGGTTTGGCACTACAACGAGTACAATGCCGGCGAGTTTCCACGTGGCTTTATGTACATGACGCCGTGCGAGGCAGAGCAGGGTCCGTGGGCCACCAAGATGATTATCAACTCCATCATGCCCTATTCGGCCTGCGCTCCGTGGGCCGGCACCCTTACCGGCAGGCGCGGCCGGGCCTACGAGGAGTGGAAGCGGCAGCGCACGGAGCAGGTGCTGGACAAGATGGAACGCCTCTTCCCGGGCTTCCGCCAGAAGTGCGACCTCGTGTTTGCATCGTCGCCGCTCACCATACGCGACTATTACAACGAGCCCGAGGGCGCCCTCTACGGGCTGCATAAAGACTGCCTGAACGTGGCCCAGAGTCAGGTGCCCGTCTACACCAAGGTGCGCAACCTGTACATGACGGGCCAGAACGTGAACCTGCACGGCTTCTGCGGTGTGCCCCTTACGGCCATCAACACGGCCGAGGCCATCGTGGGACTGAACCGGATTACGGACAAGATAAACGCCCTGGACGATGAAAAGTAACCTCCTCATAGCCCTGCTCTTGTGCCTTGGCAGCTTGCCGGGGCGGGCGCAGAAGATAACCGAATACCTGCCCCCGCGCCCTGCCACCATAGCTATAGTGGTGTGTCCGGGCGGCAGTTACTGCTGGCTCAGCAAGAAGACGGAAGGCTCCGAGGTAGCCCTGTGGCTCACGCAGCAGGGCTTTGCGGCCTATGTACTGGAGTATCCGGTAGCCGGATGGGCTGCCTACGCCTGGCACACGCGCTGGTTCTACCGCGGCCACCAGCACCCCGACCAGCTGCGGGCGCTGGAGAAGGCGGTGCAGCTGGCCCGCAGCAAGGGGTATAAAAGGGTGGGGGCGATGGGCTTCTCGGCAGGAGGACATCTGGTGCTCAACGGTGCCGAGTGGTCGGCCGGCGAGCTGTCGCCCGATTTCATTGCCCCTATCTACCCCGTGGTAACCATGAGTAACCCGTGCGTACACCGCCGTTCGCGCCGCGGACTGTTGGGCGAGCGCCGCTGGCGCAACCGGGCAGTGTGCGATTCGCTCTCCATGGAGCGCCATGCCGACCGCATTCACTGCCCCGTGTTCATGATTAATTGCGCCGACGACCCCGTTGTCAACAAGCACAATGCCGAACTCATGGACAGTGCCCTGACTGCAAACGGCAAGCCGCACCTGTACCGCCAGTACGCCACGGGCGGCCACGGGTTCGGCGCCTCGGCGTCAAAAACATCGGCCGAGGCCATCGGCTGGAAGCAGACTTTCGTGGACTGGGTTCGGCAACTCTTCTGAACCGCCTCCTTACCTTTATGTTGTCAGCCGCCCGCACGCCCTGCAATGGGTCGCTGCGAGCGGCTTTTTCAGGTGCCGAAGCTATCGTTCAGGAACTTTCGACACTTGTCGCACATGAATTCGACACCTGTCACACAATCGTGCGACAAGTGTCGAAAGTTCCGCCAGTCGGCAGATAACACCCGCAGGGCTGGTCTGTTGCTGTTCCGTGCAGGGCATCCGGCACCTGTAATAGGCAGTTGCAGCCGGCAGAGCAGCTGTTACGAACAATTTCATACCAAAAATTCCACTTCTTCGGTATTATTTACTATATTTGCAACTCAAAGTCGTCAGAATCTCACGGCGACAGCTATTTTGCAATCATGAACAAAGACATAGAATTTGAATCGGCAGAAACCATCCGGGCGTATCAGGAAACCAGGCTCCATGAGGCGCTGGACTACCTGCACGCCTGTTCGCCTTATTACCGGCGTTTGTTCAGTACGCACCACATAGACCTGGCCGGGATACGGCGCATAGACGATTTGCAGCGCATTCCCTTTACGGAGAAGAAGGACCTGCAGCTGCACAACGAGGACTTCAGATGCTGCCCCAAGGCCAAGATTGTGGACTACATCACCACCTCGGGCACGCTCGGAGAGCCCGTAACCTTTGGCTGTACCGACCGCGACCTGGACCGTTTGGCCTTCAACGAGGCCAAGAGCTTTGCCTGTGCAGGGCTGGGGCCGGGCAACATTCTGCAGCTCATGACGACCATCGACAAGCGCTTCATGGCCGGCCTGGCCTATTTTCTGGGCATCCGCCGGCTGGGAGCGAGCATCATCCGCGTGGGCAACGGCATTCCTGAACTGCAGTGGGACACCATCCGCCGCATGCAGCCGGACAGCATCATGTGCGTACCCTCGTTCATTCCGCGGCTCATCCAGTACGCCGAGGAGCACGGCATAGACTACACGCACTCCAGCGTGAAGCGCATCATCGGCATAGGCGAGGGCCTGCGCAACCAAGACTTTACGCTCAATCTGCTGGGCCGCCAGATTAAAGAAAAGTGGGATGTGCAGCTCTTTGCCACCTATTCCAGCACCGAGATGGGCGCTACCTTCTCCGAGTGCGAGTACGGGCAGGGCGGCCACTGCCACCCGGAGCTCATCATCGTAGAGATTATTGGCGAGGACGGCCGCCCTGTGCCCGACGGCGAAGTGGGCGAGGTGGTGGTCACAACGCTGGGCGTTGAGGGCATGCCATTGCTGCGTTTCCGCACCGGCGACATGTGTGCACGCATCTCGGAGCCGTGCCAATGCGGCCGCAACTCGTTCCGACTGACGCCTATCGTGGGGCGTAAGAACAACATGATAAAGCTCAAGGGCACCACTCTTTATCCTCCGGCAATCAACGATGTGCTTGATAATACGGACTATGTGCAGAACTACGTGGTGTACGTACAGGACAGTGAGAGCGGCACGGACGACGTTGTGGTGAAGGTGGGGCTGAAGTACGAGCCGGCCTACGACGCGGTTAAAGACCTGAAGGACCGCTTCCGCGCACATCTGCGCGTGGCACCCAAGATAGAAGTAAGGCCCACCGACGAGGTTCAGCGCGTAAACTTTCCGGCCAAGAGCCGCAAGCCCGTTAAATTCATAGACCAGAGAAAGAGATGACTGAGAGCTTTGACGACATCCGCCCTTACAACGACTCGGAGCTGCCTGCAGCCCTGCAGCGCATCGTAGAGAGTGATGCCTTCCCGTTGCTGGCCTCGTGGATATTCCCCGACCGCAGTCTGGAGGAGGTCAGACAGATGATGCTCTCGTTCAGAACCGTAAGAGACTTTCAGCATGTTGTGATGATAGCCGTGAACCGGCAGGTAATAGAACGCAGCATATCGACGCTTACCTACAGCGGGTTCGGGCAGCTGCAGCCCGGCGTGCAGTATCTCTTCGTGTCCAATCACCGCGACATCATGCTCGATGCCTCGCTGCTGCAGTACCTTCTGGTCAAGCATGGACGGGAGACGAGCGAAATAACCTTCGGGGCCAACCTGATGAGCCCCGGCCTCGTAACGGATATAGGAAAGGCGAACAAGATGTTCCGCGTGGAGCGCGGCGGCCGCATGCGCGACTTCTACATGTCGTCGCGCCACCTGAGCGATTACATACGCAGCACGCTGACTGAGAAGCAGGAGAGCGTGTGGATAGCCCAGCGCAACGGCCGGACCAAGGACGGCAACGACCGTACTGACCAGGGAATAATCAAGATGTTCTGCATGAGCAAGCCCGAAGACAAGATAGAGGCGCTGGCCGAACTGCACATTGTGCCGGTAAGCATCAGCTATGAACGAGAGAGCTGCGACATCCTGAAGGCCATCGAACTGTACGAGAGCCGCTACCAGAAGTACATCAAGAAGCCGGGCGAGGACCTGAACAGCATCCTTACCGGCGTGGTGCAGCAGAAGGGGAGGGTGAATATAACGCTCTGCCCCGAGATAACCGAGGCCGAACTGCGCCGCTACAACGACTGCACCAATAACGAGTATCACAAGAAAGTGGCCGAGTTGATAGACCGGCGCATCATTGCCGACTACGTGCTTTACCCCAACAACTACATTGCCCACGACCTGCGATACGGGCAGAGAACCTACCGCAAGCATTACACCGACGAGCAGCTGCGGCTGTTTCTGCACTACATGGAGCGGCTGAACGATTACGACATCACGGAACCGGATGTGCTGAAAGACATCTTTCTGGCTATTTATGCCAATCCGGTAAACACGAAACTGCTGCTCGGTAAGTCGTGAAAGCGCTGCAGCAGGCCGTTTCTGTCCCCCTTGCTGCGTACATGATATTTTCTTGCAGGTTATATACAATAATCTTTCTCAGCAGGAGTTATTTCAAAAGTTATTCAATATAATAAAAACAGTAAGTATGAAAAAAATGATGATGTTGGTTGCAGCGTGTGCCTGCCTGGCTGCTTGCAACAATGGAAAGACGGCAGGCAATGCGGCCGGTCAGGATTCTGTAGCAGCAGACTCGGCCATTGCAGACTCTTCGGTGTATGTAGGCGTTACCCCTGCTGCCGATAGCTTTGGTATTAAGTACAGGCTGGCAGTGGCCAACGACTCTACCAAAGGCTTCAGCATGCGGCAGGCCTATCTGGAATCGGAGACAAAAGAGAGCGAGGTGTCCTACAACAGCGGCAAGACCGAAGTGGTGACCCAAAACGGCAAGACCTATTATAAACTGCAGATGGGGCAGAACTCTCCGTCTGTAAACTTCCTCGTCCTGAACGATTCTACCTTGCGTATGGTCAACTCGGAGCTGCAGGAAGCCGCCTCCGGACTGAACTATGACCTCAAGCTGGAGAAGTAAGCAACGGGGCAATTGATAATAAACAAAAAGCCGCCACATCCTGTTTTTGCAGGATTGTGGCGGCTTTTCGGTTGGTAGATGCAGCCGGTTCGGGTTACTTAACCTCGGCAATGCACTCTATCTCGACCCTTGCCTGCTTGGGCAGAGTCTTGATGGCAACGGCCGAACGGGCAGGAAACGGCTCGCTGAAGAACTCGGCATAGACTTCGTTCATAGCGCTGAAATCGGCCATGTCGGCCAGGAATACGGTCGTTTTCACTACATCCGCCATGCTTGCACCGGCCTCCCGGAGGATGTGCTGCATGTTGGTGAGGCTCTGGCGGGTTAGTTCCTTGATGCCGCCAACGGCGAACTGGCCGGTTGCGGGGTCAATGGGAAGCTGTCCGCTTACGAAGACGAGGTTGCCGGTACGGATGGCCTGACTGTAAGGGCCGATAGCAGCGGGGGCGTTGTTGGTTTGGATTGCGTTCATTGTTGTTGTTATTGCTGTTTGTTGGTTTTGTTGTTCAGAGGCTTATATGGGTTTAGGATTGCAGCTTGGTGAAGGCTGAAAGCATTGTCCGCAGTTTGTTTTCTATTCTTTGGGTGCCGCCGGCGACATCGGATTCTATGTTGAGCACCATTACGGGGTCGTGCAGTGAGAGGCGCAGGAGAAACCATCCGCACTCGTCGGCAGCCAGGCAGCGCACGCGTACACCTTCGTAGTTGGGCTCTACCAGCTCGTAATCGGCTTGCCCGTTCACGGAAGCCGTGAGCTGCGCAAGCACCTTTTGGCCGTAGTTTTTGAAGTCTTCGGTCGCAATGGTGAAGCGTATTTCGCGGTTTTCGGCCGGCATGCGGAGCTGTGCTATCAGCGAGGCCAGCGTATTGCCCTGTGCGTTGAGCCGTGCAGCCTCCACCAGCAGCTTGGCTACGAGGAAGGCTCCGTCGTCCAGAAAGTAATTCTCCCGGAGTGCCGCATGCCCCGAAGTCTCGATGGCGAGCCAGCTTTCCTGCCCGTTGTTGTTCAGCCTCACAGCCTCGTTGATGACGTTCTTGTACCCTCGCATGTAGCGGTGATGCTTGCCGCCGGCCTCGCTGATGAATGCGGCCAAGCCGTCGGAAGTAACCGAGTCGGTAACAATTGTGGTGCCGGGATGTTCTCTCAGGATGACGGCAGCTATGAGGGCGATGAGTGCGTTGCGGTTGATGGGCTGCCCGGAGCTGTCGACAATGGCCGAGCGGTCAACGTCCGTATCGAATATGATGCCAAGGTCGGCATGGCTCTTCATCACCGCTTGGCACACCGACTGCATGGCTTCCCGGTTCTCCGGGTTAGGTACGTGATTGGGGAAGGTGCCGTCAGGTTCCAGAAACTGGCTGCCCCAGGTGTCGGCTCCCAGTGGTTCGAGCACCTTGCCGGCAAAGAATCCGCCTGCGCCATTACCCGCATCGACGACAATTTTCATTCCCTTTAGCGGGTGGTCGTAGTCAGTTGCCTGCACGCCTTGGCGAATGTAGTCCATCAGTTGCCGGCAATACGTTTCCATCAAGTTATGGGTCGAGACGGTTCCCCGCGTCGGGGCGTCGGTCAGCGGTTCCGTTTCAGCCATGCTGAGAATGACTGCTATGTCGGCTTTGTCTAACCCCCCGTTGCGTGTAAAGAACTTCAGGCCGTTGCGGTTCCAAGGCAGATGGCTGGCCGTAATCATCACCCCGGCCGTTGCGGGGTCGCTGGGGTCGACGGTGGACATGAACATGGCGGGGGTAGAAGCCATCCCGCAGTCGCGTACATGAGCCCCGGCAGCAGTGGCTCCGGCTATGAATGCCTGCTTCAAGGCTGGCCCCGAGAGGCGTGAGTCCATGCCTACGGCGATGCTGACAGGGCCGCTTGGCGTGCGTGCTTGCAGCCATTTTACGAATGCGCGGGCAATGGTAGCCGTGGCATCGGCCGTTAAATTCACCCGTTCACCTGCTGTTCCGTCGAGCGCTATGCCCCGAATGTCGGAACCGTTTTGTAGTTTTTTCCATTCCATGTTGCGTGTCTTGTCAAAGTGATTAATAGTTGTTTCCCGTTCTCCGATGGTTTTTGGGCGTGTGATGCCAGCTGTGTTAGATAGTGCCGGAACCTCTCCACCTGTGCTGACAAAGATAGTCATTTTGGCCGAAGTCTGCAAACTTTGTTGCTGTAATCCTGAGGCAGCTGGTCGTTTATCCGTCATCAGAGTCTTCTGTGGTCACCTTTTTAGTTAATATCTCTTTCGAATTTGTATCGCGAACGATGTTTTTCATAAATCAGGTTAATAAAAGCAGATAAGTCGCAGGCGATATAAAAGATTGTTGTACCTTTGCATCAGAAAAAGAAAAGGATAGCAAATGGAAACAATTCTTTACACAGTAATAGTGGCCCTGGGTGCCGGTTTGATTACCCTCATTGGTACCGAGGCCTGACAAACATTAAAAGAAGAAGATTATGACAAAGATTTATGACTACAAAGCGCTGACCAGCAAGGGTCAGGAGTTGGACTTCAAGCTGTTTGAGGGCAAAGTTCTCCTCATCGTGAACACCGCCAGCAAGTGTGGATTTACGCCCCAGTTTGCCGGTCTGGAGGAACTAAACCAGAAGTACAAGGACCGCGGATTGGTGGTAATAGGGTTCCCCTGCAACCAGTTCGGCAATCAGGATCCGGGCTCGGACGAGGAAATTTCGGGCTTCTGTCAGCTCAACTACGGCGTTACGTTCCAAATCATGAAGAAGGTGGACGTGAACGGCGACAATGCCGACCCCATCTTCAAGTACCTCAAGGAACAAACTGGCGGATTGCTGGGCAGTGCCATCAAGTGGAATTTTACCAAGTTCCTGATTTCGCGCAACGGCGATACCATCAAGCGTTTTGCCCCCGTGACAGCTCCCAAAAAGCTGGAAAAGGATATCGAAAAGATGTTAGGATAGGCTCATGTCACACGCTCAACTGAAACTCGACAGCCAGCTCTGCTTCCGTCTCTATACGGCCAGCCGGCTCATTACGCAGGCTTACCACCCCTTTCTACAGGAGTTGGGCATCACGTATCCGCAGTATCTGGTGCTCATGGTGCTGTGGGAGAACGACCGCCAGCTGGTGAACGACATCGCCCGCCGGCTGGTTCTGGAAACCAATACCGTAACACCGCTCATTCAGCGGATGGAGAAACAGGGGCTTGTGACCAAGGAACGCGGCGAACAGGACGGCAGGCAGACCATCGTGTCGCTTACCGACAAGGGGCGGGCAATGGAGGAGCAGGCTGCCCGGGTGCCTGCCTGCATGACCGGCATGCTCAATGCCTGCGGGCTTGAGAGCGAGACCCTGCGTGGCCTGATTCCTGCCCTTGACGAGCTGATAGACAAGATGAAAACCAGCAAACAGTAAGAGAAAGAGGAAAAAGAACCGGTACGGACTGACGAATATCATCCGACCGAATAATCCAACAGCCATCACGGAACGGTCTCCGTCTGCCAGTTTGCATTCTTACGGAAGCCGTTCCCGGTGGCTGATTTTACATACTTGCAGCCGGTGGCATGCCGACAGGGGCTTCTGCCTCCGGCTGTCGTGCTGCCGGCTTTTGGCATTTGCCGGTCCTTTGCGGCATGTAACGCTGCGAAGTTGCACTCTGCGGAGAATTCCGTCAGTGCTGTTAAGGGTATTCACAGCTTGGAGGTAAGGATGGCAAACGTGGCTCCCCATTGTTCTCTCGGTGCACGTTTTTCCAGTTAAAAGTGTCGCCTAAAAAAGTTTACAACAGCGTCTTTATGCTTGCGATATTTCCAATCAGCAAGCCACTTGGCCATAAATACGCGAAAATAGCGCCACTTTTAAATTGCTGATAATCAGAAGTTTGTGTTTTTCTCATATTCTACAGGCTCCTTAAAGCCCACTTTTTACCCCTTTTCTGCCCCAATATTTCATTTTCAGAGCTATCCTTCAACAATGCCGAAGCTATCCTTCAGCCTTCTTGGAGCTGTCCTTCAACGATACCGAAGCTATCCTTTCGGGTGGCCGAAGGTGTATTTTACGCGTCTCAACCCATTAAACTACCTCTTTTGTCAGCTGTTTCTCCCGAACATGTAGCACGTTTTGTCGGCATCTTTTCTTAACAGTCATACTCGTTACATCAATCTATTTCCGGCTTCATTCGGTAAAAAGGAGAGGGCGGGAAACAAAAAAGGGGATTCTCGAAAGAATCCCCTTTTTTAACTGCTTTGTGACTCGTATGGGGCTCGAACCCATGACCCCAACATTAAAAGTGTTGTGCTCTACCAGCTGAGCTAACGAGTCAATGCTCCAACTTCCATTTCTGAAAGCGAGTGCAAAGTTAGTGCTTTATTTTTAAACAGACAAATTATGCGGGCGTTTTTTATCCTGAATGTTTATTTTTGACCGCTTTCCGGCGTCGTGTCAGTGACTTCCGGTTCGATGGGAACAGCCTCGTCCTCGGGCGAGAGCGTAACCTGATTCTCCTTGGTAACGTACCGCTGCCAGTACGCCATGAGCAGGGTAGTGAGCGGCAAGGCTATAATGAGGCCGATGAAACCGAGCAGGGTGCCCCATACGGAGAGCGAAAGCAGCAGGATGGCGGGGTTCAGTCCCATCGCCTTGCCCATTATCTTGGGCGTTACAATCATGTCGGTGATAACCTGCACAAGGACGAACAAGCCTACTGCAAGTCCGAAAACGAACAGGAAACTCTGTCCCGTATCTGCCGCCTTGAGCATGGCCAGAAAGGCGGTAGGTATGAGTGCGAAGGTGTGCAGATAAGGTACGAGGTCGAGAATGCCGATGAGGATGCCGAGACCGATGGCCATGGGAAAGTCCATGATGGTAAAGCCGATGCAGAACATGATGCCCATGCACAGGGCTACCATGCCCTGGCCACGGATGTAGTTGTTGAGTTCACGCTCCACGTCTTTCATGAGTTCGCGCCAGAAAGGACGGTTCTTTTCCGGGAATATGCGTATCCAGTTGTTGGTAAGGTACTCATAATCGTTGAGGATAAAGAACATATATAATAAGGTAATGAGCGATCCGATGATGCTGATGATGACGTTGGCCGTTTGTCCCAGTACCGAGAAGACTTTGGGCATGGCTGTCTTGACGGCGTCGGAGAAGTCCTCGCTGCGGAAAACCTTTTCCACTTCGGCCTGGTGCTTGCTTATCCACTCGGATATGCTTGCCGTCAGGTCGTTGGTGTGTGCAGTGTCGTTAACCCACTTGGTCAGTATTTCGCCCACTTTCTGGAACTGTTCTATCATCGGCGGCACAATCATGTAAACGATAAGGGCGATGACGGCCAGAACGAAGATGAGCGTGATGATGATGGAGAGCGAGCGTACGCGCACGTGCATCTTGTACTGTACGAACTTTACGATGGGGTAGAGCAGGTAGGCAAACAGCCACGCGATGAAGAACGGCAGCAGTACGGCACTCAGGTAGTTGACCATGTACAGCACGGCAAACACGAGAAGGAGGGTTCCCGTCCACCTGATGAATTTATCGAAAGTTATCTTCTGTCCCATGTTCTTATGTATGTTGAGTTATTTCAGTTGATGGTTGCGCGTGGGCTATTCCTTTGCAGCTTGCCGGCGGCAGGCTTCTTCCTCGAGCGCCTTTTGGTAGCAGTCGCGGCACAGCGGTTCGTATTCTGCCTTCTCGCCCAGCATCACCCGCTTCTCGTTGGCCACCAGTCTGTGGCTCACATAGGCCAGCGCGCCGCACTTCACGCAGATGGCATGCACCTTGGTAACCTCGTCGGCGATGGCGCACAGTGCCGGAATGGGGCCGAAGGGCTTGCCCTGAAAATCCATGTCGAGCCCCGCAATGATGACGCGCACGCCCTTGTTGGCCAGTTCATTGCACACATCAACCAGTCCGTCGTCCAGAAACTGGGCCTCGTCTATGCCCACCACGTCGATTTCTGATGCGAGGAGGAGAATGGAAGCAGACGAGTCTATCGGCGTACAGGGGATGGCATTATGGTCGTGGCTGACCACATCGTCGTCAGAATACCGCGTATCAATCGAAGGTTTGAATATTTCAACCTTCTGTCTGGCAAACTTTGCCCGCTTCATTCGCCGGATGAGTTCCTCCGTTTTGCCGGAGAACATCGACCCGCACACCACTTCTATTCTTCCCGGGCGGTGTGTTTCGCCCATAAGATTTTCCATCATAGCAGTTGCAAAGATAGTGGAAAAAGCAGATAAATCAAAGCCATCTGCCCAAAAAGTTGGATGTTCGGTCTCCGTCTTCTTGACAGTGAGGATTTTTCTTTGGCTGGTATGGCTGCGGAACTGCTGCTTGTCGGTGAGGCAGGGAACGGGAAACGGTAACCCCTCTCGCCATCGTTTGATGGCCTGTTTATTCCTTTCCGGGTGTAGATGTCAACGAAGAAGTCAGAACACCAGCCGCCAAGAGGCGCTGTTTTTGCCGTCATTTCAGCTGATATTCGGTGTAAACGGCCGATTTAAAACTTGCTTCAATCCCCAGCACATTGTATTCGTTGGGGATAAACACCCGGTGTTCGTATATAATATAAGGTATGGGCACGCCTCGGTCTATCCTGTAACTTAGGTTGCGCCGTTTGTCAATCAGCAGCGTGTAGTCTACCCACGAATGTACAAAACGGTTGAAAACCGTTACGGCCTCGTAGTTGGCCGTGTCGCGCGGGTCGACGAATAGCAGCGTGCCGTCATCCGGCCAAGTGGCAGTTGTGTCGTCCGCTTCTGCTATCAAATACTCCGGCGGAAAGTCAGCAAGGCATTGCCGCACGGCTTGGGGCAACCCTTCAAAGCGCATGCTGCCTTGCTTCAGGTCTTTCAGGCGATAGTCGTAAGAACTGCATCCGCAGCAGACAACGAGGAGCAGAACGAGGAAATGTTTCATCAAACGATAGTTTTTGTTTTACACTTAACGCTATGGCAGGCTACGGCCAAGGGCCGGTTACTTGGGCACATATAACGGCGTGCTTGTACCATGCCTGTAATCAACCGATACGGAAATGCCCGCCTCGGTATAGAAAGTCCACAATCCAATTCTATTTGCGCCGTCATCTTCGGGGTCTTTACAGAACGTAATCCAGCCTAAGCCTGCAAACCTGCCGTCCTTGTAATAGTTTCTGACGTAGGCCAATGAGTCGGGCGCGGTGGCATGACCTTCTGGTTGCAGTCGCAAAACATTTGGTTTTACGCTGTCAATGACCGTGCTGTCAATCCAGCCGTTGGTATAACACGCTTGGATGTGTTCGAAGATGGTTTGTCGTTTCTCCCTGTCAGAGACGTAGCTGAACCCGTCAAGCCATGTTTCAAGTAACGAGTCGTAGACGTACGTCTCATCAGGTCCGGCCGTAAAGTATAGGCTGTAGGTGCCGTCCTGCCACCGGTCGTAAAAGAAAGTGACCCCGCCCAGCGCGTTGCCGTCGCCTTTTGCCGGTATGCCCAGCACGCCGAGATTGTCAGGATAGGCCCCGTGGCGGGACTTGTAAGCCTCGATACGCGCCACAATCCGGTTTCCTTTGGCCTCCGTCCGGCTTCTCCAGGTGAGGCAGAAGTAAGTCCACAAGCCCACCAGCAGCACGAGAACCGCCAGACATACGATAAGGATACGCTTCTTCATCAATCAACTTCTTGCGCACAAATATAGTGAATATTTTTATTCCTGTACTCTTTTTGACGTTGAAAGTGCGATTTTCGGCGGCACTGCCGGTGCTGGTGACCTGTACTGAATAAGTTGACAGTTTACATCAACCAAAAAAAGTAAAAAGTCATGAAACAGTACAATGAAATCGAAAAATTAGAGTTATTACGTCGGTACCTCACGAGTGGCCTGTCGATACGCGCCTTTTCCGCGAGTGTTGGCATTCCCGTGGCGACATTCTTCGGATACCTCCGCGCGTACGGCCACCCCGACAACTCATCAATTCCTTTTCTTATGAAACACGAAGAACTACCAACCACGCTCGACGAACTTCGCGCCCAGCTGCTCAAGGAGCGCAAGGCGCATGAAGCAGAACTGAAGCGCCTGAAGAAGGAACTGGCCCAGGAGAAACTCCGCTGCCTGGCCAATTCCACGATGATAGACCTGGCCGAGAAGAAGTTCAACATCCGTATCCGAAAAAAATCCGATGCCAGGTAATCACTGCCCTGTCTCAGAGCGGGGAGCCGGAGCCGTTCCGCGGCCGGGTCTCCTTCCTCTGCGATTATCTTGGCATCAGCAGACAAGGGTACTACAGGCACTCCGACCGCTCTGAAGAGCTGAACGTGCTGCAGACCAGCATCGTCCTCTATGCGATGGAACTGCTCAAGGAC
>NZ_FOHY01000007.1:0-149727 GCF_900111525.1 Prevotella sp. kh1p2
GGCCAGGTCTATCATCGTGGAATTGGCCAGGCAGCGGAGTTTCTCCTGGGCCAGTTCCTTCTTCAGGCGCTTCAGTTCTGCTTCATGCGCCTTGCGCTCCTCGAGCAGCTGGGCGCGAAGCTCGTCGAGCGTGGTTGGCAGTTCTTCGTGTTTCATAAGCAAGGGAATTGATGAGTTGTCGGGGTGGCCGTACGCGCGGAGGTATCCGAAGAATGTCGCCACGGGAATGCCGGCACTCGCGGAAAAGGCGCGTATCGACAGGCCACTCGTGAGGTACCGACGTAATAACTCTAATTTTTCGATTTCATTGTACTGTTTCATGACTTTTTACTTCTTTGGGTTGATGTAAACTGTCAACTTATTCAGTACAGGTCAAGGTCAGGCGGGGCTAACGGCAAGGCCGGAGCGGAGGCGGAGGCTTCTGTAACGGAAATGAGAAGAAAAAACATATAGGAAATTACGTGCCGTCCGAAAAAAATCCGTAACTTTGCTTTCAGTAAACATGCAACTGCGGCGGCTGCCTTGGCTGCCAACGGGATGAGTATCGGGCTTTGGAAACAGCAGCTGCGAGGCTTTTGGCCGCTGCTGCAGGCAGGTCGGCAACGCCCGTTTAACACTGCATGGAGAGTGATAACCCACAATGGCAACAAACGATTCTGACAACCTGAAGCCCCAGACGGATATTGACGATGCTGCTTGTTTCGACAATATCTACCGTGCTCACGTACAGGATATGTACAGCTACGGCATCAGGCTCGGCATACCTGCCGACACGGCGGAGGACTTTATCCAGGACATCTTTGTGAGACTGCTGCTCAACCCAGGCCGCATCAGCGAGGTAAAGAACATGAAGGCCTACCTGATGTTTGCCATGAAGAACCACTGGCAGAACCACCTGCGCGACTCGAAGCACCTTGTTGACATTACGGACAAGGGCGCCGACTTCAGCGTAGAGGAAAGTGCGCTTGACTGCATCATCGACAACGAGGAGCGCGCGAGGGTGTCGAAGCGGCTGAACCGCATGCTCACGGCACTTACCCCGCGGCAACGCGAGGCCGTGTTCCTGCGCTACATCTACGGTTTGCCTTACGAGGACGTGGCCCAGTTGCTGGAGATGTCGATACCCTCGGCCCGCAACATCGTCTCACGTGCACTCCGCCAGATGAGGAACTGCGACAGTGAGGCGCTGATGTTTTTCTACTTTTTCTTTCATTTTTTCATGCGCGGATGATGATGTTTCTGTTTTCCGGTGTCTTTATAGTAGTATACCATTATTTCTACTACGCCGATGCCAAGAGAAAACAAAGACCAACATACGTCCGTATTCGGATTGCTCCGTGACGGGAAACTGCGGCAATCCATCCGTAAAAGCAAGAACATGGACAGCCGCGAGGCCGAAGAACTGCTGGCGCGTATCAAGCGTCAGTACGCCGAACGGCGGCACAGGCGCACGCTGCTGCGGCGCTGGATTTCGGCTGCAGCCGTAGTCATAGTCGTACTTGTGGGCGGTGCAGGGCTTTACCTTACGCGTTTAAACACGCCGTTGCCCCTTACGAGCATGGCCGGACTGCTGCCCGGATCGCCCGATGTGCAGCTCATTGTGGGCACACAGCGCTACCTCTTCGCCCGGAATACTGACTTCAGCATCAGCGGCAACACCATCATAGCCCGTTCGGCACAGCAGAGCAAGACCATAGAGATGGACCCCAGGCTGGCCATGAACAGGGTGTACGCGCCGCGCGGACGCAAGTCGAACCTCGTACTGGCCGACGGCACGACGGTAAACATCAACTCCGAGTCATCGTTCACCTTCCCTTCCTCATTCCCGGACGTACGCCGCGACGTGAGCCTCGCCGGCGAGGCCTTCTTCAAGGTGGCCAAGAACGCCGCGAAACCGTTCACCGTGAGCACCGCCTCCTTCAACGTGCAGGTTACGGGAACGCAGTTCAACGTGAACGCCTACACGGCCGACAAGGTAAAGACGGTTGTGCTGGCGGAGGGCGGCGTGCGCATAACATCGAAGGACCTGCGCCGCACGGTGAACATGAAACCTGACGAGTTGCTGACCATGCAGGTCGGCGAGTGGAGCATCAGCCACGTATCGGCCCAGGACTACACATGCTGGAAGGACGGCTACATGCTGCTGCAGGACATGACGCTCTCGGAAGTTCTGCACCATCTCTCGCGCCACTACGGCACCAACATCAGCTGCAGCAGCAAGATAGAGCGACTGAAATGCTCGGGCAAGCTCATGCTCTTTGACAACGAGGAAAGCACCGTGGCCTCACTGGCCACCATCTTCAACCTTAAATACACAAAGAAACAAGGAAAGATAATCATTTATATGTGAAAAACAAAACAAAGCCATGAATGAAAAAATCAGATTCTTAGCGCAATCCATGAGATGCAGAGAGAGTTTTAAGTTCGCCAAGGTGCTTCTTGTGCTGTTGCTCATGGCCAGTGCCATCCAGGCCCGGCCCAACGACAAGCCCGAAACCTTTACCCTGAAATTCACCAACACCGCCATCATTGACGTGCTGAAGAACATCGAGAAAAACAGCGACTACGTGTTCCTCTACTCCTCGAGCCTGAAGAGTGCACTGCAGGAGAAGGTAAGCCTGAACGTAAAGAACGCAAGCATCAGGGAACTGATGAACCGCGTGCTGGGCGGCACGGCACTGAGGTACCGCATAGACCAGCGACAGATAACCATCACCCGCACGGAGCACGCCCAGGCCACCCAGCAGCACCCCACGCTGAAGGTTACGGGCGTGGTGACCGACGAGAACGGGGACCCTGCCGTAGGAGCAACTATCAAGGAAAAGGGAACTATCAATGGTACCGTGACGGATGCTCAGGGTACATTCTCCTTGAATGTGCCTGGTGATGCAATCTTGACTATTACGTATGTTGGATATCAAGAAAAAGAAATTCGCTTGAAAGGGAGAACTTTGATAGCTATCTCCATGATACCAGACAACAAAGTCTTGGACGAAGTAGTTGTCGTAGGATTTGGAAAACAGAAAAAGGAGTCTCTAGTAGGAGCTGTACAGGCTGTAAAGCCGGAGGATTTGAAGATAACCTCCAGCAATCTCTCAACTTTTTTTGCAGGTAATGTTCCCGGTATCATTGCAAGGCAGACCACTGGAGAGCCTGGATATGATAATGCCGAATTCTATATCCGAGGCGTATCTACTTTTGGTAGTAACAAAAGTCCGCTGATAATTCTCGATGGTGTAGAAATCAGCACTGAGATGCTGAATAACATTCCGCCTGAATCAATAGAGTCTTTTTCTGTCCTGAAAGATGCCACAGCTACATCACTATACGGTTCGAGAGGTGCAAACGGTGTCATTATCGTTAATACCAAACATGGCACGTTATCTGAGAAAATGAAGATAGATGTCCGTTTGGATAACACTTTCTCTTCGCCAACAAAGATACAGGATATGGCAAACGGGTTAACCTTTATGCAAATGTATAATGAAGCTATCTACAATGAGGCCAAATTTACAGGCCAAGATTACGTGCCCTATTATAGCAATGACAAAATAGAAAACACTCGAAAGAAAGCAAATCCCTATCTGTTTCCGAACAACGATTGGTATAGCAAGCTGTTCAAGGATGTGGCGATTAGTCAAAACTTGAATCTTAGTATTAGAGGAGGTAGTAAACTCATAACCTATTTCCTGAATGCGGGTATCTTTTATGAGAATGGCATAGTCCGTCAACCTACAGAGAACACTGCATTAGATGTGACTATGCGAAGCAAAAAGTACCTGTTCCAAAGCAACGTGTCAGCTCATATCACGCCAACTACGAAGATAGAACTGAATATGAATACGCAACTATTCTATTACCATGCGCCGAAAGAGAATATTACAAATCTCTTTTACTATACCATGCGTGTGAATCCCGTTGGTTTTCCGGTTACACTTCCAACACAAGATGGTGACACTTTTACACGCTATGGAATGAATACGCGACAGGGTGTGGGCGGATTACAGACAAACCCTTATGCTCTTTTAAGTTCGGGTTATACAGAGCGTAATTATGTGTATTCCACAACAGCCTTGAACATTGACCAGGATTTGAAGTTCATTACACCGGGACTGAAAGCGAATGCTTTAGCCTCGTTCTATAACTATAGTTATAACTGGCTTGACCATTGGATGGTACCATTCTATTATAAGGTCGCTGATGAATACCAAAATGGCGAGAATGGAGATTACATATACGACACAGAGTCCATCGGAGCACCCGGACAGCCCTACTTACAGTCAAACTCAGGTCGTGACCCTACGCAGACCGTATGGTCTCTACAAGCCAAACTGGACTATGCCCATACCTTTGGCAAGCATAATATCGGAGCTGCTTTGGTTTACCACATGAAAGAAATTAAAAAAGTAAAGGATAGTGGTAATGAGTATGATTTGCTTCCATATCGTGAACAGGGACTTGCCGGCCGCCTGACTTATGACTATGCTCATCGTTATTTAATGGAAGCGACATTTGGTTACAATGGTTCTGAAAATTTCAAGAGAGGAAATAGATTTGGCTTCTTTCCTGCTTTGGCATTGGGATGGACAATATCCAATGAGTCTTTCTTTAGGACTTTAAAGAATGTAATTCACAATTTCAAGATACGTGGTTCTTATGGACTGGTTGGTAATGATGCCCTGGCTACACGCTTTCCGTACATAACAACTATAGACATGTCTTCAGAAGGCGGATGGTGGATAGGCGATAACTATTCAAATATAAGAGTTCCTTGGGTAACGACTTACGGTAATGAGAATGCCACATGGGAAAAATCAAAGAAGTTTAATATCGGAGCAGATGTAAATGTATTGGGTAGCATAGATATCTCTTTCGATTATTTCACTGAACATCGTACTGGGATATTCATGCAACGCCAGTCAATCTTGTCAACTGCAGGCTATGGCGGGAATCGTCCCTTTGCCAATATAGGAGCTGTAAAGAACAAGGGTGTTGACATGAGTGCTGTTTATACGAAAGTATATTCTAAAGATTTCACCATGAAATTTAATGGTAGCTTTACTTATGCGCATAATGAGATGACGGAAGTAGACGAACCTAAGAATGTTGAGACATATTATTCGCGGATAGGACATCCCATCAACAGCATTCGTGGACTTGTGGCTGATGGTCTTTTTACATCTCAGGAAGAAATAGATAAATCACCAAGGCAAGAACTGGGAACCTATACCCTAGGAGATATCAAGTATAAAGACCTTAACGGTGACAATAAGATTGACTTGAATGATGTAACAACTATAGGAAATCCGGAAATTCCGGAAATTATCTATGGTTTTGGTGGCACGGTCAAGTATAAGAAGTTTGATTGTTCGTTCATGTTCCAAGGAGCAGGAAAGGTTAGTTTAATGATGACAGACATCCACCCGTTTGTTGATAAATCGGGTGACGGCTATGGCATTTCGCAATACATTGTCGACAATCATTGGTCAGAGACTAACAACAATGCTCGTGCTGCCTACCCACGATTGTCTTCCACTTTCGTAAACAATGATGTACAAACCAGCTCTTTTTACTTACGTAACGGGAGCTACATGCGCCTTAAAAATGCAGAATTCGGCTATACGCCACTCTCTTGGATGCGTATATACCTCGCAGCTACCAACATTTTTACCATTTCTCCTTTCAAGACATGGGATCCCGAAATGGGTAGTGGCAACGGATTGAGATATCCGTTGCAACGTACATTCAAGATAGGAGTGCAATTTCATTATTAATTTATGGCAAACAATATTCAATCATGATGAAAAGTATATATATTCAAATATTGGAAACAACGGCAATGGGACTGATACTTGTTTCTTGCAACTTTCTGGATGTTGTGCCAGAAGGCAGTGCCACTACGGAAGACATTTACAAGACACAAGCTCAGGCAGAGAAAATGGTAATAGGTTGTTATAGTGAAATACCCAATTACTTCCATCCTCAAAATTTTCCTGATGTAACGGGCTCAGATGAGATGGTTATGGGACACCGTGCAACAACGAGATGGTTCCATTATAAAAGCCTGATGAACGGAGATGAGTCGTCAAGTACAACTTATTATGGGCTGTGGAGTAATACGGCAAGTTCCTATCCTACGGGTGCTGTTAAGAAAGATATATGGAATGCCGTCCGTTACTGCTATAATGTAATTAATAATTTGGACAAGGTGCCTGATATTACAGAGGAGAACAAGAAAACCTGGAAAGGAGAAGCTCTCTTCCTAATAGCTTACTATCATCAGATTATGTTGGAATACTATGGTCCCATATTTATGGTAAAAGAAGAAAAAGCATCCGACATGCCTTCTAATCTCATGCGTTCACCTTATGATGAATGTGTAGATTTTATAGCTGACAAATATGATGAGTCTGCCAAACTTTTACCTGCAGTACGGGCGAGCGGAGAGAAAAACAGAGCAACTTCAGCTGCAGCCTTAGGCTATAAAGCTCGTCTCCTGCTATATGCCGCTTCGCCACTGGTCAATGGTAATGCTGAGTTCTATACGGATTTTAAAAATCCAGATGGGAAATCGCTTATGAATCTTAATTATGACAGGGAGAAGTGGAAAAAAGCCATGGATGCATCAGAGGAAGCTATTAAGTTGAGTGAAGCTAATGGATACAAGCTCTATGGAGGCGACGCTGCAAATGCCGAGCGGGGTAGGAAAAACTATCATGAGGCTTTTGTCGGTGGTAATTCTGGAGCTTTCAACAACTGGGATGAAATTCTTTTTGGCCTTGCCGATCAAGGCACCATTTCTTATTGTATCAAAAACATGGCTCCTCGTATTGGTTTCAGCTCATACAGTTCCAAGGGATTCAGGGGATATATGTTCCCTACATGGAGCTGCGCCACACGGTATTTTACGGACAAGGGGCTCCCTTGGACCGATGATCCCGATACAAAAAACCTAAAGCCGGAGATGCTTGTTTCTTCTCCCGATTATCCTGCCGAGAAGACTTCATGCTTCTATCTGCACAGAGAACCACGTTTCTATGCTTCTATTGGTTTTGACCGCGGTAAGTTCGAAATACAGAATGGTACCATAATGTTGAAATGTCGGAGAGGAGAAACGCAACAGGATGACGGTGTAGAAAGCCACGAATACCAGTGCGATAACGGACTTTATTGTCAGAAATGGATTTCAAGCAAAGACTCCTATAACGCAACACAGGATAAAATAACCTATAATAGCTGGGTGTTCCCTTATCTGCGGTTGGCAGAGTTGTATCTTGATTATGTCGAGGCCGACTTCGAATATAACAAGGAGCTGAGTGCTAAAAGCCTGTCTTATTTAAACAAAATCCGGAGTCGCTGCGGACTCCCAAGTTTTCAGGATTCATGGAGTTATGTTGGTGGCATTCCTACTGATGAAGCTAAATTGCGGAATGTCATTCATGACGAGCGCTCTAACGAACTGGCTATGGAGGGAAGAAGATTCCACGATATACGCAGGTGGAAGATTATGGAAAAGGTGCTATGCCGAAAAGAGAAATCCTGGAACATTGCCGGAAAGACCGCGGAGGATTATTACAAATTAACGGAAATGAATGATGGCTCCTACATAGACCGATCCAAGATAATGGCTCCTAAGAGTTATTGGCTTGCTATACCTATAGACCAGATGCAGATTGACTATAATTTAGTACAAAACCCTGGCTATTGATGAATATTCGCATTTTTATTGAGTAGATAGTAATTACATATTTTGTATTATTACTGTCAGCTATAACTCTTTTAGCTTAAAATAAATTAGGGTTGAACTCCATGCATGGAATTCAACCCTATTAATTATTGTTTTTACAGCCTCCGCCAAGTGGCGCTGCAGGGTGTGAGAAAAAACTTTCTTGCCGCAAAGCGACTGGCAATCGTCAGTTTTGTGTATCTTTGTCGCAGAGATATATTTGAGGCTGACAGTACAGCCGGAACAAGAAAACGAACCAAACGAACTGAAAGATGAAACTGCAGAACATCAAGTACGCGGGCTGTGTGGCAGCCATTGCCGGAGGTTGGGCCATCCTGCTTAATACCGTTCTGGGCTATATCAAATACGTTAATTCATACGGAATTCTTTTAATCCTTACGCTGATGGCTGCAGCTTTCCTGTCGGCCTGGGCAAGCGTGGTTTATACGCCAAAGGCCACCAAAATGCAGCGCATCGTGAACCTACTGATGCTATCGGTGGTTGTTTCGTTCGTACTCATGGTGTGCTTTCTCAAGTTCAGTTTTGTAGATGTGCTGTTCATCTTGCCCTACTTCGTTCCGATATGGCTATGCCTCAGCGTGCCGCCCGCTATCCTCACGGCCTTCATTCTGAAAGCACCACCCGAAAAGGAGGATGAAGACAACGGGAGCGAATAAGGCCGCAGCAACGAAAAAACGGGCATCCGCGTGGTGGCGGATGCCCGTTCAGAGTTTGGTGGCGGTGATGTTTTACTCGTACCGGATGGCCTCTATCGGGTCCAACTGTGCGGCTTTCTTGGCCGGATACCAGCCGAAGAACACGCCCGTAAACGTGCACACAGCAAAGCTCATGATGAATGTCGATGCCGCGGGCGACCACGCCGTCGAAATTCGATTAAAAATCGCGTCCCGTTAACCGAGGTTAAAGCCCAAAGGAAAGAAGCCTTGACATAGCTCATTTACACAACCTTTTATCTATTCCTTCCGGGTTCAGATTTGGTCCACCTCCAGCTGTATAGCCACAGCTTTCGCCCGTTATCCAGGGAGAAACCCAAAATGAGTATAATTCTCCTTGTTTAAGATAAAACTTAAAATGGACATTCTTCTTATTAATTGATGCAAGATTCTTCTTGTTTTTCCAAGTAATGAGCCATTTTGTACTATTACGCCCTTTCATTGCAATGCAATCTTTATGAGAGAATCCAGGAATTATATTGCCTTCTTCGTCGAGAATTTCAATTTTAAGTACTCCTTCTCTCATATCAGCGTTTACAAAAAGATATTCTCCGTTGAATGTAATAGTTTCTGTCTCAAGAAATCCTTCTTGATTTCCTGATTGCATAGAAACAAATCCATCTCTACGCAGAGTGGCAAGTCCTGTAGAACTATATCCATCCCAAAATATCTTATTTAGTCTTCTACCACTTGAATAAAAATAGAGCGAGTCTCCAACGATTAAAGGAACGCCATTGATGCTTTGCATATTTCCCCAGTTCCAAGCTCCTTTTTTTTCATTTACGTTCATAAAAGGAGCATGGGTAGGACGTGAAAAATGGAATCCGTCTCGACTATATCCTAAAGATATAACATTTCTCTTTTGTATACTATCTCTAGCACATATATTATTCTCAGGTCCTTGCCATGCAGAGTAGAATCCTAACATAATACTTTCATAGGGGATACAATCAAAATTATATATACCAGGTTTGGTCTCTGTATACTTTTCATGATGTAATTCCTTATCGTCTGGAGTAAACCAAAAAACTATATTTTTGTCTTGTACATCTTTTCGGGTTCTATGTGCGATACTGACCAGCATCTCAGGGTCAGGATGTTCTACGTAAGCTCGTGAGCGTGATGATATGTCGGTGCTATAACGCATACTCAATCCCCATTTGTTTGTAAATGGATTATAGAAGGCTGTTGTCCTATCAAAAAGGTCTCCACTTTGGGCCACGCCTTTACTCCAATGAATACCATCAGATGAGTACTTTAAGACCATTTGCCATCGTCCATCGGTAGCCCTTCTTTCGATGTTAAAGAACTTCCAGCGTTTATTGAAGTCTTTTTCATTTCTATCTAACCATATTGTTGCAGCGTCTCGATTGCAAGTATCCACAATATTTGTATTGCCGTATAGCCCTAGATTAGGTTTTATCCATTTTTTTCCGTCGTTTGATTCAGCATAACATGTATGGAAAGTTTGGCGTCCATTATCGTACTCGTTATTTGCTCCGGCCAAATACCACATTTTGTATTTATTATCAAGCTCGTCATACCAGATACCATCGCTGAAAGGAGCTGCGTATGGTACTCCATTTCTTGTTTTTTCCCATTCCTTATCTGGCTCTAAAACAGGATTTCCCTCATAAAAGTGAGGAGTATGGAATATTCTTTTTAAGTTAGTGGAACTAATGAGAAAATCATCGACAAATAATTGCCGGCCGACATTAATAGGTATAACTCGTGGTTTTGTTTGCAGATATGGAACAGGCATTTCTACTCTTTTTGTCGGGATTTCTATTCTAGGAGGCCATTGTTTAGGCAATTCTATTCCATTGCTTAAAGTTTGCGCATACGCACTTTCAAGCGTTGATAATAATAAGAAACTTATGAATACTAATTTCATTTTTCAAAATTTAATAGAGAGGAAATTTTATAAAAAAAACTCTCTTACTTTATATTTAATTCCAACCAGGATTATTTGAGGTGATGTATGGATTTCCTTCTACTTCATCGACTGGTATAGGTAACCATTCATCTTTATTTTCTTGGAAACCTAGATACTTTGATGTTGTATACTGTTTAAAGTTAGGATCATTAGCCTCTAAATAGTGGAAACGTGATACGACCTTTCCCCAACGAAGCAAATCAAAGAACCGATGACCTTCACCCGTCAACTCTAGTATACGTTCATTTTCAATATCATCCATATTCAGGCTCGTAAGAGCAGGAAGATTTACACTTTTCCTTGCGCGTACTCGATTAACAGCTTCTAATGCGCTTATAGACCCTTGTTTTCCTCCAGAGAGTACGGCCTCGGCATACATAAGAAGTACGTCTGCATAACGGATATATACATAATTCAGACCATTTGCCCGGAGATTCCACAGATACATGTTGTTACCGGGATTTACAGTAGGTAGAGTCCAGTCGATACCCTTGCGACATGCACTTTTATATTTCCCGGCTTGGGTATTGACAGATGCGAAGCCGTTGTTTCCATAGAAATCCCTGAACTTCTTACCGTCAAAAATGCGGACTGTATCTCCGGATTTAGCATTGATGGCACTGTTTGTATCATCAAAGATTAAAGTGCCGAACATTCGAGAATCTGTCTTGCCATTTGCATCTTTGGATGCAACGAACGTATTATAAACCCAATCATGTATTACATGATCTGCTGTTGTTTTGTTTGATGGTGGATTCCATCCTCTAGGGTCTCTCCATACACCAGAGCTTGTTGTTCCTGGATTGAATCCGGTATTTACAGCATCCCCCATAAATTGAAGTTCGAAGATGGATTCATCGTTGTTTTCTGTGGCAACTTTGAAGTTATCATTATAATCATCCATTAATTTATATGTCCCATGCTTACCACTTATTATTTCATCGAAGCATTCAGCGGCTTCATTATAATATGTCTTCTCTGAATGGCCATAGTATTTCTCAATACCACTCCTATATAGGTATGCCTTACCCAACAGCGATGTAGCAGAACCACTAGTTACTCTGCCAATATTGTCGCCAGTCCAGTAACCCTTTTTAGGTAATAATTCTTTTGCCTTTTTCAGGTCACTGATAATAAAATCCCAAGTTTCCTCAGGTTTAGCCTGTGGTCTGTAATCTTTTGTTGAAGATGGGAATCGGTCCATTAGTGGAATATTACGGTATTCTAGAAATAGAAACCAATGAGCAAAGGCCCTTAGGAAATACGCCTCACCCAGATAGGCTTTTTTAAGTTCCTGATTAGTAAAATCCACCTTGTCTACAGTCTCTATTATCTGGCATGCCTGCGATGCTGCCGTATAGAAAAGGCTATATGGCTGTACGATGGTATAGTATGAAGATGTCAGACTGGCATTATACTGGCCTGGCAATCCGTAGTCAGATCTGTCACTACTTTCGTCACTACGATTTGCTAAAATCCTTGTACCTGAAGCTCCCATACATCTAGGAGTGGTGATATACGAATATATTCCTAGGACTCCTTTATTCACACTTTCTGGAGATGTATAGTATGAGGTAACATCTTGTTGGTTGGGATTTATAGCTAAATTATCAAATGTGGATTCGCAGCTTATGAGTGCTAAACTTACAACTACTGTTATAATATATATTATATGTTTCATAATGATGTCGTTATTAAAGGGTTATGTTAATACCGAAATTCCATGATCTGGCATTGATGCGCGGTGCATTTCTGTACAAGCCGTCGATACCTCTGTCAAAAAGAGTATTACTACTTACTTCTGGATCGTAAAGAGGATATGATGTTATGGTAAAGAGATTTAGTACCCCTACATATATTCGGCATGCAGAAATAAAGTTAGTTTTTTGAAGAAGTTTCTCATTGAAGTTATATCCTAATTGAATATTCTTGCAACGGAGATAAGAGCCATTTTCTACGTAGAAGCTACTAGGCAGTGAATTACCACCATAGTAATTATCTGTTTTGGCTATCGGTAGATTGCTGCTGCTATTTGTTGTGCTCCAGGACTTTAGCGCATCAACTAAGCAGTTATTATCATAGTTGAAGTAGAAATTATACTTCGCTGCTGCGAAAATATCATTGCCATGTGAACCTTGGAAAAACATTGTTAAGTCCCAGTTCTTATATCCTAAATTGATATTCAAGCCATAGGTAAAGTCTGGAGTAGGATTACCAATAACCTGCTTATCATTTTCAGCAACATCTTTGGCTGTTTTAGATGTTTCATCTGCGGATTCATATAGGAAATCGCCATTCTCATTGATGCCTGTAACCTTGTATCCCCAAAACGAACCGATGGGTAATCCTTCTTTCGTTATAGTCGGACGATCGTTGAATTTGGAACTCATCAAAGAGCCTCGGATAGGTTGTACTCCTTCGCCAAGTTTGATAACCTTGTTTTTCATGAATGTAATATTCCCTAGTATGTCAAACGACCAGTCTTTCCAGTGGTTTCTGTAGCCTAAGGTAAATTCCCATCCTTTATTTTCAACCGAAGCTGAATTATAGTAAGGCACATCAGGATTGTTTATTACAATCATTTGTCCGGATGACGGTAACGCCTCTAATGGGGCAAGTAAGTCATTATTGCGCTTGTAATAGTACTCTCCTGTGAATGTCAAGGTGTTGTTCAAGAATCCCATCTCAATACCCATATTCGAAGAGATAGCCTTCTCCCACTTTAAGTCTGATTGTGCGAATCTTGTTACATATCCAAATTGACGCTTGTTGTTGAGTATAGTGGGAACAGGACCGTAGGCTGTAGACACGAAAGAATAGGGGGTTATAAAATTCGCTCCCAGAACACCATAACTTGCACGTAATTTCATTTTTGAAATCCATGGGATGTTAAAGAACTTCTCTTCACTGACATTCCATCCAGCAGATACTGAGGGAAACCAGCCTGTACGATGGTTTTTCGCGAATTTAGAACTCTTATCACTACGTACACTTAACGACAGCATGTAACGATCCATATAGTCATAGTTCAGTCGTGCGAAGAAAGAGAGCAGTGCTGCGTCATATTCGTCAGACCCTACTACACCTACTCCATTATAAGTGGTAACACTTGCAGCCCCAAGGTCGTTAGTACCCGAATTAATCGACATTGTCCTATTCCATTCTTGCATCCAGCTTGTACCTAGCAGGGCATCAAAGGTGTGTCCGCTCATTTCTTTGTTATAGGTCAACAAGTTATCAATGGTGTAATTGAACTGCTCATTACGCGATTCTGCCAATGAAGTATATGGTTGACTGAACCTTGAATCGGCAACACCATTAGCATCCCAGTATGATGCGTATGCCGGAGTGTGGGTATAACCATGTGCATTAAGATAGCTTCCGGCAAACCCTATCTTATAAGCGAGTCCTTTAAAAATATCATACTTTACACTTACACTTCCTGTTATATCAGTTTTTTTCGTCCACTGATTTCGGTTATATATTTGTGCTAAACTATTGTCAATATCAATGTTTGTAGTTGCATAACCAAGTTCTGCCGGTGTAGAGATATACCGTCCATAGCTGTCTGTTACGGGGACTGTAGGTATTTCGATGGGGCGTGCAGTCGGAGGAGTTTGTTTCTTTGTAAATGCAACGGCAAGATTCTCAGCTACTGTGAAACGACCTTTCTGGTATGTACCATTGACACGTCCATTATATTTCTTGTAGTCTGATTGGATGATGATTCCTGTTTGATCTTGATACCCTAAGCTGGTGCTGAATGTAGAATATTCTCCTCCACCAGATACAGAAGCCCCAAAAGAATACATGGACGCATTACGATAATACAGGTCTTGCCAGTCTGTATCGGCATTGGGATTTGTAGGACTTGCATTTTCCTTAGCCACTTCGTATGCGGGGCTGTTGTTTGCCACGGTGGTGGCAAATTGTCTCCATTGGCTGGAATTCATGAAATCCAGCATGTGCATGGGAGTCTGGTAAGAGAAGTCAGAACTTAGTTCTACCTTTGTTTTACCAGCTCGTCCTGATTTTGTCGTAATTAGTACCACACCGTTGGCTGCACGTGAACCGTAGATTGCAGCAGCAGAACCATCTTTAAGAATCTCTATAGATTCAATATCCTTTGAATTCAAAGAGTTCAATCCGTTGTTGCTGAAAGCACCGTCAATAACATATAGTGGTTCTGTCGAGCCAAACGAACCAGCTCCACGTATCAGGATGCTTACATCACCTCCAGCTTCACCACCGTTCTGAAGAATTTCAACACCAGGTGCACGCCCTTGCAGTGCAGATGCTACATTTGTTGTTACCTGCTTAGCTAAATCAGAAGATTTAACTGTTGAGATAGATGCTGTGAGACTTGATTTCTTCTGCGTACCGTAACCCACAACCACCAATTCGTCGAGCGATTGTGCGTCTTCATTCATGACGATGTTGAGGGGTGCGCCACCTTTTGCCTCCACAGCCTGTGCTGTATAGCCGATGTAGGTCACTTCCAACGTGGCATTGGCAGCTACATTGTTTAGAGTGAAGTTGCCATCGAGGTCGGTAACGGTAGCTGCCGAGCTTCCTTTCACTTTGATAGCTGCGCCGATGAGCGGTTCTCCCTTAGAGTCTACCACCCGGCCCGATACCTTTTTAGTTTGCTGTGTGCTGTTAGTGCTGTGTGTTTGTCCGCTTGTCGCAGCGTCGGCAGTAGCGTCGCTGATGATAATGTGTTTGTTGCGTATTTCATAACGCATCTTCTGTCCTTTCAAAGCTGCGGTCAACAAATCGCTCATACGCATTTCGTGTCCTTTTACTCTTACTGGAGTATTCAGGTTTAATTTGCTATTGGAGTAGACCACCGAATAATCAGTCTGCTCTTCAATCAATTGGATAGTCTGTTTACAGGTCAGTCTGTTATTTTGCAACCTGATGGTCTCGTTTTGTCCAAACGCCATGAGCGTCGTAGCCAGAAACAATGCCAGCAAACCAAGCTTTCTTGTCTTGTGATGGAACATGGATTTTAGGTTTTGATAGTGTTATTAAATAAATGTGATTACATGATTATATAAAGTGTTAGGAGAGGATGTGTTTTCGTGGGTGATATGCTTGGGCGCACATCATCATGTGCCACCTCCTTTCCTATAGATACGGATAGTGTCGCCCCGGCGCTGGTACGAAGTTTCGCCCAATGCCCTGCATAACACATCAAGAACCTCTGTGAGCGATTCTTGGTTTGTAAATTTCATCGTGTAAGTATATGCTGTATTAATGTCTTGGTCAATGTTGATGTCTATTCCGTAGCGTCGTTCCATCGCACGTATAATCTCGCCGAGCGACTGGTCACTGAATACTAAATAGCCCTTGCGCCATGCTGTCTCGTCGGCCGTTTTGGCATGCAATACGCTGATAAGCTTGCTGTTACGGTTGAATACGGCTTGATAATGAGGGGCTATGCGCACCTGATTGCTCTTGTTGTCGGTCTCACTTACATTCACCGTCCCCTCAACCAGTGTCGTGACGATAAACTTATCTTCGGGGTAAGCCTTCACGTTGAAGTGCGTACCCAGCACGCGCACGTCTACTCCTCCGGCTTTGACGATGAATGGATGTTCGGCATCTCGTTGCACATCGAAGTAGGCTTCTCCGCTTACGTGCACCTGGCGGAGCGACTGATGGGCAAATGTGCTGGGATAGATAAGTGTACTTCCGGCATTGAGTTGCACGTGGGTACTGTCGGACAGGGTTATTGTTCGGGTTTCACCTTTAGGTACACGGATTTCTATCAAGGCCAAATCGTTAGTCTGCCAATAGCTCATGTAGGCCCACACGGCAAAGGCCGAGAGCAACGGCAACAACAGCATGGCAGCATATTGCAGCCATGCCGGCCGACGCTTCGAGCTGTTCTGCCCATTATCTATGCCTAAACTTATGTTTTGTTTACATAGGTTTAGCTGCTCTACAGTGTCTATATCAATATCTGTCGGAGTACGGTCCCAAAAATATCTTAGTGCCTCGTCGGTCTCTTCTTGATGTGCTTCGTCGGTGAGCCACATCATGACCTTGAGTCTGAAATCTTCAGGAAGCAATCCGCATGTATAGCTATTGAGAATGTGAATTAGCTTCTCTTTTGTCATTTTGTTAGATTATGAAGAACGTATCTTACAATTGTAAGAGTACAGGAATTTGTGAAATGCGTAATCACAAAGCGTTAATAAATGCCAAAGCCAAAGTAATGGTTATCTTTCTGATATCTGCAAGAGCCAAAGAAAGAACGTATCTTACAATTGTAAGAGTACAGGAATTTGTGAAATGCGTAATCACAAAGCGTTAATAAATGCCAAAGCCAAAGTAATGGTTATCTTTCTGATATCTGCAAGAGCCAAAGAAATATGCTTGTCCACGGTTCGTTTGCTGATATTCAGTTTGTCAGCAATTTCTTGGTGGCTCATATTTTCATATCTACTCATCTCGAAGATGCGCCTGCGCTGCCCCGGCATTTGGTCAATAGCTTCTCGAATACAGGCTTCCAATCGGCTTGTAAATTCCGGAGTATCAAGCTCAGGTACATCGGCTATTTCTGTATGCTGATTGTTAAGCCTCTCTATAATAATATGGTGTCTGATGCTGCGCAAAGCTGCGTTTCGCGCTGTGATATAGAAATAGTTATCCAGGTTTTGGATATTCCCCATACTTTGTCTCTTCTGCCATAGGTGTGTAAAAATATCCTGCGCTACGTCTTTGGCTTCGTCTTCGTCTCCTATAAACATAGTTACGAAGCGCAGCACCTTTCCATGGTATTTTAGGAAAAGTTTTTCAAACGCCTGCATACTATTATTGCTCAATTCTTGCAGTAGCGTTTCATCGCCCGTTTCGTATAGGCTCTTCACTTTATGCAAATAAAGAAGTGAAGCAAAAGTACTAAAAATGTTTGAAAGGTTATAAGAAATTCAGGAAAAATATATTGTGCTCCACATTTTTTAACGGCTTAACCTTTGTTTAATTATCAAATTTCTTATTCATTCACTCGCCATTGCAAAGATAGGTAATATATTCTTATCGCGCAAGCAAAAGCCATGAAAAACACTAGGGCACGTCTTGCGGAAAGGGGTTTGTGACTCCGACAAGCGTACACCCAAGTTATGCTACTGGCTCATAAGCTCGACAAGACAGCAGGCACTTCAAACTCTGATACAGTCTGTGATATTGTAGAAATGGACTAAGTAGCGTATGTTGTTTCTTTGTTTCTCCACTAATGAGATGGGACTCAGGCAGATGTATTCCTATTGATGGTACGTCATGGGTGCTCTCAAATACATAAATGCTTTCGGAAATCTTTTCATCCTTACGTTGATGGCCGCGGCCTTCCTGTCGGCCTGGGCAAGCGTGGTTTATACGCCAAAGGCCACCAAATTGCAGCGCATCGTGAACCTGCTGATGCTGTCGTTGGTTGTTTCGTTCGTACTCATGGTGTGCTTTCTCAAGTTCAGTTTTGTAGATGTGCTGTTCATCTTGCCCTACTTTGTTTCGATATGGCTTTGCCTCAGCGTGCCGCCCGCTATCCTCACGGCCTTCATTCTGAAAGCACCAGCCGAAAAGGAGGATGAAGACAACAGGAGCGAATGAGGCCGCAGCAACGAAAAAACGGGCATCCGCGTGATTGCGGATGCCCGTTCTGAGTTTGGTGACGGTGATGTTTTACTCGTACCGGATGGCCTCTATCGGGTCCAACTGTGCGGCTTTCTTGGCCGGATACCAACCGAAGAACACGCCCGTAAACGTGCACACGGCAAAACTCATGATGATACTCCACAGCTCGATGTAGATGGGCCAGTGGGCAAAAGCCTTGACCGCATAGCTTGCCCCCACGCCCAACAGCACGCCGATAACGCCGCCCGTGACGCTTAGCAGGATGGCCTCGATGAGGAACTGGTTGAGAATGTCGATGCCGCGGGCACCTACACTCATGCGCAGACCTATCTCGCGGGTACGCTCGGTAACGGAAACGTACATGATGTTCATGATGCCGATGCCGCCCACAACGAGCGAGATGCCGGCTACGCAGCCCAGCAGAATGGTGAGCATGTTGGTGGTTGAGTTCATCATCGACGAGAGTTCCTCCTGCGAACGGATGTTGAAGTCGTCGGCATCGGCCTCCGTCTGGTCCGTTGCTTCCTTAAGTTTGTGGTTGCGACGCAGCAGGGTGGTAATCTCGGCCGTGGCCTTCTCCGTTACTCCTTCGGTAATGGCAGAGCAGTTGATGCCGCTCAGATAGGTCTGGGCGAGGATGCGCTTCATGACCGTTGTGTAGGGGGCAAGCACCAGGTTGTCCTGGTCCATGCCCATGGAGTTGTATCCTTTCTTCTTGAGTACGCCCACCACGCGGAACGGAATGGAGCCGAAGCGCACCACCTTGCCTACAGGGTCGGCGCCATCGGGGAAGAGGTAGCCCACTACTGTTTGCCCGAGCACACACACCTTGGCACTGGCCTTGATGTCGGCATCGGTAAACATCTCGCCGTCATCAACGCTCAGCTGGCGTATTTCGAGGTAGTCGCGGTTCACGCCGTAGATGGTCGACTGGGTATTGTTGTTGCCGTAAATCCACTGTCCGCTGCTGTTTACAGTCGGCGATACGGCCTTCACGTAGCTGCACTCGGTGCTGATGGCCTCGTAGTCGGCTATCCGGAGGGTCTGCATGGCCGAGGGGTCCTGCCTCACTCCGCCCCTCATGTCGGCTCCGGGACTTATCATAATCATGTTGGAGCCCATCTCCGAGATGTTGGCCTGTATGCTGCGCTTGGAGCCCTGGCCAATGGCCAGCATCGTGATGACCGATGCCACGCCTATAATGATGCCCAAGGCAGTGAGAAAGGAGCGCATCTTGTTGGAGAAGATGGCCCGCAGCGCTATTTTAAATAAATTGGAATAGTTCATTGTTTCAGTGCTTGTTGCTAAAACGGTGCATGCCTACTCGTCGCTGTTAGGCGGCAAGGCAGCCAGTCCCTGGGCAGCACTCTGGATGTTGCCGTTATAGGTATCGCTGATTACCCGGCCGTCGCGCAGCTGGATATTGCGGCTGGAATAGTTGGCGATGTCGGGGTTGTGGGTCACGAAAATGATGGTGCGACCCTCGGCATAGAGCTTCTGGAAGAGCACGAGTATCTCAAACGAGGTACGCGTATCGAGGTTTCCGGTGGCTTCATCGGCCAGAATGACGGCCGGATTGTTTACCAGAGCGCGGGCAATGGCCACACGCTGCATCTGTCCTCCCGACATCTGATTTGACTTGTGGTAAAGTCGGTCGCCCAGTCCTACGGCTTTCAGTGCCTCTATCGAGCGGTCGAAGCGCTCCCTGGCCGAAACTTCTGCGTTGTACATCAGCGGCAGTTCCACGTTCTCAACGCTCGTTGTCTTGGGCAGCAGGTTGTAGTTCTGGAAGATGAAGCCTATCTTCCGGTTGCGCAGTACGGCCCGCTGGCTCTTCGACATGGTGCGAACCGAGGTGCCATCCAAGTAATATTCGCCGCTCGAGGGCGTGTCGAGACAGCCCAGCTGGTTAAGCAACGTAGACTTGCCGGAACCCGATTTGCCCATGATGGTAACGAATTCGCCTTCGTAGATTTTAAAGGACACGCCGCGCAACGCGTGCACCGTCTCGTCACCTACAAGGAAGTCGCGCTTCACGTCCTGCAGTTCAATGACTGCTCTCTTATCCTTTTCCATGCCTTACTTTCCTTTGTTCCTGTTGCGGGGGCCGGGTGCAAAGGGACTTCTTTCGCCCTCGGCCGATGCCGTAGGCTCCTCGCTGCTCTTTACATCCACGCCCGTGATGACCTCCTGCCCGGCCTTCAGCCCGCTGAGTACTTGCGTGTGGGTGCCGTCGGTCATGCCTATGTTCACGCGGTGGGCCACCACCGTGTTGCCTTCTACCGTCCACACTTTGTTCTTGGCGCCGTTTATATCCTGGATTTTGCGGTTACCCACGGTCTCTTTTTGCGGCGTATAGCGCAGTGCCTTGCTCGGAATGCTGAGCACGTCGTTGTTCTCCTGCGTGTAAACAGTTACGTTGGCAGTGAGCCCGGGCTTGAGTTTAAGGTCGGCATTGGGTGCGTTGTATGGGGCACAAAACGAAGCGTATAGAAAGACAGAGGGTTGAAAAGTGAGTGAAGTTGTTGGTTTACAAAGAGTTGTGGTTAGTTTGATGGTTGAGGCTCCACAAAACGAAACGTTTACATTGGTTTAATTTTGGTTTACATAGAGGGGCTTTTCGTTTACATGAGGCTGACGGAAGGTTTACACATATAGGGCTGCACGCTTACGCGTGTGGCCTTTTTTGTTGGTATACGTGCAAGTTCTTTATACACGGGCGTTTCTGGCGTGTAGAGGCTTTATATGCGCCCTGATTTGAACGGTGGGAGAATAGCATAGGAACGACCTTCAAATGCGGTTTGAGGGAGGGGTAACAAAAGGGCGAAAAAGGCGATTTTGAGGAGGTGGGGTTACAAGTGGGGTTACAAAGTGGGGTTACATTTTCAGAAAAGTGGGGTTACAAAACTCTTGCCAAGCCCCCCCATGTACATGGGTAGAAACGAGCCAAAAAAAGGGGGATATATGCAAGAAACTGACACTTTGCGAGCAACTTTTAGAGGGCGGTACACCTTATTATATATAGGGATTTAGGGCAGAAAGGGGGCATTTAGGGGGGGGACACCCCACCCGAGGGGTGCGTTTTGTTGTACGGGGGCGCGCTTCGTGGCACGAGGGGCCTTAGACGAGACTGGCGAGACCGAAGATGGTGCAGAGGAATGGATGTCGGGCTTTTGAGGGGGGTTATTCCAAACCGACATATCCGACAACGATGGCAATACCGGTAATTTCTTCCTGAGGTATGTCGAATGGGGGATAATCTTTATTGTCACTAACCGCCGTCAGGCAGTTTTTCTTATTGCTTGGCATGAGTCTTTTTATGAGGAGTCCTTGTTCGCGAGTAGCGATAACGTGTGGCTTATTCCACTGAATGAACCTGGACTCGTAAAGTATAGAGCATCCAATGACTTCTCCCGGATAGTATTTAGGCTGCATAGAATCGCCTGTAACCTCTATGATGAAGTCTACATGCTGCCTTCTCCATTTGGGAATGATATAATAATCTTTAATATCTTTCTTGCTAATTGCGAAGTCGGGCGAACCGAAGCCTGCAGCCACCTGGGTGGAGACAAACGGAATGGGGTCAATGTCCTTAACATCCAAGCCCAATAGCCGCAGAGCCTCGATTTCCTCCTCGCGGGAAGGAGAATGAGGCATCCGGATAGCTTCTGGGGTATTATTGGGGAATACGGGGCCTGAAGGGCGCCCATCAGCGGCAAGATGCCCTGCTGTCTCTGCCACTTTGAGCATCTCACCCCTACCTGTAAGAAGCCATTCTGGAGACAAATCATCATAAACTGATAGGATATTTTCTAATTTATCGGTACCTATTGCCCCTTTATTTCTCAAAGACTTTCCAAAGGAGGCATTGGACATGCCAACACTTCTTTCAAAGGCAGCTACGGTAATGCCTTTATAGTCGATATACGTCTTAATCCTGTCTAATATCATAGTCTATTTCCTATTAAAATGCACTTTGATAGAAAATAATCTCTAAAGCACTTGGTTCGTATTAGAAAATATCCTATCTTTGCAACGTATTCCTTTTGGAAGCGCGGCCAAATATACGAAAAAAGGCCGAGATTAACGAATTTAAAGGATTAAAAATTATGGCAACGAAAAAGTACAGCCACCGCAGTGGCGGCAGAAAAGGCGAAGTGGTAATCAGTATTGATGTAACCCAAAGTCTCAAGCAGATGCTCAGAGAGCGTCAATCAGAGGGAGCATCGTTTCCTCAGAGTGGTCAGACTGCAGATAGACTTGTTGAGCTTGAGCAGCAGCGTAAGAATCTACTTTTCTTAGTATGCCGTATTCTTCAAGCCGCCCCTGGATATAGGCTACGTCCATCAGAACTTGCAGCTGATGTCGTCGGTGACTTATCCTGTCTTTCTCAGGAGTCGGAAGCGTATCTGCGAAGTCGAATGGTGCGAGATTGTCCCTTTCAAACTTCCAAAGGCAATATTTAGCAAGCCAAACCTTACTGTTTTTCTCTTTGTCGTTTTGAAAGATAGTTGGCAAGAGCGACGTGAAATAATTGCGGAAAGCCTCTACTTGGGCTTTGAGCATAATGAGTTCTGTATCCATGTTGTTCTATTTTGAAATTCGGCTATAAAGTTATTAAAAATAAACGAATTAAACTAAGTGAGATTATGAAAAAGTACATTCACATTCAGAAAGCGGATCGCAAATTTCTTGCAGAAGCGTTCGAGGTCACAGAGCGCACGATTTTCAACGCTACACATTTCGAGGATCTGAACGAGGGAACTGACCTTATGAAGAAGATACGCTCGCTTGCGTTGCAACGTGGGGGTATCGTGATGGTGAAGGTTCCGGAGATGGAGACATTGCATGATGCTGACGGTTATATGAGACAGTATCTGGGTGATGTTATGCTGGAGTTCTCGAAGAAAGAGCCCGTGTGCGATGTGTTCAAGCACGGCGAGAAGGTGCGCCATTACGACAACGTGATGACAAGCGATATACAGGGCATTCAGGACTGGGCAGCAAAACTGTAAGGAGGTGTGCGATGGAGTACTACGAAGGCAGACTATGTGTATCCTACCAAGAGCTGGTGAATGGTGGCATCATGAGTGCCGCCAACTACAAGCAGACAGCGGCACGCGGCAAGATGCGTGTGGTGCGTCGCGGTGGTGGCAGTGGCTGTTGTGCTCTTGTCGCTGTAGACAGTCTTCCGAGCAGGTTCAAATCCAAGGTTCGTGAGCTCTATCCCGACGGCGCACAGACCCACCTGCGGCTGTGGGTGATGGAGAACTACGAGACGGACCAGGAGGCCGTGGCGTTCTTCCGCGACAAGGAGAACACGGGGGTGGATCTGCAGCAATATCCCGAGAAGATAAGGGAATATGTGACGAACGCGAGTGTGCTGAACACGTGTATCAAGCTATACAATCGTGCCGCAACGGCGAGGAAGCTGATGGGCGAGAAGTACAACTGGGACGAGATGGCGGACACTATCGAGGCCTTGCGCAAGGAGCTGGGCCACACGCTTCCGACGAGCACGCTGCGTTTTCGGAAGAAGGTGAACGAGTACAGGTGCGAGGGTTACGGCTGCCTTATCAGCGGCAAGTTCGGCAACCAGAACAAGCGTCTGGTGACGAAGGCCGTGGAAGAGGCCGTGCTGAGCCTCTCCTGTCTTGAGAACAAGCCCTACAATACGACCGTGTGGGAGCAGTGGAACATGTTCCTCTGCGGCGAACTTGACATCTTCCACCTCGATACGGGCGAGCTGCTCAACCCCGACGACTTCACGGACAAGAACGGTGAGCCGCTGGTGCTGAGCGAGAGCACCATCAGCAACATCCTGAACCAGCCGGCAAACAAGCTGCGCATCAACCAGCGGTTGCTGATGCCCGTGACGCTGATGCACGAGGAGCTACCGCACATGCACCGCCACAACGGCCGTTACTCACTGAGCCAGATTACGATGGACGACGTGGACCTGAGTCGTAAGCTGAAGGACACGAAGAAGTGGGTACATGCCTACTATGCCTACGATGATGTGAGCGAGTGCGTGCTTGGGGCGAGCTATGCCAGGGAAAAGGACACCCCGCTGGTGGTAGAGTGCTTCAGGGACATGTTCCGGCTCCTTGCCGCCAACGGCTGGGGCACGCCGAAAGGCATTGAGGTGGAGAACCACCTGATGTCGCAGTGGCGCGACACCTATCTGAGCCCGGGCGTGGTATTCGAGTTCGTTCGCTTCTGCGCCCCGCAGAACTCCCAGGAGAAGCGTGCGGAACACTATAACGGCGCGAAGAAGACCAGCATCATCCACAAGAACCATGCCGGCATCGGGCGTCCGTGGGGCAAGGGAAAGCGCAGGGTTGAGCAGAAGAAGGTGAGCGACGCGAGCAACGAGCTTTATGAGGAGAAGAAGTATTACAGCTGGGACGAGCTGGTGGCCGATGACCGGCAGGACAACTGGGAATGGAACCACTCGCTACACAGCGACCAGAAGAAGTGGCCCGGCAAGACCCGCTGGGAGGTGCTCGTGGAGAACGTGAACCCCGACCTGTGGCCACTTGACCGCCGCATGCTGGCACGCTGGATAGGCGTGAGCGTGGAGACGAGCGTGCGCAGGAACTCGACGGTGCGCGTGAACTATGGCGACTGGTGGCTGAGTGGCCCGGAGGTGCTGGAGCGCCTTGCCCCGAACAACTACAAGGTAACGGCGTGCTACCTGCCCAACGAGGAGGGCCAGCCCCAGGATGTATACCTCTACCAGGATGACCGATACATCGACACGGTGGAGAAGGTGGAGACCTACAACCGTGTGATGGCCGAGCAGACAGCCGAGGACAGGGAGAAGTTCGAAAAGCAGCAGAAGAAGGTGAGCCACTTCAACAAGTATCTGAAAGAGCGTGCCATCAGCAAGGTGGGCGTGATGAAGACCACGAAGGCACCAGTGCTGGAAGAACCGAAAGAGCTGGCCGTTACCCCACAAGAGACAAAAGCCCCGACGCTGCCACGGATCAGTGCGTCAAGCCACGCTTTGGCAGATATGTAAGAATAACGATTAAACGCCATTAGAATATGATTAGTGAGACTCAAAAACAGCGGATACTGGAGGCGATAGCCGCCAACCGCAGGAACTATCCGAGCGACGCGAAGCACGCGTCTGCGCTGGGCATATCGGCCAGCGTGTATAACGGCCTAAAGAAAGGCCAGACGGAGAAGACGCTGAGCGACGCCAACTGGGTTAGCATCGCCCGGCGGCTGGACGTGAACCTGCGCGAGACGATTGAGTGGAAAGGCGCACAGACCGAGACCTTCAAGTACATCAGCATTCAGCTGGAGGCATGCCAGGAGCGCAGCCTTAGTGTGATACTGTGCGACCTGCCGAACATCGGCAAGACCTACACGGCACGCTGGTATGTGCATGAGCACAGGAACGCCGTGTATGTGGACTGCTCGCAGGTGAAAACGAAGCGTGCGCTGGTGAGGAAGATAGCCAGGGAGTTCGGCGTGGACGCTGCGGGCAAGTACCAGGACACCTACGAAGACCTGGTGTATTACCTGCGCTCGATGGAACGCCCGCTGGTGGTGCTCGACGAGGCCGGCGACCTGCAGTACGAGGCCTTCCTGGAACTGAAGGCCCTGTGGAACGCCACGGAGATGTGCTGCGGGTGGTACATGATGGGGGCTGACGGCCTGCGCGCCAAGATAGACCGCATGGTGGAGTGCCAGAAGGTGGGCTATGCCGAGATATTCTCGCGCTACGGCGGCAAGTACAGCAAGGTGACACCCGACCAGGCAGAAGACCGCAAGGCATTCCTACTGGAGCAGGCCCGTGTGGTGGCGACGGTGAATGCCCCCGAGGGGATGGACATCGGCCAGATCGTGCGCAAGAGTGGCGGCGGACTGCGACGTGTATATACGGAAATTGAGAAACTGAAGAAAGGAGCTTGATGTGATGACAAAAATAGAAATGGAGGCTATGGAAGCCGTTATCGGCATGCGTAAGGAAATGGCCAAAGCTAATGAGATAGACTGGGAGCAGCGCCGGTATGAGATAGCGAAAGACCTTTATATCCAAACCTGCCAACAGGTAAAATTAGAGGGTGATAATACTGCAGGAGATGTATTTCGAAGTGCGGCGTGGGTATCTCGTGTGGCTGCCGATTACTTAATAGAGGTTTTGAAAAAGTAGTTATGGCAAAGCGCGCATACAGCCCGAAGGAAATAGCGGCGAAGACCTACAAGACGCTGCCATGGGGTGGTCGCTGGGCGGAATGCTTCGGCCTGCCTGAGGAGAACTCCACCTGGTTCATCAGCGGCGCGAGCGCAGCCGGCAAGAGCAGTTTCGTGATGCAACTGGCGCGCGAGTTGACCCATTACGGGCAAGTGCTCTACCTAAGTTATGAGGAGGGCGTGAGCCAAAGTTTCCAGGAAAGAGTAAAACTCTTCGAGATGGAGAAGTGCCAGGGCTGGTTTCGCGTGGTGACGGAGGACACGATAGAAGACCTGACGGCAAGGCTGAAGAAGCGGCATTCGGCAAAGTTCATCATCGTGGACAGCTACCAGGAGAGCGGCTGGGAATGGCCGGAGACGAAGAAGCTGATAGAGTCCTTTCCACGGAAGAGTTTCATTTTTATCAGCATGGAAGCCAAGGGACAGCCACTGGGCAAGCCTGCGCTCAGACTTCGCTACAAGGCAGGCGTGAAGGTGAGGGTCGTGGGGTTCATGGCATACTGCCAGGGACGCTTCAATCCCGATGCGGGCAACAGCTTTGTGGTTTGGGAAGAAGGTATTTTAAGAACATCAAACAAAGTATGACATGGCAAGCAAGCGGGACAACCTACTGTACAGGTTACGGAAGAAGGGTGTGAGGGTCCATACACGTGAACGGACGATATACTTCGTGTTTGACGGAGAACCTTTTAAAATCAGGCAGGTGAAACGCCTGTGCCGGGAGTTTGATTTTCATGTACAATTAGAAATAGAATAAGGAAATGAGCAAAGTTGACCGAATGGTGGTGCTCACCCCACCAAGAATGAAAGCTACCCTTGAACGGCTGGTGAGCGAAGGGCATACATGTGGCTATTGTCATGGCAACGGATTTTTCTGGGGGCTGGACGAATACGGTGAGAATGAAAAGACTCCATGCCCGATGTGCAAGGGCAGCGGCAGGCTCGATGCGGTGATAACAGTTGAGTGGAAAGCAGCGACCTCCCCCGACCCCCCCGAAGGAGGGGGGTGCCTGGCGGGAACTTTTTCCGAAGGAGGTGGGCAATGAGGATACTCCGGGACTTTTTGCTGGCCATACGGACTGTTGTAGCGCTGCCTTTCATCATTCTTTTACTGGTTGTTCTCAAAATCTTTTTGAGGGACATGGATATCGCCGAGGATTAACAACGGAAAAAATGCAACCTCCCCCAACCCCTCCGAAGGAGGGGGGTGCCTGGCGGGACAATTTGCAATTATACTAATCATAATTATCAATTTAAAATAAGCAAGAAACATGGGAAAACTGAGATACAGGTCGATGATACCTAATGACAAACCGGAATGGCTGCTGCGGCTGCAGCTGGAGATTAGCCAGGCATACAGCATCCGCGGCATGGAGGACACGCCGGAAGACTGGCAGTGGCTGAAGGACTTGGTGAACGCGAATATCATGGAGTTCTACAACCGGCGAGACATCACCGTGATGAGTGAGATAGAAACAGCCGTCGTCACGGATGAAGGGAAGACGGTGCTGCAGATTAAACGTAACAAGAAAGTGGTACAAACGTATTCAATCACGGATTGATTATCGGCTGCATTCGGCAAAACAAGCGAGCTTGATTGCGCTCATTTGCACGACAATTTACATATAAAAATAAGAAAAGCGTATGAGTAATTTTTTTGAGGAGTTGAAGAAGCGGTTGCAGGTGTGGCACGAGGAGCGTGCGGCACGCATTGAGGACCGGCGCCAGGCAGAGCTGGACGCAGAGGCACGGGTAGCCGTGCAGGTAATGGAATATGGCGGTGAGCTGTTTGCCTGTGTGAACGGCATCCCCTTGTTCGGTGTGAGCGACCTTAAGGGCACTTTGCCCGAAGCGGTAGCCCATGCCCGGCGGAACTATAAAGACTGGAAGGAGGAGAAGCTATGGGAGCGGAACGGAACTACGCGCGTTTCTACTGTCTCTTGAAGCGCCTGCCGGGTGCAGATAAGGAGACGCTGGTGGAGCAGTTCACGAATGGGCGGACAGTACACCTGCACGAGACCACCGAACGTGAGTACCGCATAATGTGCGACCAGATGGAACGTGTGGCGGGTTACGACGAGCGAAAGGCTGCGTGGAGGGAAGAGATAAGGAAGAAGCGCAGCCTGTGCCTGAAGCTGATGCAGCGTCTGGGCGTGAACACCACGGACTGGCCCACGGTAGACAACTTCTGCCAGAACCCACGGGTGGGCGGCAAGCCCTTCGCCAGATTGAGCATAGAGGAGCTTGATGCGTTGCAGCGGAAGCTGCGAGCAATAGAGCGGCACGGAGGACTGAATAAGAAAACCTCCTCCAATCCTGCCTCCCCCAACCCATTGCTTTCCCTCGCTTCGCGAACAGCGACCTTCGGTTCCGAGGGGAGGGAAACCAGCCAAGGAAAGGGAGCTTTTATTGTATTTCCAATGTATAACATAAAAGAGAATTAGCAAAATGGCAACAAGAAAGAAGAAAGTGATTATTACGGGCGTGAGCCGTGAGCAGGCCGACGAGGCGTTTGCCACCTACGCCAAGAACGACGCCCAGCTGCAGAAAATCAATGCGGACATAGAGCTGCAGTGTGCGAAGATCCGCGAGAAGTATGCCGACCGGATAGCGACGCTGACGGGTGACAGAGACCAGGCCTTTGACACGCTACAGGCTTTTGCCACGGAGAACCAGGCAGAACTGTTTGCGAAGAAGAAGAGCTTGGACATGGCACACGGCACCATCGGGTTCCGCACGGGCACGCCGAAGCTGAAGACGCTGAAAGGCTTTACCTGGGCAAGCGCGCTGGAACTGGCGAAGCGGTTCCTCCCGATGACCTACATTCGCCAGACTGAGGAGATAGCTAAGGACAGGCTATTGGCAGACCGTGACCTGAAAGAAGTGGCCGTGTACGACACTCCCAACGGCGACATGCGCGAGGTGAGCATGACGGAGGCGATGGCTGTATGTGGCATCCAGGTGGTGCAGGACGAGGCTTTCTATGTAGAACCGAAGAAGGAGGAGACAACATGAAAAAGGAAGTGACCAAATCGCCGAAGGTAGCCCTGTGCCGTGAATGCCACGGCACGGGGCTGATGCGGAACGTGTACGGAGCCACGGTCATTCCCTGTCCGCAGTGCGAGGGCAGCGGCAGGGTGATGGTGAGCTGCACGATGACCCTCGACATCCGTCCTTATAAAGAGAAACGATAACCCCATAAACCTGACCAGCAAGGTGAGCAAGAGGAAAGGAAAGAGCTATGCGAAGCGTGTTGCCGACATCAACCAGATATACGATACCTACATCAAGACGGGCCTGACGAACCGCGAGATATGGAAACGGTATGTCTATCCGAAGTACGGCATCAGCGAGCGCACCTTCTACAATCTGCTGAAGGCATCGACAACCTCCCATGTGGAGGACCTGTCGGAGCTTTCAGCAGAAGGTTTTTTGTTCCCCGAACTGTTATTTCCCGAAGATGAGACCCGAGACCCGACGTATTTTAGGAAACATCCTTAACGACATCCGTGTGGAGATGTCGGACGAGTTCGACCAGAATTTCGAGCGCGAGGCGTTTTTCAGCGAGGCGTGGGAGCGGCGTAAAGGCCCGATAAACTCGGACTATAAACTGCTTGCCGGCAGGAACGAGCGCCTGCGCAAAAGCATCATGAGCCGGACAACAGAGAACAGCATCACCTTCTATACCACCGAGCCTGATGCCCGGTACCACAACGAAGGCTGCGAAATCGTGGTAACGAAGAAGATGAAGCGTTTCTTCTGGGCGAAGTACTATGAAGCCATAGGAGCATTCAGCCGCAAGAAGGACGGGACGACGCGGAAGACCAAGCAGAACGCGGTGATAGCCGAGCAGTCGGAGTTCTGGAAGTTCATGGCGCTGAAGAAAGCCGGCACGACCATCAGAATACCCCGCCGCCGTTTCCTGGGCACGAGCCCGGAGGTGGAGAAATCCGTGCGTGAGATCATCGAGAGAAACATCACTGAATATATAAACTTAGAATTTGAGATTAACGAGAAATGAGAAAGGAACTGTACGGACTTATTTGTGAGCGCCTGTCGCGCCTGTATGAAACGGCGGATGGACAGCATGTGTATGTGGACGAGGGCGAGCCCGTGCCTGAGGGTGCGCAGCGCCTGGTGAAACATATAGACCTGTGGAACCACAACGTGGAGTTCATCGAGCAGGAGGAGAACTGGGAGCGTCCCGCGGTGTTCGTGGAGTTCGTGCCCATCCGCTGGAACGCCATACAGCCGGGCGTGGAATACCGTGCCGAGGCACAGGTGAACCTGCATGTGGTGACCGACTGGCAGGGCAGTACCTCACTGGGCAGCGAGTTGCGCGAGGACGGGCTGCGTGTGTTCGACCTGCTGGACACCATTCACAGGGAATTGGCCTGTGCCGAGGGAGAGACCTTCATGGAACTTGACCTTGTAGGCAGCCAGACGAACCACAACCACGAGGAAATCATCGAAAACATCGAGATGTACCAGTGCGTGGCCATCAGAAGCCTGTAAATGGTGAAAATCGAGCGAAAAGACAAAAAATCCGCTACTTTTGTTTGGAAGTAACGGATTTTTTCGTATATTTGCGGAAAGAACGATGCGGAATTTCACATGTCGGCGTTTTCAACGTGCAGGCTTCGGAATTTACAGCATCGTTTTTTTATTATATAAACCTCATGGTATAGAGGATTTCGCCGGAAGTCAGTTTACACTTGAACTCGATGGTCTGACCTTGATATTCCACGGTGTAAACGCTGAATTGATAGTCGTGGTCAATACCATCCTCAACCCTTACCCTTTCTGCGAAAGGAAGCCACTGTTCAAATTCCGTAGCGCTTTTCAAGACATGCACCAAGTCGGGATTCCTTTTGTTCTTGGCGGCAGTTTCTGAAAAGAATTTCTTTCCCACTTTTATCTCATGCTCGTCTGCCGTCATCACCAGCGTGCGTTTGGCCGGGGTGCCATTTATCACTGTTGGCGTCAGATGCTCATCAGCCCATCGGTTGGCAATGCCTGTGGCTTCCCTGAACTCCTGCGGTGTGAGCCTTTGGTTTGTTCTCTCGGCCTGTTGCTGACGAATTAGCCGACACACCGCGCAAAGTTCATTGTCGGGGATAAACACGAGGTTTGTCTTTCCTTTGGCCAGGTCGCAGTCGTTGCACCGTCTGATGGTATAGGGGTTGTAGTCGGGCACGGCCTTTTGCTCCAGCCCAGCATTGAAATGGAAGATTCCCTTAGTGTCCTTGCCCGTTGCCTCCTCTCCCAGTGCCATAGCCTCGTCGTGCGACGTAGCAGGATACTTGGACTTGAGCACCTGTACGACGGTACAGCGGCAGTTCCAGCCGTTGGGCGGGTAATACTCCTCCCAGAACGGGTCGGTGATGGGTAGCGTCACCCTGTCGAGGGCGGCATGTTCCGGCCTTACCTTCTTGTCGCCGGCCGTGCGGTACTGCAGGTTGTATCGGTCGCCGTCGCGCATGAAGCCTTCCCACTTGGCCGCCATCTGCGCCGAGGCCTGCACGAAGTTGTACTCGGCACGCAGGTAATTGGCGTTGTAGGTCTTGTCTATCCTTTGAACGTCATTCAAGAACTGTTTGAACGGCTTTCGATTGCCGTTCTCATCAAGGAGCGACGGGAACGCCTCGTTGAGTTCGTGGAAGGTCTTCATGCCGGAGAAGATATAGTTGGAGCGTTCCAGGCGACGGCGCATGGCATCGGACATCTCCACCTTCTTGAAAGATGTATCCAGCGCCGCGGCATGTGCCTCTATGAACTTCCGTATCCTGGGCGCTTCCAGTATCTCGATGCGGAACTGCGCTCCCTCCACCTTGTGGAGCGTCTTCATCATTCCCTCAAAGAGCGTGGAGAGTTCTTTCCTTATTTCCTCCTCACGGCTGAAAGTGGCTTGCAGTCGGCTGCTGCCCAGCAGACGTGCATAACGCTGGTGCAGCCCCTCGTAGTCGGAGGGGCTCAGTCGAAAAAAGGGCGTTTGCTTTGCTCCTGTCGCTTCTTTTTATCAGGCTTGGGCGTTTTATTGTCCTTGGGGTCTTCATCGCCACCGTCGGAACCTGTGGGGGCGAGAACGGGCACCTGCTGCCTACGCTCGCCCACGGGCATGTTGTATTTTTCCTCGAAATAGGCAGGGTCCACCTCGTAGTTGTTCAGTACGAGCTGCTCGTAGGCCACCTGCTGTTCCGGCGTGTAGTCCACGCTGTAGTCCCAGTCGAAGTGTATTCCTGCGAGCGGGAAGCCATGACGAATCATGATGGGCAGGAGCTGGTTGTTCACCATATCCCTGATAGTGTCACAGTCTGCCTCGATGATGTTCTGGAACACCTCCAGGTGCGTCTCGGACTGCGAGAGCGAGGAACCGTCCTCAATGGTCATCGTCTGACCGATGATGAGTTTGGAGAGTTCGGAATTGGCCCTGTCAATGCGCCGGTCATAGACATTGAAGGCATCGCCCTTGCTGGACTCCACCACTTCAATATTCGTACCCTCCTGGAATATGCCCCAGCCCTCAGTGCCCATCTCCGACATCATCTTCTCCATCTTGGCGAGTTCCTTGTCGTCGCGCGTGGTGGTACGTGCGATGCGCATAGGCATTCCGAATATCTCGGCAAAGGTGTCCCAGAAGGCCAGCGCGTTCTTCTTCGATATGGTCTGCGTGGCCGCCTTGAGATAAAGGCCGAGACTGTCCGGCAGCCCCACCTCGATGTACCAGTCGGCGAGTGGCGGCTTACGGTAGTCGAGACCGTCCTTCCAGTCCTGCCCGAGGTCAGTGATGATCCTGCCGTATTCAGGTATGACATGCTTGCGGGGTATCAGTTTGACACCGTCGTAGGTCATGCGCCCGTTGATGTCGGTGGTGATGTTCCCCAGTTCAATGAGCGAGTGTCCCCAATAGTTGGCATCGAGGCTGTATTTCATGAGCTGCTTGAACCATGCCGTGTTGAAATAGTTCACAGCCTCCTCGTCCTCCTCCCCATTCTCACCCGTGAGTTTGAAGGAACGTGCCATGACGAAGCCCTCACGCTGCTGGATACATCCGGAGAGGTGTAGGTCAATGTCCACGTCGCGGTAGATGTCATAGAGAGGCTGCCGGTTGGGGTTATCCACATTGATGGCCCGCTGCCATGCCTGACGCCAGTCGCCCAGATCCTTTCGTATGAGCGCATCCGTGGTGCGCTGGAGCTCCACGACCGTTTTCTTGAAGCGGCCAATATCTTTCTTGGCAAGGTGCAGTGTGCCGTAGGGCGTCTGCACAGTCGCCGGTCTTGCTGCCTGTTTTCTGTTCTTTCCCATGATAGTTACCAGTTATGCCTTATCTTCTTCTGACTGCCATATACCAAAGGTATTCCGACAGGGTTTCCCTGCTCGTCTGTGGCCAGCGGCAGGTCGGGCACAATCCTTCCTGCCTGTACCCCCTCCAGCCACTTGACCGCCCTCTCGTAGCGTTCCTTGCGTATCTCCATACCCATTTTCTGAGGTGTGGAGGCAGCCATGTGGTAGAGGGCGATGTCGCAGGCATACATGACGGCGAGCCTGTTGCGCCGACTTCCGGTGGCAGAGAATATGGCCTCCGTGTCGTATTTCGGGCGGAGGTAGCCGGCCATTTCCTCGATGGCCTCCGCCTCCGCATTCTCCCTGTTATCGGTACTGACCTGTGACACCACCTTGAGTGCCTGGTCGCCGATGACAACTTTGTAATCTTCGTCTGTGATAAACATAAGCCACGTTTTACATTGTTATATACAAAGCCTTGGCTTCAATATCCCCGATGGTTGTCCCTTTGAGGAATATCCCGTTTGATACGAACTTCTTGAGTTCCTGTTTGGAGAGCACCTCAAGTTTACCCTTGACCACGATGACCATGTACTTGCGGTGCGTGATGTGGTGGAAATAATCCGCCTTTCTGACCGCACGCTTGAAGCGGACGGCAAAAACGATGTCTTTAATGAGTTTGAACATATCACCATAAGTTTTTAGAAGTCGGACGGTGCCCGAACCTCGGTTTGTAAATCTGCTGTCTTGTATTCTTCTGGAGAATATAGATGGCTCCCTCGTCGGCATCGGGCGCGTCGTCATTGCCGGACATGCCTTTCTCAAAGGCGAGCGTCTGCGCTACCCCGGCCAGCATGTCCGGATCTTCCTTCTGCGTCTGGTCGTAGAAGACGAAGCCCCGTTCCCATAACGGGCTGATGGCCTCAACGCGCTGGAACTTGTCCGGCTTCTTGCGTGTGTCGCCCGTGATGGGAAGCTGGTATCCCCGGATGTTGCCCTCTATGGTGAAATCGTCGAGGATGATGTCCTGCATGAAGTTCGCCTCCATGACAAAGCGGATGGCGATGCCGACTTCCTGGCTCCATTCGTAGAGGTCGTAGCACCAGCGCACCATCTCGGCGACGGAGGCCTTGCGGACGAACGCTCTGAGATGCCAGAGGTTGGTCTTGTGCTTTCCCCACAGCTTGGCAGCCTTGGTGTCATTGGTCTTCTTGCTTTTCCACGAGGGGTCGATGTAGAGGACGAATTCGGTAAAGTCCTTCCATGCCGGACGCTTTGCCCAGCATATCCATTCCTGCCGGAATACCGTGCCCTCGACGATGGGGTTGTGCATCATCTCCTTGTTCCAGGCGCGGTACCCCACGAAGTCGGCATACTCCCGTGCCTCCTCCTTGGTCCATTTCTCCTTCCATACGGGATTGCCCTCGTTATCGACGGCCTTTATCTCGGACACATGTACACCCTTGGTGGCGCAGATGTTCGCCAGCACGGAAGTCTTGGAGATAAGGTTGCCGACCATAAGGAAACGACCGCGCCCCACGTCAAGCGCACCGAAGAGCGCCTCCTTGACCCAGTCGGTGAGCTCACGGACACGGCGCTCGTTGCGGCAGAGTTCGTCGTCGTCGAGGTCGTCGATGACGATATAGTCCGGACGCGCCTCACGCTTGCGGAGACCACGCGGCGACTGTCCGCGTCCGCACGCCAGGAAATATACACCCTCCTTTGTGGTGAACTCGCCCTCGGTCCAGTTACCCATAGACATCTGCTTGCCGAAGTCTGCGATGATACGCTTGTTATATTGCAGTTCAGCCTGAATATCTCCGAGCAGACGATCGGCACTATCCTCGGATTTACCCACCAGCACCATGAAATTGATGAGCCGCTTTGGCTGGAACATGAGCCAGAGCGGCATGAAGATGTCGAAATGTGTGGACTTGGCATGACCGCGCGGCCACTTGAACACCGCCTTGAGATTGGGTGTGTCGTGTACCTTGCGCGCCGCCGCGTTGTGGAACGGCGCATTGTGGATGGTGCGGATGACCTCTCCCGTCACCTTGTCGCGGAGTTGCAGAAAGTGCGGAAAATAATACTCGCAGAAAGCGGCATAGTCCTTCTGCAGGCGGCGTATGCGCTGCTCCTTCTGCGTTGCGGTTTCCCGGACAAGGCTCCTGGTGTCGGTAATGGACTGTATCTGCCGGCAATGCTCCCTCCACTCCTCCTGTATCTGCTTGAGTTCTGTGATTGTTGCCATAGAATATGTGCTTTATAGTTCCGATGGGTGCTGCATGCGCTCCATGAGGAACTTGTTCTGGTACTTATTGATAGCCTTGATGAGCTCCGGCGTAATCTCCGGGTCGTATGAAGCCTGGTCCTGAATCCAACGGTTGAATGCCATGAAAACCTCGATAGCGTCGATGACGTTTGCCTTCTTGTCGAGTTTCTCTATGGTAGCCGAAAGTTTGGAGAGCTTGTCTGCCAGGGAACCGATGGCTTCCGGGTCTCCTGACGCGTTTACCTGCCCGATGAGGTTGTCTATGGCGAGGAGCAGTTTGTTTACGAGTTCCGGGCGCGTGATGTTCTTGGCCGCACGTGCCTCCTTCCAACCTTCCGAAGCGCACCATTTGGAGACGGTGACGCGCGACACTCCTAACTGGTCAGCAATCTCCGTCTGCTCCATCCCGGAGAGGTAAAGCGACCTGCCGATGTTCTTTTTTTGTTCTATCTCTGCCTTTGTCATAAAATGAAATGGATTAAAAAACAGTGCAAAGATGCTGTTTTTCAGCCAATCCGGAAAAGAAGTGTGCATTGCTTGCATAGAAGTGTGCAACCGTTTCACACTTTTTTTGACGGGCGATGAAAACACCGCATCTTTGCATCAAAAAAGCGATGATATGAGCAAGACAAATCGAGTGAGAATCAGCAATGAGAGCCTGAACAGCTACGGTACACGCGTGCTGACGGCGGGAATGAACGTCGAGCAGTACAACCGCAACCCCGTGCTGCTGTACATGCACGAGCGCGGTCAGGTCATCGGCGTGGTGAAGGACCTGAAGGTGGAAGAAGGTGAGGTCACCGGTGAACTGGTGTTCGACGAGGCCACGGAACTGAGCAAGCGCTGCAAGAAGCAGTGGGAGTTCGGCTCCCTGAAGATGGTGAGCGTCGGCATAGACATTCTGGAGACCAGCGAGGAGCAGAAGTTCCTGGTACAGGGACAGACCGCCCCGACCATTACAAAGAGCAAGTTGTTCGAGGTGTCACTGGTGGACATCGGAGCGAATGATGACGCCATCGCGTTGCACAAGGACGGCGTGCGACTGACATTGGGCAAAGATGCGGCAGATGTGTTGCCGCCACTGCATAGTAATAACAAATCCAAAAAGCAAAAGACAATGGATCAAGAGAAGTTAGCCCTCATGCTGGGCTTGCCGGCTGATGCCGACGAAGCGGCCATCCACGCCGCCATCGGCCAGTTGCTGGCGAAAGGAAAAGAGGTCGATGACCTGAAGAAGGAGAAGGATGCGCTGCTTGCCGCCCGCATCGAGGCGATGGTGGACGCTGCCGTGGACGAGAAGAAAATCCTGCTTGCCAAGAAGCAGCAATTTGTGGACCTTGGCAAGAAGATCGGTGCCGAAGAACTGAAGGCCACCCTTGATGCGATGGCTCCCGTAGTGAAGGCAAGCGAGCTCATACACGGTGGTGCGCCTGCCGGCAATACCGCGGAGTATGCCAAGTTGAGCGACGTCCCGGCCGACAAACTAGAGGAAATGCGCAAGAACGACCGTGCGCAGTACTGCAGACTGTACAAGGCCGAGTACGGCTTCGACTGTGAGATTTAACCAACCCTGTAATAACAACAAAACGAAAAAAGCAATGACAAGATTGATTGCAATGTTTGCGGCAGTCCTTTTTAACTGCCTCATGGGCGGCACCCTTGCCGCCGTTGCCGGCCTGTCGCCCATGACGGGTGCCGTCGGCATGAATGTGCTTGCTGCCGTCATCGGGCAGGCCGCCCCTGTCGGAAGTCTCCGCGCGGGTGTTTATACCGAGATATGGACGGGCGAGCTGGTGAAACACCTTCGCCGTGGACTGGAGGCTACCTTCCTCGACGGTATCCCCGACAGTTCGAGTATCGTGAACAACGATGTCATCCACCTTGTGGAGGTTGGCGTGGACCCTGACGTATTGATCAACAACACGACCTATCCTATTCCCCTCCAGGCACTGGATGACAAGGACATCGCCATCAAGCTGGACAAGTTCCAGACGAAGGTAACTCCTATTACCGATGACGAACTCTACGCATTGAGTTACGACAAGATGGCCCGCGTGAAGGAGAGCCACGGTAATTCTATAAACGACTCGAAGTTTGCCAAGGCTGCCCATGCCCTTTGCGCACAGAAGAACACCGCCACCACGCCCGTGCTGAAGACCACCGGCGAGAAAGACCCCGTAACGGGTCGCCTGAAGATGACGGCAAATGACCTGTTGAATTTGAAGCGTGCGCTTGATAAATTGAAAGTGCCCGCCCAAGGCCGTCGCCTGGTGCTTTGCAGTGATCATGCCAACGACCTGTTGGAGGTTTCCCAGGTGTTCAAGGAGCAGTACAACATCAACCGCAACGACGGAACGGTGGGCAGACTGTATGGCTTTGACATCTATGAGTTCGGAAATAACCCGCTGTACACCACAGCCGGCGTGAAGAAGGATGTCGGCGCGACAGCGGAGGCAGGTGAGTTCCAGTGTTCCTTCGCCTTCTACACCCAGCGCGTGTTCAAGGCCACGGGCTCAACGAAGATGTACTACAGCGAGGCTGCCACCGACCCCGAGTATCAGAGAAACAAGATCAACTTCCGCCACTACTTCATCTGCATGCCGAAGAAGGCAGATGCCGGTGCCGTGATGATGAGCGGTTACAAGGATCCAAGCATTCCTGAAGGATAAGTATAACCCAAAAAGCAATACAAATGAAACTGAAAGTAACAAGCATATTTCGTGACCGTGACGACCATGTTACGGTGTATGAGTCGGAGACCATTCTGGAAGTGAAGGACAAGGAACGTGCCAAGTCGCTCATTGAGCGCGGGCTGTGCAAGGAATTCAAGGGCAAGACAGAACCTGCCTATATCCTCGGAGAGAAACAGGAGGAGGTGAAGCAGACTCCGGAACCCGAAACAGAGCCAGAGGTATCCACCAACACGGAAGGCGATGAGTAAGCCGATGAAGTATCTTGTAATCCACTGCACCGCCACGCCTGAAGGCCGTGAGGTAAGCTCCAAGGAGATACGCCACTGGCACACCGACCCGGTAAGCAAGGGTGGGCGTGGCTGGAAGCAGGTGGGCTACACGGACCTATTCCACCTTAACGGCAGCGTGGAGCGTCTGGTGGACAACAACGAGGACGCGCAGGTGGATCCGTGGGAGGTTACCAACGGCGCAGCAGGCTACAACAGCGTGAGCCGGCACATCGTGTATGTGGGCGGCTGCGACAAAGACATGAAGCCCAAGGACACGCGGACGGCGGTGCAGAAGGAAGCCCTGAAACGCTATGTGCGCGACTTCCACGAGCGTTTCCCCCAGATACGAATCGTGGGACACCACGACCTGAACCCCGGCAAGGCCTGTCCGAGCTTCGACGTCAAGCAGTGGCTGCGCGAGATAGGAGTTCATAATTCATAATTTACAATTCACAATTTACAAGCAATGGCAGACACGATATTACAGATTCTGCAATGGGCAATCCCGTCTGGCGGTATCGGTGCCGCCATTGCGTGGATTGCGAACCGCAAGGCGCGGGAGGCCAAGACCGCCAAGGAGGTGCACGACACCTACAAGACGATGTACGAGGACATCTCGACGCTGCTGGTTGAAACACAGAAGAAATATGAAGAGACAAAAGAACAGATTGAGGCCCTGGGAGCCGAGAACAGCCGCACGCGGCGTGCGCTCAACCGTCTCTCCCGCGCTATCGAGGCTATCCAGGTTTGTCCTCATCGCGCTAATTGCCCTGTCAGCGGCGAGCTGTCGCTCGACGAAGAGGCTGACGACGGAAAGCCGGGCCGTGCAAAGCACTCTCGAGGCAAGGGACAGCGAGGCGGTGAGCATCACCGAAACGAGCCTGACACCCGTGAAAGTGCCGATGTCGGCGGTAAGCCTGACGCTGAACCTGGACAGCCTTCGCCTGCTACCTCCCGGGGCGGGCTACACGGCGAGGCAGGGCCAGGCGAGCGTGAAGGTGAGCCACAAAGTACCGACGGCACAGGAGCCGGAGCGGATAGTGATTGAAGCCGGATGCGACAGCCTGGAACTGGTATGCGCCAGATATGCCAAGACCATCAGCACACTGAAGCGGCAACTCAAAATTGCGAGCGACAGCAAGGCTGAGCACAAGGAGGAGGCGAAGGAAAGTACCGGTAACGGCTTCCTCATGCGACTCAAATACTTCCTGGCCGGGCTGTTGGCGGGAGTTATCGGAATAGTATATACATTCATAAAACTGAAAAAGAAATGAGCAAGAACAAATTCATCTACGGCATCGCAGCCGTGAAATTCAACTCAACCCTGATGGGTTACATCGAGAAGGGCAGCTGGGACTGGGGCGGCACGAAGCCGGAGAGTACGGACGTGGAAGCCGAGCAGGTTCCAGATGCGCCGGTTCTGACACTGATGCAGAAGAACGGGCAGATTGCCCCGACCTTCAACCTCATCCAGCTTGACTACGAGAACTTCAAGAACGCCATGGGCGGTACGCTGGTGGAGACCGGCAACGAAGGCAACAAGAAGGTGACGGGCTGGAAGGCCCCGACCTCACTCGTGGATCTGCACGGCAAGTGGGAAATCGACTTCGTGAGCGGTCAGACCATGACCATTCCTAACGGCACCATTCTTGCCAACCTCGGCGGCAAGCTGACCCTGACGGAGGTGTCGAAGATAGAGTGCCAGCTGAAGGTGAACAAGCCTGAGGACGGCGGCGCTCCCTATGAGATCAACGACACTCTTGATGAAGGCTGATGGACGAGCAAGTAATCAGGAAAATCCAACGGGAGGGAGCGGAAGCCTTGCTTGATGCGGGTGTTTCCCTCCCTCTCAAAGATTTGAGGATACCCTTCAGGAAGCAGCCCTTGCGGCTGCGCCTGACAATGAAGCGCCCGACACTTGCCCGGCAAATCAAGATTGCGCATGCCTACCTGTCGATGGACACGACGGCGGAGGAACTGGAGGCTATGGACCATGAGGGGCAGATGGCGTTCTTGGCCCGCCACGGCAAGACACTGAGCCGTATCATCGCCCTGACTATGGAGCGTTGGTGGCTTCCGGTGTGGCTGCTGTCGTGGCTCGTGAGGCACAGGATGAAGTGGGAGTACCAGAAGGCCGCCTTCTCGCAGTTCGTGCTGCTGATGGGCACGCAGTCTTTTATACCTATTATCAGATCAGCCGAGATGACGAACCCGATGAAGCTGAGACTGAGCCACGGAAGGAAGGGGAGTTAAAGAGCCGGTGGGAAGGCTCCCATAGCCCCTTCGGATTTGTCTGGCAGATAGCGAGCGCGACAGGCTGGAGCGTGGACTATATCCTGAACGGCGTGAACTACCAGACGCTCATCATGATGCTGAGCGACGCGCCCCGCTATGTGGGCAGCAAGACGAAAGAGGACGACAACCGTACCGCCGAGGAGGAAGCCGGGGACATCGTGGGCTTTTTCCAGAGCAAACTGAAAGCATAACACACCTTGCGACCGAGTCGCAAGGCACCAAACACCGAGTAAGCAAATGAAACCAGTAGAGATAGAATTCCTGATGCGCGACAACCTGACCGCCGGTCTCGACAAAAGCAAGATGAGTGTCGAGCAGCTGCTGGGTGCCGCCCGTCGTGCTTCCCTCATCATCAACACCAAGATCGAGGAGCAGCGGAAGGTCATCGACGGCGTGAACTCCGACCTGGACAGGATGCAGCGGAAACTGCAGACGATGAAACCCGGTGCCGGTCAGCAGGAATTGCTGGCGGAGATAAGTGCCTGCAAGAAAGTCCTCGCAGAGGAAACGGGCGCGCTGCAGCAACTGGAGAAGGAACACCAGCAGGCCAAACAAGGAGTGGCCCAACTGGAGCAGGAATACCGCAAGATAAGCATTTCAGAAGAACAGGCAGCAGCGGCGAATAAGAGCCTTACCGACAAGATACGGGAGCAGAAAGCCGTTGTCAAGCAGGTGGAGGCCGACGTGCGTGCCTTGCAGAAGGCCTACGAGCAGGCCGCACCCGGTAACGCGCAAGGTGCGGCGCTTGCGGAACTGAACGCCGCCAAGAAAGCCCTGCAGGAGGACAAGAACATCCTCGCCTCGCTGACCGAGGAGCAGGAGCGCAACAGGGAGAGCAACAAACGCCTGTCGCGCCAGTTGCGCGAACTGCAGAACGACATGGCACGCATGCGCCTGAACGGCGAGCAGAACACCGAGGAGTACCGGCAAATGGCACAGAAGGCCGCGCAACTGTCCGACACCCTCGGCGATTTGCGTGCCCAGACCAATATCCTCGCCAATGACGATGCGAACCTGCAGGGCTTCATATCGGGTGTAAACGGCCTGTCCGGAGCGTTCACCACGGCTACCGGCGTAATGTCCCTGTTCGCCTCAGAGAATGAGAACCTGATGAAGGTGCAGGCGCGTGTGCAGAGTGTCATGGCCATCACGATGGGACTGCAGCAGGTGTTCAATGCCCTGAACAAGGACAGCGCCTTCCGTCTGGTTACGGTAACGAAAGTAAAGAACCTGCTGACGGCAGCCAACTACCGCCTCGCCACCTCGCTGGGTATCTCCAATGCGGCGGCTACGGCACTCATGGCCACGCTGACGCTCGGCCTGTCCGTTGTCATTACCGGCCTTATCGTGGCGTGGAACAAGCTGTCCGACGCACAGGAAGAGGCTGCACGGAAAGCCCAGGAGCGTGTCGAGATAGAATCACAGGGGCGTGCGGAGATGATCAAGACCCGCTTCGAGATAGACACCACCCGTGAGAGCCTGAAGAACTTCACCGGCTCTAAGGAAGAGGAAAAGAAGAAGTGCGAGGAGATGAACCGCAAGTACGGCGAGGCTTTTGGCTATTACGACACCGTGGCCCAGTGGTACGACGTGCTGACACAGAAAGCCGAGCAGTATATCCAGATGCTGTTCCTTCAGGCAAAGGCACAGGCACTTGTGAACAAGGCCGTGGAAGCGGACGAAAAAGTAAACAAGCACAAGGCCACCAAACCAGGCAATGCCGACAGCGATATGGGGTTCTTCGCCCGTATGGGTCATTATATGATGACTGCTGAATCCCACGGTGCCTACGATGGCTATGCCGCCATTGAGAGGTACAACAAGGAAGCCTACGATAAGAGGACTAAAGAACTGGAAGCTGAACGCGACGGCTTCCTCAAACAGGCAGCCGACCTGGAAAAACAGGCTGCTTCCATCGGTAAGAGCAACAATATCGGTGGACATTCCGCCCCCGACAAACCCAAAAAGACAAAAGAAAAGAAGCCTAAGGACGCCAAACGGGAAGAAGAACGCCTTGCCTCTGAACTGCTCGCCCTCCAGCAGAAGAACCGTCAGGAGGAGATAGACCTGCTGAAGGAGGGCTCGGAGAAGAAGCGCCGACAAATCAGGGAGAACTACCAAAAAGAGATGGAAGAACTCGCCACCCAGGAGAAGAAATGGCGCGATGCCCAGAAAGGACACCTTACCCAGGAGCAGAGCGATGCGCTGGTGAAAGGCCGCACTCTCGCCGCACAGAAACAGAAAGACGGCGAAGCTGAAATCGCCAAGGAAGAGGCTAAGAAACGCCTGGAGCAGCAAAGGGACGAGGTACAGGCCATGAGCGACTATCTGAAGGCCTACGGCTCGTTCCAGCAGCAGAAACTGGCCATTGCCAAGGAGACGGCACAGCAGATAGCGGAGGTGGACGCAAGCGAGGTAAGCGAGGCGACGAAGAAGTGGCAGAAGGCAAAGATACTGAAGGAGCAGCAGGAGCGTGAGGCAAGCCTGCGGTTCGAGGAGATCAGCCGGGGCATAGACTGGAACGCCCTCTTCAGCGGCGTGGGCAACCTGACGAAGGAGATGATGGAGCCGATGATGGAGCAGCTCCGCGCATACGTGGAAACGGAGGATTACCGGAAGGCCGACGCCGAGACACAGCAGAAGGTGTCTGACCTGATACAGGAGATGCGGAAGTATGTGGGCACGGACCAGAGCGCGACCTGGCAGAAACTGGACGAAGCCATTAAGCAATTCACGGACAGCGTGGCTGCCTACGACCGCGCTGTAAAGGCTGAAGAGGCTGCCGTGAAGGCACGGGACGAGGGCAAGAAGCGCCTGGCTTCCGGGGACATCACGGAAGAGGAGTACAAGGCACTTGAGCAGAAGGCAGAGGAACTTGGCGCAGCCACAGCACAGGCCCGCGAGAACATGGAGGACTTCGGCACGGCGCTGAACCGCACCTCCGACGAGGTGGCGAACTTCACGAGCGGCCTGACTACGGCGCTCAGTAATGCCAAGGGCTGGCAGGGCGTGGAGGGCTTCGGCGGCCTGCAGCAGAGCGTGGGGCAGATAGACCAGTTGAAGGGCACACTTGACTCCATACTGCCCCAGATGGGCGAAGGGATGGCGAAGACAATAGGCACGACGCTGTCGGGAACGATGGGCAGTGCTCTGGGCAGCATCGGGGGCGGGCTACAGAGCGTGCTGTCGAGCGGTATGGGCAGCGTGATAGGCATCGTGGCTCAGATACCGAAACTGATACTGGATCTTGCGAACGGTATCAAGAGTTTCGTTACGGGCGTGCTGGACTCCATCACGGAACTTATCTCGCTCAGGTGGATTGATGACCTGGTGGTGAGCATACTGGACGCCGTCGGCAACCTTATAGACGCCATCTTCGACCTTCCGGAGAACCTCTTCAAGGTGCTGGAGGGCATCGTGGTGAACGGCGTGGGCGGCCTGCTGGACACAGTGCTGGGGCGCGTGGGCAACATCCTCTCCTTCGGCGCGCTGAGCAGCAAGGGGCCGAGCGACTGGTTCACGAACAGCAACGAGAGGGAGGTGGCTGCCGCCATCGACCGACTGAGCAAGCGGAACGAACTGCTGGAGCAGGCCATTGAGGACCTGACGGACGAGATGAAGTCGGCACGGGGCGCGACGGCGATACGCATATCGAGCGACGCGGAGAAGCTGCAGCGCGAGACGAACGAGAACTACAAGGGCATAGCGCAGGCGCAGGCCCGCTACCACTCGTCGCACCACAGTTTCAATTATTATTGGGGTGGTTACAGCGACGAGCAGATAGCGCGGCTGAGCCGCCAGATGGGCAGGCAGTGGACCGGCGACCTGTGGGACCTGAGCCCCGAGGAGATGAAGATGCTGCGCTCCAATGTCGATATGTGGAAGCAGATCGAGGACACCGGCAAGGGCGGCTACGGCGGCCGTGTGGCGGAGAAACTGAATGCCTACATCGAGCAGGCGGGCAAGCTGGAGGAGATAACGGCCACGCTCTATGAGAACCTGACCACGACAACGAAGGCGAACGTGTTCGATGACTTCCTGGGCTCGCTCTACGACCTTGCGGACGGCTCGGAGGAGGTGTTTGATGAGATAGCCGAGAACTGGCAGGCGATGGTGAACAAGATGGCGGTGAACAACCTCGTGGGTGCGAAGTTCCAGAAGAACCTGGAAGACTGGTACGAGAACTTGGCAAAACTGAACCAGGCGCGCACGAACGGAGAACTGACGGACGCGGAGTACCGGAAACGGCTGGACGATTTGAAGGCCGAATACGAGGGCTATGTGAACAGCGCAAGAAACGACATCGACCAGCTGCGCCAGGAGGGTATCATCAAGGAGACCGACAAGGCCGGCGGTACGACACAGAGCGGCAAGGCAGGTGCCTTCATGGCGATGAGCCAGGACCAAGGCACGAAACTGGAGGGGCTCTTTGTTTCAGGACAGATGCACTGGGCAAGCATCGATGACCGTGTGGAGGACGTGGTCGGGAAGATGGATGCGGCGCAGCAGCACCTGAAGAAGATAGAGGACAACACGGGAAGCAGCGCGGCGTCGCTGAGCGCCATCAAGGATGAGATTAGGAAAATAGTACGCGACGGCATAAAAGTGAAGTGATATGGACAAGATATTAGGCGGACTGGTGCTGATCAACGGCACGGACATCTGGAAGGAGTACGGCGTGTTCCTGACGGAGGAGAAGAAGGGCGGCAGGGAGAACCTGAACGCCATCCTCACGCCGAGCAAGGCCAAGGAGCATGTGGGCGTGGACATACGGGAGCATGACGGCAGGAAATACTCCCGGGCGCTGGTACCCGCCAACGCGGAGCGCGACATCACGCTGCACTTCGCCCAGTATGCGAGGTCGCGGGAGCAGTGGCTGGCCAACTACATGGCCTTTATCCGCTTCCTGAAGACGGGCAAGGACGGCTGGCTGACGATGACCTTCACGGAACTGGGGCTGACGCTGAAGGTCTTTTACCTGGACTGCAGCGCATACCGGTCGCTGACCTACCTGTGGACGGAGGGTGTGCAGGCCAGCCGCTACAAGGTAAGGTTCCGCGAGCCAGAACCGATTATATAAACGCTGTTTTATCACCATTCAAACACCATTCAAATACAAGTAAAAAATGCTTCTGACACTATATGACAGTTACGGCAACGTGAAGGCACGGATAGCGCCTGACGAGAGCAGCACGCAGGACAAGGAGATACAGGGGGACAACCTCCTGAAACTCTCGTTCACGCTGTACGAGTTCGTGCCCATCGACGTGAACGACTACATGGACTATGGCGGCGAGCGGTATTGGGCGGTGGCGAAATATGCCCCTGCCCAGAAGAGCACCGTAGAATGGGAATACAGTCTCCAGCTGTACGGCATAGAAAGCCTGATCAAGCGTTTCCTCGTGCTGAACAACACGGACGGCGGGAACGAGGCGGTGTTCACGCTGACAGCGCGCCCGGTGGACCATGTGCGGCTGATTGTGCGGAACATCAACGACGGCATGGACGGCACGACGAACTTCAAGGCGGGTGCCGTGGAGGGTACGGAGAACGTGGTGATAGACTACACCGGCAAGTACTGCCACGAGGCACTAAAGGAACTGGCGGAGGCCGTGGGCACGGAATGGTGGTTTGACGGCGAGACGCTGAACCTGTGCCGCTGCGAACACGGCGAGGAGGTGGCGCTGGGCTACGACAAGGGGCTGACCTCGCTGGACCGCGACACGGCCGACGGGGCGAAGTTCTACACGCGGCTGTTCCCGATAGGCAGCACGAGGAACATCGACCCTGAGAAATACGGGCACAGCCGGCTGATGCTTCCTGACGGCGCGCGGTATGTGGACGTGAACGTGGAGAAGTACGGCATCATCCACCACTACGAGCAGAGTGCCTTTGCCGGCATCTACCCGCGGCGCGTGGGCGTGGTGGGCAGCGTGCGCCACGAAGAGGTAAAGGACAAGGACGGCAAGCCCTTCACGATATACTACTTCCGGGACAACGACCTGCCCTTCGACCCGAACGACTACGAGATAGGCGGGCTGGTAAAGCGCGTGTCGTTCCAGGAGGGCAGCGAGCTTGCCGGGCTGGGTACGGACAATGACCATTACTTTGAGGTCAATTTCAACAGCGACACGAAGGAGTTTGAGATCATCACGATATGGCCCTACGATGACGACACGCAGCTGCCGGGCGGCACGCTGGTGCCGAAGGCGGGCGACAAATACATCCTGTGGAACATCCGCATGCCGGACGAGTACTACGGGCTGGCGGAGAAGGAACTGCGCAGCGCGGTGGACGAGTACAACCGCAGGCACGCCTTAGACGTGAGCCGCTACAAGGCTCCGACGGACCATGTGTGGATGGAGGACACGGGGACGGAACTGTTTATAGGCCGGCGCATACGATTAGAGAGCAAGGAATACTTCCCCGAGACGGGCTACCGGCAGAGCCGTATCACACGGATAAGCCGGAAGGTGAACCTGCCGGGGCAGATGGACCTCGAAATCAGCGATGCCCTCTCGACGGGGGCGATGGCGAAGATTGACGATGCCATCACCGACGTGAGGAATTATACGGGGACGATGGTCGGCTCCATCAACGTGCCGGATATTATCCGCAGCTGGGACACGACGAAGCCGGCGGACACGAACCTGTACAGTGCCAGAAGGACGCACAAGGAGTTCCTGAGCAAGAACAGCGAGGATGTTGCGCAGAAGCTGATAACTTTCCTTGAAGGCATCGCTGTCGGCAAGGACGGCAGGTATTACCTGAACGGCGACGGTGTGGCGCAGCTGGCAAAGCTCATGCTGGGTACATTCGTGAAAGGCTCGACAGGTGCGGGCATCTACGCTGATGCCCAGGGCAACTGGCATATCGAGGGCGACTACATCGACGTGCGCAAGAAGATAACCGCCGAGGAGGTGGAGATTATGAAGACCTCGCATATCAAAGGTAAAATCATCAACTCTCCCGGCAGCTTCACCATCTCCAAGGTGGAGAGGACGGACGGTGGGTGGCGGTGCTACTTCACGCAGAAGGACGGTGATGGACGCATGGTCAGCAACACGATGGCCGTGGATGACCTTGCCTACTGCGAGACTTTCAACCTCGTGAACAAGGAGGGGAAGCTGAGTAACCACTACTGGCACCGCCGCGTGTCCGGGCTGGGCACCGACTACGTGGACATCTGTGACAACACCGATGCTGACGACTATGCCTCGGGCAGCGATGAGCCACAGGTGGGCGACGAGGTGTCAACCCTTGGCAACAGGGCCAATCCCGACCGCCAGCACGCCATCATCCAGTCGGCAGCGGGTACGGGAAGTCCTTACTACCAGATGTACGTGGGCATTGACTCCTTCTCCCTTCCCAAGCCCAAGATACAGATGAGCCCTACCGAGGGCTCATGGTGGATGGTAACTGATGATAACGGCAACGAGCTGACCATGGAAGAGTACCTTTCATCATTGAAATCACAGATAAAGGCCGTACAGGAGCAGAACGACAAGCAAATCGTAATCTGGTTTGGCGATGCCGTCCCGACATTGGATACCGCACCCTCAGCCGACTGGCAGGACGAGTTTACCCGAAAGGATCACCTGCACGATATCTATTACAACAAGAGCTATGCCAAGACAGGCGGCGGACGTGCCTACTCCTTCGAGCAGACAGCCGACGGAAACGGTTACGAATGGCGAGAGATAACCGATGGCGATGTGCTGAAATCGCTGGAAGCCGCCAACCGCGCCCAGGACACCGCTGACGGTAAGCGCAGGGTGTTCGTGGCCCAGCCGACACGCGAGCAGGAATATGACATCGGAGACCTGTGGGTCAATGCCACCTACAAGGACGACACGGTGGACTACAGCAACGATGCGCTGCGCGCCATAGTGACCAAGAAAAAAGGCAGGGACTTCAGCATTGCCGACTGGAAGCCCGTGCAGCAATACACAACGAAGCCTCTCTCCGTGATGGAGCAGCTGGCTGACAAGACGGTGCAAGCCATCGCCGGTAACGAGGAGACGCTGGAGCGGCTGCTGAACGCTGTAGCCTCCGGACAGGAAGGCTCGCTGCTGACCATGCAGGGGCGATACAATACTGTCATCTCCTCCCTGACGGGCACCACTGACCTGCTGCACAGTGCGATATGGGACGACGAGGGTAACCTGACCGGATATAAGAATGTAGGGCTGTTACGCTCCGTAGCAGAAGAGGATGGCTCGCTGACGCTCTTCTCTGACTGGTATGACGCAGAGGGTGAGAGAAAAAAGTCAGCCGGAATAAAACTGACGGCAAGCCAGGACGGCAGCTCGCTGCTCTTCGACGCGGACCACATCAACTTCCTTGGCAAGACGGTCATCAACGACAAATTCACGGTGGATACGGACGGAAACGTTACCATGGACGGCTTTACGGCCACCAATGCCAACATCACGGGTACAATCAATGCCCATGAAGGGAAGATCGCCGGATTCAGGATTTCCGACAACGGGCTGACCAATACCCCATTTCAGAACGATGCCTATATCATATTTCGAAATGATTACCATAAGTGCTTTGCCGGTATCGGTGGCAATGTGCTTCCGGCGACAACCGGCGCACGTGCCGTTGCCAGATTCGAGAACGAGGACGAGGCAGACCAATGGGGACTCGGCTACAATGTGGCCATGGTCGTATCGGCAAAGGGTGCCCATGTCGGCGATGAATATACTGGTAACTGCGCAATAGACATACTTGGTGGCTATGTCGCCGGTTTCGGCATCAAGCCCAAGGTGATAGGTCTGACAACGACCACATCAGACGCAAACCTGGGCAAGTTGTCTGTGACACTTCAAAAAAGCGTAGGAGCCGTATGGGCAAGTACACAGTATTACTATGAGCATACGGTAAACGGACAGACCGTTAAAGACACTAAGACACGAGACGTGGAAATTACTCTACCCAGCATGACAGAGGCTGATGAGGGCAAGATGATATGGATAAAGCGAGGCAGTAACGACAAAGGCTATCTCCTTGTAAAATCAAATACATATAGCTACAAAGAATATAATGGCAGCAGATGGGTAGAAAAGTCCGCAAAATCATACTTTTTGATTAATAATGACGAAGAGGTCGAATCCTTATTACTCAATAGCGAGGGCGATGCGATGTGCTTCGTTTTCTTCCCCACGCTGTCAGTAACAATGAACAATTATACATACTATGGATGCTGGATACAATGGAAGGCACCGAGAAATTGGTAAAACTATGAAGATTATAGAAAACAACATTCTCCCTCCAAAAGGGTACAAAGCGATAACACTACTGAACTGCATCTTTGTCCGCAGGGGTGTGAAGTTGGCTGATACTAACCTCAGACATGAGGCTATACACTGGGAACAGGAAAAAGAGCTGCTGATAGTGGGCTTTTATCTGCTTTATATAGCAGAGTTCCTGCTTGCACTGCTTTGCTTGCGCAACTGGCACAAGGCTTACAGAAGCATCACTTTTGAACGTGAGGCTTACGACTATCAGGACGCATGGTTCTATCTTGAAGCAAGAAAGCATTACACTTGGACCAGATACATCAGACATAAATCAATATAAGTAATATGAGAACTATCAATTTTAAGGAAGTGGAGATCAAGGGCATTGACGGCACGCCCAAGACGGTGGACATCGCAAGAGACATGGCCAACGTGCTGTACTACCAGACGAACAGTATCGCCGCGGTGAGCGTGGCACTGGACATCTACAAGACAGGCTGCGCCGAGCTGGACGCGGAGACGGCTGTCGCGGTGAAAGCGGTGGTGAAGCAGAACTTCACCGCAATTGTTCAGCTGGCATTAAACCCCATACTGGAGGACATCATCAATGGCAGAGCTGACGCACATACGGTTCAGAATCTGTGAGAGCGAGCTGGACGCCGGTGGTCGCTATCGGCTGGCCAAGGTGCGCATGGTGGAGGACACCACGCGTGAAGAGCTGGGCGAGCAGTATCCCAAGTATCTGCACGACCTTATCATGCACGCCCTGACGCTCACCGGAGGCGTGAAGGTGGAAGCTGGCAACCATTTTACTTATACATTCCCGTTCAAACTCGCATAGAATATGGCAAAGGATATAGACAGACTCTACATAGAGACAAAGGCCACCGGCGGACGGCTCACCGCCGAAGAGTTCAACAAAATACCCGATAAGGTGAATGAGCTCATTGACGCTCAGAACACCGAGGAGGAACGCGTCAAGAAGATCGTGGCGAAGAACCCGCCCACGCTGGGGCAGCTCTCCAACGTGAACACCGAAGCGGACAACCTACTCTCCGACACCTGCGTGCTGGTGTGGGGCGGCGACCAGTGGCTGCCCATGAAGCTTTCCGAGCTCGGCATCGGGCAAGGCGGAGGACAGCAGCAGACGATGCTCTACTACCTGCGCGCCGTGAACCAGTCGCCGTCCACCACACTCTCGGCTTCGAAGTCGGCGGGCGAGTGCCCCATAAGGTTCATGTTCATCTCACGCACCAAAGACGTGGGACAGACCGACTACTCGGACACGGGCGAATGGGGCACATATGAGATATTCGCCAAGGCGGGGGACGGAACCTTTGTGAGCAAGGCGCGCGGCCGCTGCCAGAGCAACACCGCGACCACGGTGGACGTGTTCAAACATCTTGAGTCGGGGCAGAACAGCATCATGGTCAAGATAACGGGCGAGGTGACGGGGCAGACTTCCCCTGCGCTGGTCTACTCCATCACGCTCTCGGCACTCTATCTCTCCATCTCGGAGTTCAACTGGTGGAAAGCCTACCAGGGCGACATCGTGCTGCCGTGCTATATTTCTGGCAACATCGCCAAGACGCTGCATGTCAGGGTCACCGGCGAGGGCTACCAAAAAGAGTATGAACGGCAGTTCGGAACGGCGACCTACACGTCAAGTCCGGTTGCCTATACCGTGCCGTTCACGAACAAGACAGGCGTGTTCCACCTGTCCGCATGGCTCTCCAACGAGGACGGCACGGTGCGGACAGATCCTGTGGGCTATGACTTCATGGCCGTGGCGAAAGATGAGGACGTGAAGCTCATCGTGGTGAACAACAGGGCGGAGAAGCTGCTGAACTGGTATGAAAACAAGGTGCTGGAGTACTCGGTCTATGACGGAAAGTCAGTCATGACACCGCTCGCTATCGCCATGAAGAAGGACGGCGAGGTGGTCTATGAAAGCGTGTCGGACAACACGCTGACGCAGACACGTCAGCAGTACAACCTCTCATTGGAGGTGGAGACACTCGACAACTCGGACTTCACGGCCCGCATCGGCTTCCGCACCCACCCCGACGACACGGCGAACCTGCGCGAGGCCATTGACTTCCCCGTGGACAATTCTCAGGGCTATTCGGCAACGGCGGGGGCTGTGTTCTACTTCAACGCCAAGAACCGCGCCAACAGCGACAACGACCATGCCGTGCTGAAGAACCTCATCACGGGAGAAGCGGTTGCTACCGAGTGGCGGGGCGTGACGTGGAGCCGTGACGGCTGGGTGGCAGACGAACAGGGGGTACGCACGCTGCGCCTGACAGCCGGCAGCAAGGCGGTGATAGACTACCGCCCCTTTGCCTATGAGACGGCGCAGACGGGCAAGACCATAGAGACAGACTATCAGGTGAACAACTCCTCCGACTTCGACAGCGACTGCATCACGATAGACATGCCGTACCAGGACGGTTATATCGGACTGAAAATAAAGGCGGCAAGCATCATGTTCGCCACACGCAGCGAGCATAATGCCGACGTGCAGGCCATTGATACGGACGACGGCGTGCGCATCCGTCTGGCACTGGTCATCAGCCCGAAGAAGTACACCTACGTATTCAGCGGCAACACCTACTATCTGAACCTCGTCTATCTGTACATCGACGGCGTGGAGGCGCGCAAGTTCGCCTACCTCCTCACAGACTCGATGCAAACCGTGGACGGGGGCAGGATTGTCGTAGGTTCCGATGATGCCGACATCGATCTCTACTCCGTGCGTGTCTACGACAGCGCGATGGATGCCGCCAACATACACCAGGACTATATCAACGCCCTGGCCACCGTGCCGGAGAAGAGCGCGGAGAAAGCTGACAACGACATCTACGACACGCTGGGCACCGTGGTGGACTTCGAGAAAGTGAAGGGCAAGGTGAACGTCTTTACCTTTGACAAGCCGTTGCCGTCATACGAGTACGGCAAAAGCTACAAGCCCAAGGGAACGCTGGAGATATATCCCAGGGAGGGCAGCACCACGCTCAACCGTCTGACCATTACCAATATCCAGCTGGCCGGGCAGGGAACCTCGTCCATGCTCTATTATATCTGGAACTGGAAGGCAAGCGGCAAGGACGACACGGGCATCGTCTACGAGGACGGCAGCACGGCAACGAAGAAGTTTGAGCTGTACAGGCACCTGCCGAAGGTATCGAAGATAACGGCAAAGAAGAACATCGCCTCGTCGATGCAGTATCACAAGCTGGGAAGCGTGAACGCCTACACCGACCTCTGGAAAGCCGTGGGGCTGACCAACGAAGGCATAGAGCAGGACAGCAAGGCGCGCGTCTCCATCTATCAGGAGACCTTCGTGGGCTTTGAGAAGGTGACGGCCGAGGACGGCTCTGTCAGCTACAGATTCCTCGGGCTCTACACCATCGGCCCGGACAAGGGCGACAGCAGGACGTTCGGCTATGATACCGACCGGTTCCCCGACCTGTTGGCATTGGAAGGCTCGGACAACTCGCCGCGCATCACGCTCTTTCAGGTGCCGTGGGACAAACGGCGCATACGCTACAACACCGAAGAGGAAGCATATCAGTACCAGGTAAGCGAGCTGTCATGGGAGAACTGCCTGGACCTCGGATATGCCGACCTGCCGGAGGATGACGGCTCAACGACCGTGGACGAGACACGGCAAAGGGCGGAGCAGCTCATTGAGAGCTATGTGCCCGCCTACAACATCGTCTACCAGTGCAGCACCTTCATCGCACCCTTCGACGGTACGCTCGATGAGCTGAACGCAAATCCGAAAAGCACGAATATCGAGTATTGGATCGCGACGGAGGGCGACCCCAACCGCTTCAATCTCTACTATTATGACACGCTCTACCGCAGGTTCTGCCCCTCCACGCTCGACAGCGGGGCTACGACGGTTAATCTGAAGAGGCAGCTGGTCGGAGACAGGTACGGACTGACAGACAGCATATTCAATGCCACGACCGACATGGATGCGCTCAATGAGCTGTTCAAGAAGGCTCGGATTCAGAAGCTGCGGGCAGAGCAGTCCCAATATTGGGACATCAATGATGCCCTGTACCATGCGTTGTTCTGCGAGACGGTGGCGGCCACCGACAACGCAGCGAAGAACACCTATCCTTATAATTTTAATTCATAATTCACAATTCATAGTATGGCAAGTTTATGGAAATGGAGGGCGGATGACCTCGACACGATATTCAAGGTAATCAACCAGGGCTTGATGAAGAAGCCCTATTGGGTGGAGTATCACGATGTGTATGACGACGGCACGCCCGTATGGAACGGCGAGAAGTCTGTGTTCTGGAACATGCTGGAGCAGGCTTATCCGGAGGAGTGGAGACAGATGATGCGCCGCATGATGTCGAAGATGGAGGAACTTGGCGGTCTTCAGAAAGGCACGCACCAGGAGAAGCTGATGGCTTTCTTCGACAAGTATTACTTCCAGGTCATCGGTGACTTCTCCTCCATGCTGTACAATGAGGACGGCAAGAACTACGAGCAGATGAAGCTCGCTATGCTGCAGGGACGTTATGCCAACGACACCGACCCGCTGGGTCAGAGTCTGGGCAACGCCTCGTCGCCGGAGCGGGCATGGGTGAAGAAGCGCATACAATATATGATGAGCAAGTACAGCTTCGGCGACTACGATGCCACTACTGCCGACGGGTCTATCACCGTGCGTACCTCTGCGCAGGCGGACGGCAGCTCCAATTCCATCGTGCTGCGCCTCACGCCGGCTCTGAAACTCTATCCGACCATCGGCTATGGCACCACGGCCATACGTGGCGCAAGGACGGACGCGGGCAAGCCCTGCGAGATAACCGTTGACATCAACGGCACCAGCGACCAGCAGCTCTCCATCAAGTCGGCGGACTGGCTCCTGGACATAGGCGACTGGAGCGGCTATGTCATCAACGGCGCGCTGTCTGTCATCGGCAAGCGGCTCAAACGGCTCAAGCTCGGCGACGCGGATGCCTCAAAGGTAAAAATTCTCATCTCATCGCTCACATTAGGCAACACGGTATCGCTCACGGAGATTGACGTACAGAACATCGCCACGCTCGGTGGCTCGCTTGACCTGCGGAATAACTACCGCCTGCGCTCGTTTCTTGGCAAGGGCACAAAGCTCACGGAGGCGCACTTTGCCGATGGCGGAGCGTTGGAGAAGGTGGAGTACCCTGAGACCGCAAGCTATATCGAGCTGAAGAACCTCGACAACCTGACGAATGACAACTGTGACATCAGAGACTGCAAGGGAAACGTAATGAGCTACTTTGTTGCAGGGTGCGACCAGTTGCAACCGATAAAGAAGCTCACGGAGATACTCGACGCGCAGCAGGGACAGCCAAACCACGCCCTGCGCTATGTGCGATGCGTGGGCTTTAACGAGACCTTCAGCGACGGCACGATGTTTGACAAACTGGTAAGGCTTGTGGACGGCACTTACCAGGGAATAGATGCCGAGGGACAGTACGGCAACGACCAGTACCCTGTGCTCGACGGCACCATCAACCTCACCACCGGTGCCTATCGTGACTCATACGATGCACTGATGGTACACTACCCAAAGCTGAAGCTCAACATCGCAAAATGGTGGATTCGCTTTGAGGATCCGGAGGTGAAGCGTATTTGCGTGGAAAACTGGGATAAGGACGGTGACGGCGAGCTTTCCACGGAAGAAGCTGCAACGGTTAGTTCCATCGGGACTAATTACTGGAACAATATAAAGGCCCCATCAGAACCCACATGGTTATTTTACTTTAAAAATGTCCGAATAATGCCATCTTCTTGGAACAAAAATCTAATGCCATTGTATCTTGGCCCAGGTGTCAGCAGATTCTCTGGAGACTATGCCTTTCGATTTCAAGATTCTATTGACCATTTAGTTCTTCCAGCAGTATACAAAGGCGGGTGGAGAGACTTCGAATATACTCCTAATACACGGTATTTAGTTATACTCAATCCTACGCCTTGGAATCTGTATGGCCTTGGAAACTGTATGGAGGGTCCTTCATGCATATTCGTGAAGGACGAGTCGTACGATTTATACATCACTGAAGAAACTTGGAAGAATAAAAAAGACCGGATACATAAGTTATCGGAATTTTCAAAATTATTTCCAAGAGATGACATCTCCAAAGAAATAGCATTTTCTACAGGGTTACTATCTTTCTAATGTGCATATCTGATGAAATAATGCCGTGCATCAGGTAGTAATAGGATATATCCTCTATCGTGACGAACAGACAATTATTACAACGGTTCGTACATCCTTTCTGGCTCATGAGGGAAGTCTTTTGCAAACTGAGAAAAAGGATATATTTTATCACTTATATTCTTCCAAACAGGAGCTGTCTTGTAACTCTCAACCACGGAGTCAGGTATATAGTATCTCTTTGCAACAAAAGCGGCACGGTTCATTATTGGTGGAAGTAAAGACCCTATAATGCAATATTCAGGTGCTCCAAGCTCAAAAATATCATATAAGGTCTTGAGATTATTGCCGAACCGAACACCTCTGGTATGAGCGTTAATAAACGAATAAAACATTCGTGCATTCACGACAGCAGGGAAATACATATATGTAATATTCGTATGCTGAAAACACCCATCTTTATTTAATTCTTTAATGTTGTCAAAATTTGCTTCTGTTAATTTGCTACATCCTGCAAAATCAGGAATGTCGGTTATTAATGGAAAATATTTTAGCTCATTACATTTTGCTATATCGGTTCCTTTGAATATAGTCCCGATGGGATTAAAATGAGAAAAATTGTTAGGCACACGGATTACTGTCCAGTATATTTGGAAACCAGCTTAACACATTCCTCATAATATTCAGGATAATCGGTGGCAAGTCTGCTGAACCTCCTGAGCCGGTCACCTCCATAATTGAGATACAGATCGTTTATCCATCCTGTATTAGCGTACTCATCGTAGTTCCGATCCAGTACATACAGTTTTATAGTTTTCTGAGTTGTGAGCATATTCGTGTTTTCAAAGCGTGGTGGTTCAGAACTGGTAAATACAACAAAATTCAAAGCCTTATTGTTGTTAAAAGCGTGGAACTTTATTGTATTAACTCCAGTTGGAAATACGACAAATTCCAATGAAGAGCAATTATAAAATAAGCCCTGTGTTTCCATTTTTATATCGGGTAGTGTTACCCGGCGCAAGCCAGTACACCCCGAAAATGCGCCGACCATGCTATATATGTTGTTTGGCAGAGCGTCTGACAATTCTGGAAATGTCTGTATTTTTGTATTCCCGGCAAACACAGTCCCGATGGGATTAAAACTACATTCAAACACTATTTTAATCCCATCGGGACTGCATTCAAGGACTTGACACTTTCCTCCTTTTCCGAGCTGGCATATTTCAAGGGACTGACCAGGATAGACAACGACTGTTTTATGAGTGTCACAATAAATGGAAAAGTGATAGTCCCGGAAGGCGTAAAAACTTTGGGAAGGGCTGTTTTCATGTACGCACATGTCAATGTCATAGACCTTCCGTCAACATTAATGTACATCGAGGAACGGTGCTTCCAGGAGATTAGTTGTGCCAGCTTGGTCGTCAGAGCATCCAACCCTCCCGTACTGTACGGCTACCGCGAGTTTATGTTCGCATCCATAAAGGATGTTTACGTGCCGGACACCAGCATCGGATTGTACAAAAATGCACAGGATGCCGGTGGATACTGGAAGAACATGAACTACAAACCTCTTAGTGAATATACGCTTAAATGATGTGATAGTATTGCAGGTCTTTTGCTGTCTCATGAGGGTACATGGTCTGAAACTCACTGATTGAATAGATGTTCCAGCCTTCCCTGTTCCATACATTAGCACTCTATGTTCCTGACGAATCTATAGATCTGTATAAGAATGATACATACATGAATAAATTCATTTCAAAAAACATCCTTCCCATAAGTGAGTATCAAGGTTGATACTCACTCATCGGATGAATGATAGAACCTGATGTCAAAGCGTATCTCCCAGACGTAAATGCAGCTATGTACTCATCGACGCTTTCGTCTGGGACGTAGAACTTACATCCCGTAGGCGTACATCTGTCGTAATGGTATGTTGAAGAAGAAAAGCTCCAATTATATGAGGGTGGGGTGACAGAATGAAAGATGACGATTACACTGTGCTCAAAACCTAACGAGAACCGTGGCAAATATGTCACACTTTCCGGCACGTCTACAATCGCAAGGTTCTTTCCGCCGATTACGCTTCCGGCTGCCCCCAACGTGATTATATGATTGAAAAATCGCAAGTCGCGTAGCGATACGATGTTGTCATTATGTAACTTAGTCCCGATGGAACCCTTATCTGAAAGCCCTCCTTATCTCCTTGTTGATAGTTGTGTCCTTCACGGCGGAATATACCTGTGTGGTCTTGATGCTTTGGTGTCCAAGTATATGCTGGATAACAGAAAGGCTTACACCCTTGCTGAGCAGAATAGTAGCACACGTATGTCGGGCACAGTGAAATGTGATGTGCCGGTGTATGCCAAAGCGCTTGAGTACACGATGCAATATCAGGTTACAGCGTGCATTGCAAGGCAAATGAAACAACTTACCGGTTGTCGTCTTGCTTTCCTGAATAACTGACACTGCTTTCCCATTGAACATTTTGGAGATTGGAATCCTTACCTCGTGGTCAGTTTTCTGCATACGCATGACTACCCATTTGTTCCTGTATATGGTCTTAATGTGCTGCTTGGTGATTTGGAGGACATCAGAGAAGCGAAGCCCAGAATAAGCACTGAAAAGAAAGCCCTTGATAACCTTACTCTCCTCCTCGGTCATTTCTTTGTCAACGACCTTGTTCTCAATCCTATGCAGCTCACGCTCTGTCAGAGATTGCTTCTGTACGTTTTCCGTCTTGATATGATATTTCCGGAATGGGTACGAGGTCATCATTTCCTCATCAATGGCCAAATTGACAAATCGCCGAAATATCTTCATGAATTTGGCGATGGTGTTGATGGCATAGCCCTCACCTTTGAGGAAATTGTCGAAATCACATATATACTTGTAATCGATGTCAACAAAGGTCATGTCTGATTTGAATTTTCTCAAAACTGCTAATGTAGCCTTGTGATTGGCTATCGTTCCTGAAGTAAACGTTTCCTTGCCTATTTCACTATCCATCCAGTCCAGAAAAGAACTGCTGCCAGCACAAGATACCATAGTAGGGTTATCCACAAGCTGGTTTATATCACCTATTCTCTTGACTATGTATTGTCCGTCTATCTGTATCTGAATTAACGCATTGTGACCACGTAGCTGTATTGTAAGGTCTTGTAGAAGCTCTCTGATATTCATTTCGCGAATTTTGGAATGCAACCTGCCCAAAATTTCGTATCTTTGCATCTGTTAGCAGGCTGCAGGATAGAAAATATAAAAAGCCCCCGGCCTGTTAAAATAGTCGTCTCACTTACTATATAACACAAAACGCCACATGAGCGCAGCCGGGGGCAATATACCCTTCGACCGCTCATGTGGTCTTTTTTAGTGTGCGCATGATGCGCTATAATAAGTGAGACAATGCAAAGATACAAAATTTTGTGATAATGAAGATAATAGAGGTCTTGAAATTTAACAGGGAGCTGATAAAAAGGCTCAAAACAGCGGGAATTCGTCTGGAAGACGAGGAGTTTGTGGACTTATATACAGATTATACCACGCTGCTGGAACACGGTGAGAAAGTGTCGTATATCGTGGCCCGGCTGTCGGATAAGTATGCGGTGAGCGAGCGCAAGGTGTATATGCTTATCAAACGGTTTCAAAGCGACTGCAAGCCGCTTGCAGTGTGATTCGGTGTAAATGTTCTTCTGCCTCATCGAATATGGCGACCTTTGCCGTACCAAATAAGTGCGACAATGAGAAAACAATACCTTTCGGCACCGCTTCCATTCCAGGGACAGAAGCGGATGTTTGCCAAGGAGTACATCAAGGTGCTCCGGCAGTTCCCTGACGGTACGACTTTCGTGGACTTGTTCGGCGGCAGCGGGCTGCTGTCCCATATCGCCAAGTGCCAGAAGCCGAACTCCACCGTTGTATATAATGATTTTGACGGCTATCGTAAACGGCTGGAAGCCTTACCCCAGACGAATGCCCTGCTTGCTGAACTGCGTGCAATAGTGGACGTTCCGCGACACAAGGCCATCATGGGAGAGCAGCGTAAGCAGGTGCTGTCGTGTATCCGCAGGCATGAGCGGGAGCGCGGATATGTTGACTACATCACGCTGTCCTCATCCATTCTGTTTTCGATGAAGTATGCCACCGAGTATACAGACTTGGAGAAGGAGACCTTATATAACAACATCAAGGGAGTGGATTATCCACCTTGCGACGACTATCTTGATGGACTGACCATTACCTCCTGTGATTACAAGGAGGTGTTTGAGCGTTACAAGGACGTGCCGGGCGTGGTGTTCCTCGTCGATCCACCCTATCTGAGTACGGGCAGCAAGACCTACAGAATGTACTGGAAACTGTCCGATTACCTCGATGTGCTGACAGTCCTCTCCGGCCACCGCTTCATCTACTTCACCTCGAACAAGTCCTCTATCATAGAGTTGTGTGATTGGATGGGCAGACACCCAAACCTCGGCGACCCGTTCAGGAACTGCCACCGCAGGGAGTTCAACGCCCACATGAATTACAGTTCGTCCTATACGGACATCATGCTTTATACGGATGCCGCTTGAATAACATTCTAATACCGTTTGAACGATAAATACTATCAGATACTGGACAAAATTCTGGAACAAGGAAAGACCCAGACCAACAAGAAAGGCAACATCCGCTACTTGCTTAACGAGCAACTTTCATTGTCGCCGGCCGACCTGCTCGACATTTTCGAGAGCCACGGCATAGCCAGGAAGAAGTTGAGGAATGAACTACAACTCTTCATGAAGGGTGAGCGGCAGGTGGAGAGATACCGCGAGGCAGGTATCAACTGGTGGGACTATTGCGGTTCCGTGCTCGTCAATAGTTATCCGACTTACTTTGAGAAACTGCCGCCTTTGTTAGCGAGGATAAACCGCGAGAAGCGCAACTCGAAGAATTATGTGCTGTTCCTCGGTGAAACAGGAGCGGAAAGCAATCAGGCTCCGTGCCTCAGCCTGGTACAATTCCAAATTGATGACGGAGAACTTGTTCTGTCGGCCTACCAGCGCAGCAGTGATGCAAACCTTGGACTACCGGCCGATATATACCACCTTTATCTTATGGCGCGGCAGATAGACCTGCCACTGAAAAACATAACTCTGAATCTCGGAAACGTACACATATACGAGAATAATTTGGAGAGAACAAGGCTGCTGCTTGAAGGTGATGAGAGTGTGAAGTTTGACTTGAATGTCTGAAATAGAATGATAAGAAATAAGAAACGCCTCAGGAAAATCTGAGGCGTTTTTTTATTGGGAGGGGGGAACCTAAAAAAGAACATTTCGTTTTACGAGGCAGAACGCTTCGTTTTATTTTTTCGGAACGCTTCGTTTTGCGGATTATAGTTGATAACCACTTCGTACGTCACCACATTGTTCGTAGTGGTAGCTTCCTGGCGCACCTGGGTTACCGTTCCGGAGAATACATCGTCGGGATAAGCGTCTACGGTGAAGCTCACGCGCTCGCCCTTGGCCACGTTGCCGATGTCAGCCTCATCCACATCGGCCACTACCTGCATGTTGGTAAGGTCGCGGGCAATGGTGAACAGTTCCGGTGTACTGAAGCTGGCAGCCACCGTCTGGCCCTCTTCTACGCTCTTGGAGAGCACCACGCCGTCTATGGGCGAGGTGATGGTGGCATATCCAAGGTTAGTTTGAGCCCGCTGAACGCTCTCCTTTGCCGACGCTACTTGCTGCCGCGCCTGCTGGTAGGAGAGGCGAGCCTGCTCGTAGTCGTTGCCACTCACGAGCCCTTTTTTATACAATGTGGCGTAACGGTTGTAGTTGGCCTGCTGGTAGTTGAGGGCACTCTGCACGCTGGCCAGCTGTGCCTTGGCGGCATTGAGCTCGCTGGTGAGGTTGGTTTTGTCAAGCTCCGCTATCACCTGTCCTTTCCTTACCACGCTGTTATAGTCAACATACAGCTTGCTGACGATACCCGACACCTGCGTACCTACCGTGACCGAAGTTACCGGCTCGATGGTTCCCGTGGCGGTGATGCTGTTCTGTATGTCGGCCAGTGCCACTTTCTCGGTGACAAAGTTCACTTCCTCTTCCTTCTTGTTGCCGGAGAGAAGCCAGGCCACAGCGGCCACTATGGCCACCAGCCCTACTGTTATCCAAATCTTACTTACCTTTTTCATATTCGTCATTCAGTGCGTCACGCACCATTTTTTGTTAACTTACTGGGGCGCCGGAGCCACTCTCCATCACCCATCACCTTGATTGTTTGTAATTGAGAATGGATAATTGAGAATTGATAATTGTGATTAGCATGCTTCTAACACCCATCACCTAACACCCATCACCTAACACCCGAAAATCACCTGACCGTTCCGCTTTGATAGAACTTGAGCATGTCGATGTTGAGAATGGTCAGATACTTTGCTTGTAGCTCGGCCTGCTGTGCCTTGAGCAGAGCATCCTTGCCGTTCATCAGCTCGATGATGTTCTTCAGGTTCTGGCGGAACTGCTCGCTCAGCAGTTCATAGCTGGTCTCGGCACTCTGCGTGCTCACGCGGGCACTCTTGAACTGCGCCTGGTTGTTAACAGCTTGCAGCCAATAGTTCTCGATGGTGGAATAGAGAGCTGTCTGCTTGTCCTGCAAATCGAGCTGATAGCTCTGCTTCTGGAGCATAGCCTTGTTTACGGCCGTGCGCGTCTTGCGCTGGTCCAAGAGCGGTATGCTCACCGTGAAGCCTGCTCCCAAGGAGAAGTTATTCTTGAGTTGGGTGCCCCAGGCGTTGTCACTCATGGAGGTGGTGTTGGTGCTCACGCCTGCATTGAGTCCCACTGTAGGCTGCCATCCGGCCTTAGCCATCTTGATTTGCAGGTCACTGGTCTGCACGCCGAGCTGTGCATTGCGTATCTCGGGCCTGATGGCGAGAGCCGACTCGTACACTGCGCCAACGCCGGGAACGGCCTGCAGCGCCATTTCATCGGTCGTTGCAGGCACCACGACATCAAACTCCTCCTCGTCCGTAATCTGCAGCAGCTGCTTCAGTTGGCGCTTGTACTCCCGCAGATTGCTCTCTGCCTGCACCACGGCGTATTCGTCCTGAGCGCGCTGAGCCGTGAGTTGGGCCACGTCGGCCTTGCTCATGCTGCCCACCTTGAGGAACTCCTGGCCGCGTTCCTCGTTCTTCTTCGAGGTCTCCAGTGTCTGCCGGTTCACCTCCACTGCCTCCTTGGAGTAGAGTATCTGCACGAACAGCTGCGCTATCTGCTCCTGAATGGTGTTGGCAGTGGTAGCACTGTCGAGCGCGGCCTGCTGCTCTGCCAGCTTGTTCAGCTTCACCTGGTTGTGGTTCTGGTTACCGTCCCACACCGTCCAGTTGGCACTCACGCCGTAGGAACCGTTGTAGTACACCTTGTCTACCGTTGTTTGCACCTTGCTGCCGGCCACCATGTAGCTGCCCGTCTCGGGCCAAGGACTGTACGACACGTTGTGCGACGTCGATGCCGAGAGCGACGGCAGCAGCGCTGCCTGGCTCTGCTTCACGTCTTCTACGGCACTGAGCCGCTGCAATTGGGTTTTACGTAAGGTGATGTTGTTCCGAAGTGCGTAGTCGATACAATCCCTGAGCGACCACTGCTTGGCTTCCGCCGTTACCGGAGCCGCTGCCATGAGCAGGGCGAAAGCCGAAATAAAAATAGCTTTATTCATATAAGGAGTTATTATTTTTGCTACTTGCAGGTTTGACTGAATGAGCCAGCAAAAAGTTTATTCCAGCCACAGATTATTAACAAAAGTTTGCGCAAAGGCCGCGTCTGCATGCCACCACGGTGGCAGCACCATGCCATCGGCAGACCAACAAAAAACGGGGAACAGGCCTGAAGCCGTTCCCCGTACGTTCTGTATGTGGTTGCCGCGTGCTTACTTGAGCTTGTTGTAGCCGTAGCTGGCAGCGGTGCCGAGTTCTTCCTCGATGCGGATGAGCTGGTTGTACTTGGCCATACGGTCGGTACGGCTCATGGAACCGGTCTTAATCTGGCCCGAGTTGGTAGCCACGGCGATGTCGGCAATCGTGGTGTCCTCGGTCTCGCCGGAGCGGTGAGAGGTCACTGTGGTGTAGCCATGACGGTGAGCCATCTCGATGGCTTCCAGTGTCTCGGTGAGTGAACCAATCTGATTAACCTTGATGAGGATGGAGTTGGCGGCACCCATCTTGATACCTTTCTCCAGGAACTTTACGTTGGTAACGAACAGGTCGTCGCCTACGAGCTGGCAGCGGTCGCCGATGGTCTTGGTCAGTTCTACCCAGTTCTCCCAGTCGTTCTCGTCGAGACCGTCCTCGATAGAGTCGATAGGATACTTTGTAATGAGCTCCTCCAGATACTTAATCTGCTCGGCAGCGGTCAGCTTCTTGCCGTTGGGGTCCTTCGGCATGCCGTTCTTGAGCTGGCGGTAGTCGTAGAACCACTGTCCGTTCTCCTGCACAGCGAACTCTGAAGCTGCGCAGTCCATGGCAATCTTCACGTCCTTGCCCGGCTCGTAACCGGCATCCTTGATGGCCTGGATAATGCTGTCCAACGCATCCTCGATACCGTCGAACTTGGGAGCGAAGCCACCCTCATCGCCTACAGCCGTAGAGAGGCCGCGCTTCTTGAGGTTCTTGGCCAGGGCGTGGAACACCTCGGCGCCCATGCGCACTGCCTCTTTCTCGCAGCAAGCACCAACAGGACGAATCATGAACTCCTGGAACGCGATGGGCGCATCGCTGTGGGCACCGCCGTTGATGATGTTCATCATCGGCACGGGCAGCACGTACGTGTTGGCGCCGCCGATGTAGCGGTACAGCGGGATGTTGAGAGCCTGGGCAGCGGTGTGGGCAACGGCGAGGCTTACACCCAAGATGGCGTTGGCGCCCAGCTTGCTCTTGGTGGGCGTGCCGTCGAGTTCCAGCATCTTGTAGTCAATCTTGCGCTGCTCCAGTACGTTGCATCCCTTGAGTGCGGGAGCAATGACGTCGTTCACGTTGGCCACGGCCTTCTGCACGCCTTTGCCGCCGAAACGGTTCTTGTCGCCGTCACGCAGCTCCAGAGCCTCATTCTCTCCGGTCGATGCACCAGACGGTACGCTGGCGCGACCCATGACGCCGTTCTCCAGGGTTACTTCTACTTCCACTGTGGGATTGCCGCGAGAGTCGAGTATCTCGCGTGCATGAATCTTCTCAATCTTCATTTTGCATTTATTTATATGATACTACTAAATCTACTGCAAATTTACGCAAACTATGCCGAAAACTCATAGGGTGGGCACCACTATTTATAGGTATTTAACCTTAGAGCGTGTTTCCGGCCGCAGGAAGCATGGCAGCAAACAGCGTGCCAACTGCGCGGGAGCTACTTGAACACCGGCTTTGCCGACTGCCCCGAGGGCGAGCTGCCGGCCATGACGGGCCACCCGTCCTGCCAGTCTACGCGGTCCATCCACACCAGGCGCCCCATGTCGGGGTCGTCGCGGCGGTATCCGTGGTAGATAATCCAGTCCTGTCCGGCGTCGTCGGTCACGAATTCAGCATTGTGACCGGGGCCTGCCACCCTGTCGTTACCTTGCAGCAACAGGTCGCTCTCGCCGTCGAGCATGCGCTTGCCCGAGCGCGTCAGGTAAGGACCGAACAGGTTGGAGGAGCGCCCGCAGATGATGCGATAGTCGCTGTTGGCACCGTTGCAGCAGGCGCCAGCAGAGCCGAAGAGGTAGTAATACCCGTCCCGTTTGTGTATGTAGGTGGCTTCCATCTGGTTGCCCGCTATCTGCACGGGCTTGGCGCCGGGGTAGAGGGCGAGGCCGGAGGGCGTGAGTTCGACCCCATAGATGCCGTGGAAGCTGCCCCAGAAGAGGTACTTGTGGCCGCCGTCTTCGATGTAGAAGGGGTCTATACAGTTCTGGATGCCAATCTCCTTGCTGATGAAGAGCTTGCCCCTGTCCGTGAACGGGCCCGTTGGAGCTGCCGCCGTGGCCACTCCTATGCCGCAATCCCACTCTCCGCCCCACTCCGATTTGGAGTAGTAGAGCAGGTACTGGCCGTCGGCTCGATTGATGTCGGGTGCCCAGATGCCGCCACCGGGAACCATCTTGGGGCGCGTCTCGTCGGTAAAGGCGGTGCCCTGATAGGTCCAGTTCACCAGGTCATCCGAGCGATAGATGGGCACATTGTGCACATCCTCGGTGGCATAGAGGTAGAAGTGGCCGTCGGGAGCGCGCACGACGGTGGGGTCCGGCAGGCTGGTTTTGATAATGGGGTTGTTGAAGGTGAGCACGGCGGGAGGCTCGGGGCTCTCCGTCTGGGAGCCCGTAGCACAGGCCGAGAGCATCAGCACCGATGCAAGTGAGGTGAGAATGGTTTGTTTCATCTTTGTTCGTTTTTATGTTTCAAGGGCAAATATACAAAAAAACAGCCACATACTACCATCAAATGCCAAAAAGTTGGCAGCCCTCTCGCCAAAGCCCTGCTGCAGGGCGCCGGCGCTGCATGTGCCGTTCAAGCCTCCCAAAGCATACCTTCAAGGGCCTTGAAGGGCACCATCAAGAGGCTTGAAGCATAGTTCCGCGGAAAGGCCACGGGTGCAGCGCCCTTGCGCAACGGATGCCGGAGCCGCTCCGCACCGGTACGGCAGGCGCTCGGACGAGGGCAAAGAAAATCCCCTGCATCGGCTGTTTCATTCAGCCAATACAGGGGATTCTTCTGTCAGAAGCCTGCCGACGGTTCCCGCATCGGGCCCATCAAGGGCCCACCCGGATGCTGCCGGCAGGCAGCGGGGCTACATGTGAGCCTGCTTCCAGGCCTCGTCGTGTACCTCGTAGAGATGGAGCTCGCCCATGTTCCACCAGTTGCTGGAGCTTCCGTCGTTGGAGAACACGCGGTCGCGGCGCGATGCCGGAACGAAGCGCAGGAACTCGTAGTCCTTCGAAGCCGTTATGTACGACTTGGCGGTGGCACGCTGTCCGCGGCCGGCCGGCAGGTCGTAGTCTATTGTTCCAAGCAACTCCCATGCTGCATCGTTAGGAACACCCGACTGGCTGCCATATATCTTGACCGACTTAATGTCGCCATTGCCATTGCCGCCGTTACGTCCGTCGTAGTCGAAGTAGAAGGTGCGGGCAATTGTCCTGCCGAGGTTGAACTGCAGACGGTGAGGTTTGTTGTCGTCGCTGTTGGAACCCCACAAGCTGTGGAAGTAGGTGTTCACATTCTTGTCGACCAGAGCGGGTATGCCGCCACCATCATCCGTCTGGACCGCATTTGACGTTATCATGCCTGCCGTGAGGTTAAACTCAACCTTCTCCGACCAAGGCAGCGATACGCCTGTAATGGTCTTGGGCTCGTTGGTCTCAAGTCCGGTAAGGCCGTAGGTCTTAACAGTGAACTCGTAGTTGCCTGCGAACTGGTAGGTATTGTTGAAGACAACGGACAGCTGGTCCTTATTGGTAATGGTCTTGGTCTCGGTCGTGTTGAGCATGGCATTGTGGCAGGTTACCACAACCTTTGCGTAGTTTACCTTCTCGGGCTTCTGCCAGCTTACGGTAATGTTTCCGTTGCCGGCCGTTGTCTTGAGGTCTACCACGTTGAAAGGCGGAACGGGCACGAACTGCTTTTGCTTAACAGTGAGCACAAGCTGCTTTGAGGGGTCGTTCCTGCTGGTGAGCGTAATGGTACCGGTACGCGGGGTTTGAACCTCGTTGGGTGCCACTACGGCCGCAACTTCGCCGCCATATACGGTTGTGCCGGATGTTTCGAGCGTAAGCCAGGCCTGTGCATCGGCCGATACCTCGGCCGTGTAGCCGTTGCTCGGTATCTCCTCGGTAAAGTGAACAAGCAGCTTATCGCCGCCATCTTCTACCGTGTACTCGTCCTTGCCGTACAGAGGAACGACGGTGTAGCCTATCTTCTCCTGCACGATAACGAACTGGCAAGGCAGGTCGTAGTTAGAAGACGACTGCAGGATGACGGTGCAATAGCGCCTCTGGTTGGTTGTATTCTTGTCTACATCCAGCTTCAGGTTCGTGCGGTTGTTCTCGTCGGCCGTCAGTGTCTGCGGCGTGTAGTGTACCCAGTTACAGGTATCGGGTATCTGTACGTGGTCTACGTTCAGGTTTGTCAGCATGGGGACAATGCACTCGGTGGCACCACCGGAGATGTAGCCGAACATGCCCGTTTTTCTCTTGAAGAAGCCGCCCTCCTCCAGAATGTCGAGGTTGGCTTCCTTGCCCATCTGTATCACAAGGATGTCATACGCCTGATGGCCATAGGCAACGGTTACCACAGCCTGGCGTTTGGTATAGCCGTCGTAGGCTCCGGCAGTCACATTAACCTTGCCGTCGGTCTTGGAAACCTCGCACCAGTCGGCATTCGCCGTTGCCGTCCAATCGCTCACAGGCAGATTAGACTCTACCTCAATCTCGTGCTGGCCGCCCGCCAAGGGGAAAACTATCGTGGCCTGGCTGCTGTGCGGAACCTCAAGAACAGAGCGGGTAAAGTCGGTCTCGTAGTCGGGAGAGCAGGCCGTGAAGCCGGCCAAGGCTCCCACGCCCAGCACGATTGCCATGAATGATAATTTCATTTTCATACTTTCTTTGGTTTAAAGGAATGATAATATTAAAGCTGGTCGGCTCTCGGATTGTACTGATAGCGCAGTTTGGCCTGCACCTCCTTAAAGGGACCGGGGGCAAAGCTGCCGTCGCTCTGCTTCTCCTTGAGCAGGCGGTACTTGTAGCGCACCCTGAATTCCTTGTAATAGGTGGCGCTGCCGCCGCCCACTCCAACGATTTCGTTGAGCAAGAAGGTGTTGTCGTACTCGCCCAGCGGCGTCTGCATGACTACTTCCATTTCGTCTGCACGGTACGGACGGATAACGATGTCGCGGGCATTGGGGTTCTGCGGCTTCTTTTCTCCTACCTCGATGACGATGCTGCGCTGGTTGATGATGTCGAGAGCCTTGCTGTAATCATCGTACGTCTCATCGCCCGCCATGAAGCGAACGGCATTCTTGCCTATGGGGAAAGCCCGCAGCGTATGGGTAGGACGGCGTACCATGGCCGTTCCGCCGGGCGTTGTGGCAGGCGTAACCACCTGTGCGCTGTTGTACGAATAGTCCATAGGGTTAGCAGTGGAGCCGAACTCGTTTTGCCAGTGGATGCGCAACAGCACGTGGCACTTGTTGGGATTGCAGGCTGCACTGTGGGCACGGTCAATCTCATAGTCGAGCATGTAGGTGCTGTCGGGCGAGAGGCGGCTTAGGTTCTTCAGCTTAAAGGGGAACTTGACCTGCGACTCGCCGGCCTTTATACTCATGGTCAGGCTGGGCTCCTCGTAGCATTCCCGGGGCAGCAACCTGGCATAACGCGACTGCTCTATATCGAAGTTGGACTTGTTATAGGCATTGAAAAGCGAATCGGAACTGAGCAGAGCCACGGGATAATCCTGCGTAGAGGGCTGCGAACCGCTGAGTCCGGCCACCAGATAGATGATGGCACCATCCTCGCTGTCCTCGGCCAGCATGTCTACTACCTGCCTGTCGTACACGCCCTCGCTGTTTTGCAGGAGGTTGATTTCCTTGCGGTACTGCTCCTGTTCGAAGTCATAACTGTCGCACGCAGCCAAAACGGAGCAGGCGGCAATCAAATATAATGGCAATTTATAAATCTTCATAATCTGTTGTTCTATTGAGTGGTTTAGCGGTCCCAGCCCTTGTTTTGATCCATGTTGGGAACTTTCAGTAATTCACTGTGGCTCAGCGGGAGGAATACCATTTGCGGTTTGGCCACACGGTCGCGAATGTTCTGCTCGTTGATTTGCACCAAATTCCAGAATCCTCCGTTGCCGTTGGTGTTGTCGCGGTCGCGGTTAACGTCCAGACCACGCCAGTTGCTTGATCTTGCATCTTCTTCAAGGAAGGTTCCCCAGCGGCGGGTGTCGAAGTAGCGGTAGCCTTCGTTGAACAATTCTACTTGCCTTTCGTTCTTGATAACCTTGTCGAAGGCATCTCTATCGGCCAGCACGGCATCCTCTACTCCGGGCAATCCTACGCGGTACCTTATCTGGTTGAAGTAGCTGCGCATCAAATCCTCGTCGCGCCGGATGCTGACATCGACCAGATTTCCGGTAATGTCATAAGTCTGCACGGTAGTTGCAGCTGTAACATTGTTCATTGCCTCCACGAACTCCAGCAGCACCTCGGCGTAGCGGATGATGGCAAAGGGCTTGGCGATGACGGCCGAACCGTTGGCCTTGGAGTAGGAATCGTCGGGATGGATGTACTTAACAGGCACGTAACCCGTGATACAATAGTCGTTGGGGTTGTTGCCCGCACCGGCCTTACCGGCTTCGGCATCGTCGTTGGAATACCAGAACTGCTTGTTCACGTACTGCTTGTCGGCGCTGGCTGTGTTCATCTGCCAGTAACGACCGGGGAAGCCGATAGAGGCATAGAACCGTGCCGACCGATTGGCATACATTCTGGGCACGCCCTGCATGAGCACGTAATCGCCGAGATTCTCCGTGCGCGCAGTTGTATTCTCAAGGTTTCCGTCGTACAGCGGAGACTCTTGTACCGTCTTGCCGTCCTTCATCAGGAAGCAGTCTACAACGCGCTGCGGAACCGACATGCCGCCCCAGCCCTGATACTTCACGGGGAAGGAGTGCCTGGTATATCCTGTCACGCCGTTGGAACGCTCCACTCCCCAGATGATTTCCTTGTTTACCTTGGGGATGCCTTCGCCATTGAACATGTCGGCAAACGAGTGGAAGGGGTCTATGTTGCCTGCTCCGTTGGGGAAGTCGACCGTAGGCACGCTCTCATCCAGTGGATAGGGAGCCTCCTTAGACTTCGCTACGGTGTAGAGTGAATAGTAGTCCATGTCGATAACCTGCTTCACGGCAGCGGCTGCTACAGCCCAACGTGCCGGGTCGGGGGTCTGGTTTACATAGTCTTTTCCGTCGCTCTTGCGTTTCCAGTCGCCGAAACATCTGCGGGCGGCCGTTCCTCCATTGAAGAGCGGAGAGGCCTGGAAGAGGCGCAGGCGGGCTATCAGAGCCAGCGCAGCACCCTTGGTAGGACGCTCAAAGTAATTCATCGACTGCTGCTGCGGCATGGGGAGACCTTTCAGAGCTTCGGCAAATTCCTGGCAGATGTAATCAACGGACTCGTCGTAGGTGCGGCGTTCCAGGTTATAAAAATCCGCCGGCTTGTCCGTAGGCATCACTTCGTCGCCCACGTTGATGATAGGACCCCAGTTCATCAGCAGGTGGTAATAGGCATAACCACGCATGAAATGAACGTAGGACTTGTACAACCGGCGGTCGGAATCGGTCATGTCGCCCACGTTGTCCACATTGAGCAGCATCCTGTTGCACCGGTTGATAATCTTATACATGTCGTACCACAAGTACCAGTTGGGCACATTGTTCTCGTTGATACCTCCAACGGTGAGCCTTGCTCCCCAGAACTCGGCAGTTTGCCATTTAACGGTAATTTCGTCCGAAGCCGTTTCTCCTGGGTTCCAGGAGTTGCCCCAGATGTTTCCGGGGTCGGGGAATCCTTGCGGCGTGTTCCACAAGTAGCCCTCTGCATTTACCTGACTGTGGAAGATGGAGTCTTCCTTGAAGGTGGCTTCGAAGTAGTGATCCACATCCAGATAGTTGCATGAGGTAAGCATCGAGCTTGCTATCAAGCCGGTGCCAGCTATTAACATCAATATCTTTTTCATATAATATACAAGAATGTTAGAACTTGAAATAAAGTTGCAACGTATAAGTTGTCGGGATAGGATAAGCCGATCCGTTGTAAGAAGCCTGCTCAGGGTCGAAGTACTTCACCTTGTCTATGGTGAAGAGATTGTTGACCACGAACTCCACGTCAACCGAGGTGAGCCCTACGGTCGACAGCCAAGGCTTGTTGTGCAGCTTGTAACGGAAGCTGAGCTCCTGGAACCTGAGGAACGAGCCGTTGCGCTTCCAGAAGGTTGACAACTGTGCATTGTTGCTGTTGCTGCCATAAGAAAGGCGCGGGAACTCGGCATCCGGGTTCTCCGTTGCCGTGGTTCCGGAGTACCATGCGGGCGTCCAGCGGTTCTTCGGGTTGTTGGCCAGCTTGATGACATTGCCAAGCTCGCCATTGTAGAATGGTATCCAGCCGGCATCGTTGCCATTCAAGCCCGAGCGATAATAGTCTACACCGGCGGAGCCTTTGAACAGCAAAGCCACCGTGAGGTCCTTCCAGCTGAAGTCGGCACCGAAACCGTACATCACGCGCGGCAGCTGATTGCCGTACGACAGGGGCACTCGGTCGTCGCTGTTGATGACACCGTCGCCGTTGACGTCGCGGTACTTGATGTCGCCCGGACGCACCCGGCCAAAGCTCTGCGACTGGTCAGGGCTGGTGAGGATTTCATCCTTGCTCTTGAAAAGCCCTTCGGCAATGTAGCCACGGATGAGTCCCCACGGCCGGTTGGTAATACTCTGGTAGTCGTAAGGCAGCTTGTTCTCCTCAAAATAATCGACTATGTTCTGCGAGAAAGTATAGTTGGCACGCAAGGTAAAGCTGGCTTGCTTGTTCAGTTGCTGGAAGTAAGAGATGTTACCGTCCGAACCGTAGCTGTGCATGCGGCCTACATTCGATTTAGGATAAGTAACCATACCCACAAACTCGGGCAGCGTAACGCGGTCCTGGAAGATGTGGTCACGCTCGTCCCTGAAGAAATCGACCGTTAATGACAGCTTGTCATGGAAGAACTTGGCATCAATACCCAGGTTGGCCTTCTTGGCCACCTCCCATTTCAGGTTGTCGGCACCGGTCTGGGTCTCACGGATACCCTGCCCGGAATAGCCCCAGTACGTGGGTGCATGGTGGTTGATGATGGTAAGATACGGGAACCGGCCGCCGCCAATCTGGTCGTTACCGGCCAGTCCGTACGAGGCTCTGAACTTCAGGAAGCTAAGCCAAGGCAGATTCTTCTGCACCCATTTGTAAGCTGTTGGCACCCAGCCAACGGCGATTGAGGGGAAGAAGCCGAAGCGGTCGCCTTTCTTGAACTGCGCCGAGCCGGTGTAACCGAAGTTTGCATCTATAAAATAGGTATCGTTGAAACCATAAGACAGGCGGCCGGAGAGGTTCTGCCGGCGTGCGGGAATGGCGTTGATGCCCAGCGCATCGGTGCCCCAGTCGGAGCCCTTCTCGTCTTCCATGTAGTAGAACAGCAAGGCTCCCACGTTGTGCAGCCCGAAGGTGCGGTTGTAGTCGGCCTTGGCTTCCATATAGTATTTGCGCCACGAGGTGTTGCCAGATGAGTAGGTCATGTCTATCTGCCGCTGTCTGAGCGTCTTGATGAGCAAACCTTCCGACGTGCGACCCGATGCCCGGTACAAGTCCGGACTGACATAGCGCCGCTCGTTGAAGTCCGATCTGTGGTCAATCATTACTTGTGCCGACATGGTGAGGCCCTTCAGTACGCCTGCGAAGTCTTGTGTAACCTTCAAAGTCATCATGTTGCGGTTGATGTCTTCCGACCGGTAGCCCATGTAGTTGAGTGCAGCATAAGGCGAAACCAGGTCACTCTGTCCGTAGGTAGGCAGCGTGCCGTCGGCATACTCGATAGGGAACATGAGCGGGTTCAGCAGTCTCACGCTGTTCCACACCTGCTGCGTGGTCAGTCCACCGGGCGTTGTGTAGTTTGAAACGTAGCCGTCTACGCCGAAGTAGAGCCTGGTGCTCTTCGTGAGGTTCATGTCTATGTTGGCACGATAGGTGAGCCGGCGGTATGACAGCGGCTCATGAAAGATGTTCTGCTTCTGGTTGTAGGCTGCTCCTTCGTCCTGGTAGCCCAGCGAGAGGAAGTAGCGGGCCAAGTCGCCGCCACCTCGTGCACTCACATAATAGTTCTGCTGGAACGAGACTTTCTTCATTATCTCATGCGTCCAGTCCACATCAGGATAGAGTTCGGGGTCAAGGCGGTTCTTAATCAGGTCGAGCTGCAAGGGCGTATAAAGGTCATTTTCGCCCGAAACGGCACGGGCCTCGTTGGCCAGCAGTGCATAGTCGTAGGCACCCAGATACTCGGGCATACGCCTGATTTGCGAAACCTTCAAACTTGCTCGTCCCGTAATGTCAAGGCGCCCTTTGCTTCCGCGCTTTGTGGTAACGATAACCACACCGTTGGCACCACGCACTCCGTACACGGCTGTTGCCGAGGCATCTTTCAGAATGGAGAACGACTCCACGTCGTCCGGGTCTATGTCGTTGAGGTTTCCTTCCAAACCGTCAATCAGCACGAGTGCGTTGCCGCCGGCACCGAAGGTACTGATGCCGCGTATCCAGAAGTTCGAGAGGTTCTTTCCAGGCTCTCCTGACGAGAGCATGGTGATTACACCGGCCATTCGGCCGCCTATCATGTTGGTAAGCGAGGTGCCTGGCGTCTTGAGCTCCGATACGTCAATGGTGGAGATTGCACCTACCACCGACACTTTTTTCTGCGAGCTAAGACCCGTAATCACAACTTCGTCGACCGAAGAGACATCCTCCTTGAGCACGAACTTCGCGTCCTTGATGTTCTTGGTCACAAGTTGTTCGATGCTCTTCATACCCACGGCCTGGATTACTAATACCGAGTTTATGTCTACCTTGATGCTGAACTTGCCGTCAAGGTCTGAAACCACTCCCCTTCCGGGAATGTTTTTCACGTAGACTGTAGCGCCGGGATAGCCTTCGCCGCTCTCATCTACCACAACGCCCGATACCGTTACCTGCGTAGGAGTGTTGTCCTGACCGTAGACCATGCCCTGGCACAGCACCATCAGGAACATAAAAATGCTGAAAAATTGTTTCATGTGTATATTCTTCTCAAGGTTATTCAATGGACAGTTTGCGGATAACGCGGTTGCCGGTGTCGGCTACGTACACAATTGAGCCGTCCGCACTTACAGCCACACCGTAAGGATAACGGAACTTGGCAATGTCGGGGCCGCCGTCCTGATGTCCGTGTGAGCCGGGAATACCTACAACTGTTGTAACGGTGGCCTTGTCGGGAGGCAAGGTTGTGTCAATGGAGCGGATGCAGGAATTACCCGAGTCGGCTATGTAGAGCTTGCCGTCTTTGGTGAAACATATCTGGCGGGGATAGTAGAACTTGGCGTTCTTCAGCAGTCCGTCTTCCCATCCGCGGCCGGCACTAAGTCCTTCGTAGCATCCACGACCGGCATACGACTCGCCGTGGTAGTTGTCAATGTCCTTGCCTTCCAGCTGGTCGATGTCGACCGTCCAAATCTCGTTGTTATCCGACTGGCACACAAAGAGCTTGTTGGGTTCTATGGGGCTGAAGGCAAAGTAAGAGTCCGTTCCGCCATCCTGATACCCGTGAATGCCCACCTTCTTCAGCAGCACCTCGGTGCGGCGTGTGCGGGGGTCAATGCGCACCAGCTGTCCACCGTGCATCACGGTGTAAATCTGCTTGTCTACCTTGTTCACCACGAAGCTGAACTTCCAGTTATTCTTGTCTATTTCCGGGAACTTGTCGTTCTTCAAAGCCAGCAATGCGCGGGGCTGATAGTCTGTAGATTTGGAAAGCTGCATAAAGCCCATGCCCTCATCACTTGGCACATACACTGCCTCCATGCCCGGTTCGTCGGAGAAGGCAGGGGCGTTTGGCAGGTTAAACTGGTCTTCCGACAGCATCACAACCTCATCTTTTGTCAACGAAGCCCGCAGCACGTTCCCCTTTGAGTTTGAACCGTCAGATTTCTTACAGGTAATTGCCTGCGGACGCGCAGCTCCCAATCTTCTCTCTACTATAAAGATATTGTCCTCGTCGTCAAGGCAGATATAAAGAGGAGCCGACAGCGTTGTCGTACTAAGCGTGGCGGCCTTGGTAGGTTGCTCGGTGGTAGACACCTGCCCCACCACGGTTGTAACGGCCGTCTGGGTTTTGTAATAGAACGGCCTGTCGCACGTTCCAACTACGGGTTCGGTTTTCCCTTGCACCGTGCGTTCTACCTGCAGGCCTATCTTACGCATGTAAGTAAGCCCCGAGGGCACGTAGCAGTAAATCTTTTCTCCGTTGGTTGAAACCAGTCCGCCACGGTGGCGAACGTTGTTCTCGTCGATGAAGAACACTTTCAACCCCGTGGTATCGGTACCGAAGTTGGTTCCTGAAATAATCATGGGAGTGGCGATACCGCCCGAATCCGGATAGAAATCCGTAATCGAGATGGGGGCATTCGCGTTGAACGGAGCCCCGGCCGAGCCGGCAGTTTCCTTGTCCGAGCATGCCGTAAGGCCACAACCTAACAGTAGGGTTAGGTATAGCCACAGTTCACTTCTTCTCATTGGTTTCAGCTAAAATAGGTTAATAAAATTGTTCTTCCTTGGCTTTTCCGATTCTCTTTTCGCACGCTGAGGGTGCACCTGGCAAGGAGTATTGGCCTCTCCATGCCCATCATGTACGTTCATGGTTCTGTAGTCTCGGTACTAACTGAATGGGGAAAAATTAGTATTTATTTTCGATTTTTACTAAATACAGGCCTTTTATTTTTGTAATTTTTATATTTTTAACTGTTTTACAATTGCCGTCAACGCCCTTGCGGAGCTGCAGGAGCTGCCCGATACGGCTCCACCGGATCCGCACTCAGCCTGTAGGTACAAGATTTACAGCTCCCTGCAGACCTGCTGAAAACCTGAAAACGGAGCAACACACATTTTGTTTGCCGTTTCTGGACGTATCTCCCCATTTTTACGTATATTTGCAGAAAACTAAACCGACAATGCAAATGAAAAGACTACTCACCCTCATCGTGCTGGCACTGGCGGCCCTTCCGGCCCTCTGCCAGAACAACAAGCCGCTGCGCCTGGCCGTGGCGGGAGTTACGCACGACCATCTCTGGAACGTTGCCAACGCCATTGGCCGCGGCGACTTCGATGTAGTGGGCGTATGGGAGCCCAACGACGGCTACCGCCAGCAGAACATCCTGACGGGCAAGGTAAGCGAGAAGCTCTTCTACAAGGATCTGGACCGCATGCTCGACCGCACCCGTCCGGAGGCCGTGGTGGCCTATGGGCCCATAGCAGAGCACCTCCGCGTGGTTGAAGCCTGCGCCCCGCGCCACATCCACGTGATGGTGGAGAAGCCGCTGGCCACCACCTACGCCGACGCGCAGCGAATACAGCAGCTGGCCCGCCGCTACGGCATCATGGTGCTGACCAACTACGAAACGTCATGGTACGCCACCAACCACGAGGCCAAGAGCATGGTAGAGGCGGGCAAGATAGGCCGCGTTTTCCGCATCAACATGTACGACGGCCACGAAGGCCCCATAGAGATTAACTGCAGCAAGCGCTTCACCAACTGGCTCACCGACCCCGTGCAGAACGGCGGCGGGGCCGTTACCGACTTCGGATGCTACGGCATCAACCTGGCCACATGGCTCCTGGGAAACCAAAAACCCGTAAGTGTTACGGCCGTGCTGCGGCAGAACAAGCCCGACGTTTACCCCCGTGTAGACGACGATGCCACCATCCTGCTCAACTACCCACAGGCCACGGTCAGCGTGATGGGCTCCTGGTGCTGGCCCGCCGGCCGCAAGGACATGTACATCTACGGCCTCGAGGGCACCATCTACCAGCGCAACGGCACCGACATGGAGCTCTCCCTGCGCGGCCGGAAGCCTCAGGCACTGCAGGCGCCCGCCCTGCAACAGCCCCTCGACGACTCCTTCCGCTACCTGCGGGCAGCCGTGCGAGGCGAGATAAAGGTGCTGCCCACCGACCTTGCCTCTATCGAGAACAACCTCATCGTGGTGCAGATACTGGAGGCCGCCATCCGCAGCAGCCGCACCGGACAAACGGTTACGCTGGCTGATTAGTCTCCAGCCGCAGCGAAAAAAATACGCTGTTACGCTGTCTTTTATAATCAGCAACCACCTGGCAGGGAACATTCAGCTGCGGTTCCTCCCCTTAGAAAGGGGAGGTTAGGAGGGGATGATAACAGCAGGAAACGTTATTTTACGACCGCGCCCGCAAACTATTAGAAATCAACCCATTACAAGCGAGGAGATAAAAGGTGTCTTTCAAGCCTCTTGAAGATGCCTTTCAAGGGGCTTGAAGCTATCGTTCAAGGGGCTTGAGTCACAGCTCTTGCCTTACTGTTTGCAACCATCCGGCTTACAGATGCTTTCAGGCAAGCAAACAGAAACTTGTTTCAGCTTAGCCCGCAGGTAAGCCGCAGGCCCGCCGGCGCTGCGCTTACTTGTACTCTATTACGCCATCCTTGCCCACGGTTAGCTTGCGCTTGGGCGCAACGGGCTTGGGTGTGGCCGCCTTGCGGGGCTTGGCGACCTTTGTTTTCCTTACAGGACGCCTGGGCTGAACCTTGCGAACGGCATGGCTTGGAGCCGGCGCAGCGGATGCCACTTGTAACTGCTGATGATAGGGAACGAACTTTACATCCCAGTCATCGTAGCTGCCCCAGTTGGTTCGATGCTTCTCTTCAGGGTGCCGGTAGGCCATGTACTTGATGCCGTCATGCTGATAGAGGGTGTCTGTTATGGGGAATCCCTGCCTCATCATGCTCTTGCGGGTGAGCTTTCCGTGCTCATCGTACTCGTAGAGCATCCCGTCTTCGAGGCCGTTGTGGTAATGGCAGCGGAGCTTTACGACACGCTTTGTGGAATCGTTGATGAAAAAATGATGCTCCACATGCAACCCTTCGCGCTTGCCATGACAATACTCGGTGGTGGCGGTTAGCTGCCCGTAGATGTTGTACTCATAGAGTGTGCCCTCTTCGAGGCCGTGCTTGAAGTCGCATTCCTTTATTTTCTTGCCGTCCTGACCGTAAACAATCCAGTGCCCCTCGTACTCGCCGGTGTCCCGGTTCTTGAAGCCCGTCACGGCCAGTTGTCCGTTTTCGTATCGCTCCTCGTATTTCTTTTGGGCGCTGACGATGGCGGGCAGCAGGAGCAGGAGGATGATGAGGCGTCTCTTCATTTTGCTTTTATTTTGTATTCCGACACAAAGAGGTAGTGTTCCTGATAGGTACCGTTGCCCAGAGAGAGGCTGCTGGCGGCCGCCTCGTTGTCTTTCCGGCGGTAAGAAGTTTCCGTCTTGAGCCAAAAACGGTTGTCCGCACGGACCGCAAAGTCTGTTTCAACCTCTTTGTCGAGGGCCTTTGTCCAGAGAAGACGGCCGTCGGTGCTGCGCAGCTGGAACACGGTAGGGGCACCGGTGGCTATGGTGGCGTTGTAGGAAAGCAGCAGGTAGCGGCTGTCCTGGTACACAATCTTGGCGTTGAAGCCCGAGAACCAGTCGGTAATCGGTTTGGCGCTGGACAGCCTCTTGTCGCCATCCCACTGGTAGGCCATGTCATCAGAGAAGTATTGGGCATCCTGCGGGTCGCCGAGATGGAACTTGAAGCTAAGCTGAAAGATACGAATGCGGTTGTTCTTGCTTTGCAGTTTATAGTACGTACTGTCCCTTAGCTCGCCCTGCAGCTCGCCCGGCGGCAGCCGTTTGGCATAGTCAAAGGCCTCGGTGGTGTAGAGCCGGCCGGTTGCAGGAAAGTAGTTGTACTTCTCGGCCAAGTTATTAATAACCTCAAAGCCCTCTCCATAGTCTTCATCCAGGAACTCTGCCGACGAGAGTCCTGTGCTCATGGCCGGTTTCTTGGCAAACATCGTCTTGGAAACGTCCCTGACAGTCAACCCGTCAGGGTCTACCGCATAGATAAAACGCTTGGGAATGAGCATGAACCAGCTGCGTGCTTGATGGAAATAGCGCATCTTACTCTGAAAGAGAGAGAAGTCCGAAAGTTCTTCTATCTGGCTTTCAGAGAAGAGCAAGTGCTCTGCCAGCACCTCTCCTGTCTGCGCATCGCGGAACCCGTAGTAATGTCCGTCGGTGTATTTCGAGGCGTCGTCGCGGTAGTCGGGATGGTAGTTGCGCTCCACGAGGTAAAAGAAGCAGGCCTTGCCGGCATGTTTCATGGGCACAATGTATTCGTAGTGGTCGTACACCCCCACCGAGTCGGGCCCCGAGAAGGTGCTCTTGGGCGACGTCGAAAACAGCGACGCGCCTATGATAAAGACAAAAAGCACCAGCGGAAAGACGAACGCCGCCACGCCTACCTTAATCATATTACCCGGCTGCTGCCACCAAGGCTGCTGCTTGCCGAAGTCGAAACGGTGGTTTACATTGATGTTGATGTCATCGTCGTCGATATAGAATTCGGTGCCGCAACTGTCACATCTGAAGCGCTTCTCGTCGAGTTGGGTGTGTTTCTCGCTGCCACACTGCGGACATTTCACTGCTTTTATCTTTGTCGCCATGTGCTGTCTGCGGGTTAGGATTGCCTGGAATAGTGGATGGCCAGATAGGTAACGATGGCCTGTAAGGCCGTAAGCGCGACGACGGCAATGACCCACCAGTTGTCTGTCCACCTCTGGGGAGCGAAGAAGGCGCTGACAAATTCAAGCACGCCGAGCCCCAGGAAGCACATGCCGAGGCTGAGCCGGTGGGTGCTCTCGGCACCAAAGGCAAAGAGTGCGCACACCAGCAGGCAGTTAATGACAATGGCCAGGCTCGTAAAAAGCAGCGTTGTAAGCGCGTAAGCAGAGAGCAGCAGACCTGCAAGCAGATTGACAACGAACGCTGCCGAGGCAATGATGATTACTCTTTTCATAGTCTTGCGAGTATTTCTTCTTTCTTTTTATCGTATTCGTCTTGCGTGATGAGCTGCTCGTCGAGCATCGTCTTGAGCTGGCGCAGGCGCTGGGTGGCATCGGCAGAAGGTTCGGCCGGCGCATCTGCAGCTGCCTGCCCTCCGTTTGCCTCGGGCTGTTTGAAAATGTCCTTGGCCAGTTGCACGCCCGCTCCTAACTGCAGTCCGGCGCCTGCAAGGCCTCCTTCGTTGCGTGCGGCATCACGTAGGGCGCCCAGTTTCTGCACGTCCGTGTAGTCAAGTCCTACCTCGGCAGCGGCTTGCTGCTCAGCAGTCATGTCCGCAATCTTGCCAATCCGCTCCATGGTATCATCGTCGAAGGTCACTGAATCTACCCTGAAATCGGTCAGCTCCAGTCCAAGACGCGCCAACTCTTCTGCTGTACGGGTCTTCAAGTCGGTCGACAGCTCGAGCAAGTGGCTGTCCACCTCCTGATAAGGATAAGCCTTCTCGGCCAAGAAGGAGGTGAGCGGAGCCACGATACGCGACGAGACGAGCTCGCGGACGTCGCTGTCGCGGTAGTTGCTCACGGTGCCCAGCAGCGTGGTAAACATCTTGTCGGGTTCCGCTATCCTAACGGAAAAGTTGCCGCAGGCACCCAGTGCCACCGGCAGATGATAGACGGGTTCCATGTACTTAACAGGAGAAGCCGTGCCCCAGAGCACGTTCACCATCTCTGCAGTGCGGAAGAAGTAGAAGCGCATCTTGTGTTCACTCTCCAACTGCTGTGCAAGATTGAGCAGCGTTGTGATGAACGGATGGTTTGCTGTCTCCATCTCATAGGTTCCGGGCTCTGTAAGAGTGGCCCTCACACGGCCGTCGTAGACCACCAGACAGCCCTGTCCGGGAGCTACGATGAGTTTGCTGGCGTTCTTGATTTCGTCGGTCGAGGTCTCCATCAGGTGGAAGAGGACGCCCGGGTCCTGCTCTTTACACTCTACGACGGTACGTAACTGTCGCTTGAAAAAATTCTTCAAATCCATTGCCTTTTCTTTGAAAGTTCATGGAAGCATAGCTCCCTTTTTGCCAATCTATAGCCTTGCAAAGATAAGAAATAATATTGAAAAGGGCAGATAAAATTGTTAAATCAGCATGATTTAGGAATAAAACAAGTAAATTTGCAGCATCCGGCGGGTTGCGGACGGGCAGCCACCGGGCGCCGGGCAACCGACTGTAACCGGTGGTAAGGTGCACTTGCAGCCCAAGAGCCCATCACCTATATATAAATAAGGTAATGAAAAGAAAACAGCTCATCCTCCTCTCAGTCCTCGGTCTTGCCGCCGTAGGGCTCGTGTTCTATCTTCTCGTGGGCCGGAAAGCCAACAGCAGGCAGCCTGCAGCAGGCATGGCAGACTCCGCCAAGGTGGCAACACCCCGTGCGCATATTGACACGGCGGCCGATATACGCATCATCCGCGAGTATTACACGAAGGCTTACGGCAGCCCGACAAACAGTGTCGAGGAGCGCGATAAACTCGACGAAAGCCATCTCACGCCATTGATGGCAGAACGAAGCTTTGCCGACGAGAACGACGTTTACCCTTTCGTACGCTGCGAGGTGGTGCCGCTTGATTTCCTGAAGACCCTGCGCGTAGGGCATCTTCACGACAACTGGTACATGGTTTCATGGAAGAATGAGTCCGAACCGGGGCTGGAGAAGATACCGGTACGCATGGTGACCGACCGCAACGGCCACCGCAAGATAGGCTATGTAACGCCTGCAGGACTGGGAACGGCAGCCTCCGACACCATCTTTCATGCCAAGGTGGTGCCCATGCAGGCCCATCCAAAGAGCGCGCACGAGTTTGTCGAGGCCTTCTACCGGTCGTATTTCTCTACTTTTGTAACCATAGATGACCATGCACACGATGCCCGGCTGGAACTGATGCGCCACTGCGTGGAGCGGAAAGGTCTGGAGCATGCAAGCCGCGACTTGTCTTTGGGCACGATGCTGGTGAACAACATGCTGCAGAACCTTGACATTACTGCCTCCGGCAAGCCTCGTTACGCCGTGTACAGCATGCCGCAGGAGGGCTGGTTCTGTGTCCGCGGCACTTATCCCCACTTAGAAGTAGCCCACTATGTAAAGGTTGAGAAGCACGGCAGCCGTTACGTCATTGTGCGCTGCCAGAGCTATCCGCCGGCCGTGGTAACCGACAAAGACTTTTACATATACTTCTGGCCGGACAAGCAACCATCCTTTGGAGCCGGACAGAATGACATGGAGGCATTTCTCAACAAGTATTTGCAGTACCCCGAGCAGGCCCTGCAAGCGGGCAAGGGAGCCTCGGTCAACGTGGTCATGCTGACAGATAAAGACGGTTCGCTGCTTAGTACGGAGGCCGAGGGCGACCTCTCCGACCCGTTCGTTGCAGAGGCCCTGCAACTGCTGGACGTAATGCCTAAATGGCTGCCGGCCAGCAACGACATCGGCGAGTGCGTGCAGTCCTACGTCTATGGCACGCTGGTGTTCAGCGCAAAAGGCGGCAACGCGGCCGTTAAATTTATCCGCGAATATCCCAAACAACGATAACGACAACTCTTGCAAACACGCTTTCGACATGGCCGTGAGAGGCGAAATCGGTGTCGGTCGATAGCAAATAAATCAACAGATAAGGTATGAAAGACAAACTGACCAATGGATGTGTAACGCTGGCTTTGCTCGCTTTAGCTGCAGGTGCCGGTTGGCTGGCCGTCAGCATGTTCCGGCAGGGCGCATGGATAAAGGGCCTTTTACTGGCTATGGGCGCCCTGCTGTTCGCTGCCCCGCTGCTGGCGATGCTCTTCTCTAAGCCTGTTAAGACTGAGCCGGAGCAGCAGCCGCAAGTGCGCTGCATGCCTTTGCCCACCGACCCTGTGGCACTGACGGCGCTGGCCCGGCAGGTGGCGGGCGAAGACGAGGCCCTGATGCAAGCCGTGAAGGAGAGCCTTGTCGACCCCGACGGGTTTTACAAGGCACGCTCGGAGACCGATGCAGGGCGCGACGACGATTACTACGACCTGTGGGAAACGTACCGCGACGAGCCCGAAACACTGCGTAGCGTGGGTCTGCTCTACATGCTCGACGAGCTGAAAGCCATCGCCGGATTTGACTATAAGACCGATTGGGACAACTTTGCCGGCCGGCTGAAGGACCTGCAACGGGTGCAGCGCCACCACCTGCCCGTAGAGGTGGCGCAACAGGATGGCATGTCCAACGTGACGCTTTGGTGCCACCGGCTCAACGAGAAGTGGCGCCCGTTGGGCTACGAGCCCATGCTCATCGACGCCGACAGCGATGAATACTGGGTGGCAGTGGTGCCGGCAGCCGGCCCCGAAGCGGCCAGGGAGCCCGCGCCAGGTGCCGGTAAAAGAGGCTGACCCGCCGCGCCGGTGGTGCCTGCTGCATCATGTCGCCATCCCGGAACTATGCTTCAAGCCCCTTGAAAAGTATCTCCATGCCATTATCCAATATCGCATAGCGCTGTGCCAACATAAACAAGCAGAGTGATAAATGAGAAAACACAATCTTATATCCAATGAACAAACCTGTATTTTCCCCTTGGAAAGGGGAAGTTACGAGGGGATGACGCACCCCAAGGATTGCCAACAGCCTGCCACTACATCATCCCCTCCTCCGCCTCCCCTTTCCAAGGGGAGGATACCAATTTGTCTTTCTCCTATTATTATATATGTAGCTGCTTGTTGTAAACATACAGGCGCCAGCGTATCCTCCCCTTAGAAAGGGGAGGTTAGGAGGGGATGATTACACCGAAAGATTGCCAACAGCCTGCCATTATATCATCCCCTCCTCCGCCTCCCCTTTCCAAGGGGAGGTTACCAGTTAGCTTTTTGGCAAGGCTTAGCTTATTTATAGCTACTAACAGACAAGCCTGTAACAACAGAAAAAATACTCTGTTACTCTGTCTTTTATAATCAGCAACCACCTGGCAGGGAACATACAGCAGCGTTTCCTCCCCTTAGAAAGGGGAGGTTAGGAGGGGATGATAACACCTGAAGATTGCCAACAGCCTGCTCACACATCATCCCCTCCTCCGCCTCCCCTTTCCAAGGGGAGGATACCAGTTAGCCTTTATGCAAACTGTTACTCGCCCATTTCCGCAATCAAGCAAACCTGCAGCAGAAGAAAAAATACTCTGTTACTCTGTCTTTTATAATCAGCAACCACCTGGCAGGGAACATACAGCAGCGTTTCCTCCCCTTGGAAAGGGGAGGTTAGGAGGGGATGATAACAGCAGGAAACGTTATTTTAAGACCGCGCCCGCAAAGCATTAGAAATCAACCCATTACAAGCGAGGAGATAAAAGGTATCTTTCAAGCCTCTTGAAGATGCCTTTCAAGGGGCTTGAAGCTATCGTTCAAGGCCCTTGAAAGATAGCTCCTGTTCCCGCATCTGCAACTCTCCGCCTTGCAAGCAGTTGTAACCACGCAAAAAAAAGCCCCCTTGGTTGGGGGCTTTTGCTTAGTTTCCGGTTACCTGCAAGGTAGTAGGCTGCTTGGTGAGGTCGAGGTTCGACCACTTCGGAAGCCGCAACCTGCTGCTTGACTGCATAAGTCTCCTTCGCCTGCATTCCTCATATAAACTATCAAACGGAATTAACCTGTAGGTTTATTAACAATACTTAATTATTTGGAAGTTCAGAAATAAAGGGCTATATTTGCAGCAAATTCGGACAGATAACAAACCTACAAGTTTATTGATAGTTTCTGGGGAAGGGTGTTGGAACCTGAAGAAGTGGCCCGACAGATACTGGATGAGGCCGAAGGACTGGAAGAAATATTCGAAGAACTGAACGCAAACTCAATGGCAGGTGAGACTCCTGATTTCGATGATCACTTCAAATATCTGGAAGGGAAATACAAATACGAACTCCAATATCAACCCATGAAGTCGTATGGACCTGGGCGCCCGCCGCTGCTTAGGATGTATGCCATCAAGCTACAGCCCAACACGTATCTGATAACAGGCGGCGGCATCAAGCTCGCAGACACCATTCAGCACTCGCCCGGACTAAAAGACCACGTCCTGCAAAACATTGACAGGGTTCGCTCTTACCTCAAGGAGAACGGAATTATAGACAGTGAAGATTTAAAAGAAGACATCTAACCAAAACCAGACCATTATGGAAACAGACATGAACAAACTGGCTCAAATAGCCAAGCCCAGCAGTACCGCAGCAAAAGAAAGGGCACGCTGGAGACGAGAAAACAGAGAGTGGTTGCGGTTGTCACAAGACATTGCACTTTATATACACTATTATCTGCATACATCGGGCCTCACTCAGAAAGAGCTGGCAGACCGGTTGGGAGTTTCGCCCGTTTATGTCGGCAAGCTCCTCAAGGGCGGAGAGAACCTTACGCTGGAAACTATCTGCAAGTTACAGCGCGTCATGGGCGAAGTGATAGTCTCGGTTGCACACCCCTACACCACCAGTATGTTGGTGCAATTGTCCGCACCTGCCCCCTTCTCATCAAATGCAGAGCAGAGCGACACCTATTCAAGTAACGGGCAATTTACAAACGAAGGCTTCGTTCCTGCCATTTGTGAAGTTGCATAAAACGCACAGAACGATGGACCAACAAATATATTACAAATATTCAAAAATAGAACTCGAGCAGTTTGCTACATTCGAAGCTAACTTTGACCCGAATGAAGATGAAGTTCGGTATGACACCGAAGTGCAGTTCTCCTATGACAAGGAGCGTGAAGTTCTTTGCTGCAAGGTAAGCGAAACCTTATCACAAAGCAGCAAACTTCTGGCTAAAGCAGTTATGAACAGCTACTTCGAAATCAAGCACGAGTCAATAGAGAGCCTCCGCCAGGAGAATAAAATCACCTTTGCACCACAGCTGCTCGTCCAGTTCGCGTCTCTTTGCTATGGCTCACTTAGAGGGGCTATCTATGTAAAGACAATGGATGGGCCACTTCAATCATGTGTGCTTCCACCTGTATATTTTGGCAACATTGTCAACAAACCTTTTATTGCAGTAGACAAAGATGCCGTTCCAAAAGAAGAATAATTCTTTTTCCGATGGGATACCAAAGATATAATCTTAATATCTTTGACACTTTCGGCATTTAAACAATTACCTCTTCCATACATTCGCAGAAGCCATTTCTTTGCTTTGTCATGAGCATGGAAATGGCTTCTGCGTATTGTAGCGCCGCGAACAGCAAGGTGTTCAGGCTGCCTATTTTATTTGTCATTCTGCCTACCGATGTTGCTATTATATAATATAAGGTATAACGAGAGATGGCAGAGGGGAAAGATAAAGAGGCTACCAGCAAGCTGACAAAAAGCAAAAGCCCCCTTGGTTGGGGGCTTTTGCTTAGTTTCCGGTTACCTGCAAGGTAGTAGGCTGCTTGGTGAGGTCGAGGTTCGACCACTTGAGTTGCCTGCGGTCAATGGACGGGTGCTTGTCCTTAACGGCCCTCATGGTTACGGTGCCGGCCTTGGTCCAGGGCGAGTAAGTAACCTTGCCGTCGGCAACAAGGCCCACGCGCAGCGTCTTGGGCGCGGCTGCTCGCTTGCCTGCGGCCTTCTCCATGCTCAGCATGAGGCGGCCATCGGCCACCGATGCCTTAAGCCGATACTGCGCATAGTCGCCCTGACGGTAGCCATATCCGTTGCCGGCGTCCTCGTACAGGCAGCCTTCTGCCATGCCCCGGGCGTCGGGGTTCACCATGAGCGTAAGCGAATCGGTACGGTATTCGACCGTGTTCTGGTACAAGTTGGCCATGGGCACCACAGCTCCGGGCCGCAAGGCCACGTAAGCCTGGTAGCCGTCGTCGGCCTTTTCGAGCTGCATGACGTCCCAGTCGCCCTTCGGTAAGGCGGCAGTCTTGGCCCAACGGGGTATGATGAGCAGGTCATTACCTAACATGAACACCTGCTGCTCGGCACGCAGGGCGGCGTCACGGTCGTCGGCCATGAAGGCCGGCCGCATGACGGGCATGCCCGTCTCGGCAGCTTCGCGGAAGAGGGTGTAGATGTACGGCAGCAGCCGATAGCGCCGGTTGATGGCCGTGCGGCACACGTTTTCGACTTGGGAGCCGAACGCCCAGGGTTCCTGGTCAACGGTTCCGCTGCACGAATGGTTGCGAACGAAGGGGAAGTAGACGCCTATCGACATCCAGTGAGCCATGAGCTCGGACGTGCAGTTGCCCAAGAAGCCGCCTATGTCGGGGCCGTTCATGACCTGTCCGGTAAGCCCCATGTTGAGCGTCATGGGTATGCTGTGCACCATGTGGTCAAAGGAAGAGGCGTTGTCGCCCGTCCACGTGGCCGCGTAACGCTGCCCGCCGAGGAAGTTGGAGCGTGAGAGGAGGAACGGACGTTTATCAGGATTGGCCCTCAGGATGCCCTCGCGCGAGGCTTTTACCATGTTGAAGCCGTACTGGTTGTGGTAACGCAGGTGCGTGCCGGGGGCCAGTCCCTCGCCTCCTCCGTGCATGTTGTCTTCCGGCATGGAGAGGTCGGGGCCGCCGAACACGGCCGGCTCGTTCATGTCATTCCACACTCCATCTACTCCCTGGGCCATGAAGTCCTTGTAAAGGCCGGCCCACCAGGAGCGCACCTCGGGCCGGGTGAAGTCGGGGAAGTGGCTCTTGCCCGGCCACACGTTGCCCTCGAAGGTCTTGCCGTCGGCCGTCTTTACCCAGTAATCGCCGGCAGTACCCTGCCGGTCTACGAAGTAGGAGCTGTCTGCCTTGGCCCCCGGGTCAATCATGTACACGGACTTGAAGTTCTTGGCGTGCAGGTAGTCGTTGAGTGCCTTTGGCTTTGGGAACTCGTCGGGGCGGAAGGTGAAGATGCGGAAGCCGTCCATGTAGTCGATGTCCATCCATATTACGTCGCACGGAATGCGCTCGGCACGCATGCGGTCGGCTATCTCGCGCACCTTTGAGTCGGGGTGGTAGCTGAAGCGGCACTGCTGGTAGCCAAGCGCCCAGAGCGGCGGCAGGTCGTATGTTCCGGAGAGGCGGGCCAGCTCCTGCAGCACCTCGGCTGCCGAGTTGCGCTCAATGACGACGGTGCGGAAGGCCGGTCCCTCGCTGTCGAACTTGATTTCAGCCCCCGTCTGGAGGGTAGATTTCCAGGTGTTGTCGGCTATGATGCCGAATGCAGAGCCGTTCTTGCGCACTCCGAGCACCCAGGGATGGGTCTGGTAGAGCTGTTTTCCGTTATTATGATAGTAGGCCCCGTTGTCGCGGTTCCAGTAAATGTTGTGGTCGCCGTTGCGTCTCAGGTCGCCCAGAACTTCGCCCGTGCCGTACAGGTCTACGTCGTCGCCCACGTTGAAAGTCACGATGCTGTGGCCTCCTTCCTGGCTGTAGGCAGGCTGCAGGCGCCAGCCGGCCTTGAGGTTGCCCTGTGGCACGAGCTCTCGCACGAAGATGGGCGAAGGCAGATGCTGGCCGGCATCGAAGTTTTTGGGATAGAACACAGCCACGTTGTCGGCTATCATGTACGACTGCTGGGCCCCTACCGGCATGGAACATGCCAGTAGCAGGATGCTGATTGCTGATTTAAGTTTTCTCATCTTAGGTATAAACGTGTTGGTAATTGTCTGTTCGGATGGTTTCCACCTGCGAAGATAACGAAAAAAGAGGAATGTACAAAACCAGCAACTCTAAAAGTGCTGAAATCTCGTACATTCCCCATTGGTTTTCATGGACAGATGTTCAGGCTAATCATTCAATATAACCTAACATTCACTTTTTAATTCTTGATGTTTTATTTTTGTGTTGATTGAGGGTTATGTGCTATTGGTCGAGGAAGGCCACATTGATGTGGGCGGTTACAGAGTCGGCCACGCCGTTGCTCTTGTTGCCGAAGATGGTGAGCTGGAGCGGCTGAGAGCCCTCGGCCGGAACCTGCATCTGCTCCATGTAACCTACCAGTTGCGTGTCGGTAATGGGCAGCGTCTTGACGTTGAAGTTGCCCGTCTGGCTGTTGTCGGCTATGTCCACGGTGTTTGCGTTGAGGGCGTTGGCCAGCGTGAGGCGGTAGGTCTGCGGTGGTGCAGCGTCTATCCAGCGCAGGTTCAGCACCGTAGTGTCGGCCGGAACCTGACCTATCACGACTTCGAAGGAGGTGTTCTCCAGAACAATCCGTTGTGGCTGCGGCTTTCCTACCCCGTCGTCGGTGTCGCAGGCAACGAAGGTGAAGATGCCGGCAAGCAGTATCAAAGCATATAGAATTTTTCTCATTGTCGTAAGTTGTTAGTCGTTTAACATGATGGCAGGACTGCAGAGGCACCCGCAGGTGCCCCCGCACTCCGTGCCGTTTATTGTACCATGATGAGCCGCATGTTGTGAAGGTCGGCCTTGATGGTCCAACGGCCGCCCTTGGAGGGAGTGTACTTGTTGTCGCCACTCACGCCCGCACTGCGTATGCCGCTGCTGAGCCACGTGTTTACAGGGTCCTGGCGGGTCTCGCTGTCGGCGCGCAGGAACTCGTAGTTCCACTCTCCCGGCCGGGTAATGAGCTTGAACTCGTTGCCGGCAGTGATGTCGGTAGTGAGCGTCCATATCTCCGGATGATGCTTCAGGTCGCTCTGCACGAACGGACAGGTCTGGTTTCCGGCATCCCAGCCCGACGGAACGGCGTTGCCCACAGCCCACATGCCGCCGAACGGCAGGTCGTAGACATCGAGGCAGATGAGCTTGTTGTTCTTCAAACAGAGCGTGATTTCGTACCTGCCGGTGGTGGAGATGGTGAGCATCGGGGCACCTTCGTCGGCCAGTTTAACCTCATCGCTGCCGGCTGCCGTTGGAACATAGGCCGGCCAGGTGTTGGCATCGCTGGTGGCAAAGCGCAGCCGGGTGCCTGCCTGCAGGCGTCCGCTCCAGTGGTAGTAGAGCGAGTCGGTATCAATGTTGGTGATGCGCGTGGTGCCTGTGCTGCCGTCCTGTTCCTGTACGAGGTAGAGGTACGGTATCTTGTTTACGGTCAGCGTGCCGGTATTCAGGTCGAGCGTAATGTCGTAGTCGGCCGGTTCGGTAATCGCGAAGTGGCTGCCCGTGCCGTCGGCAGAGTAAACGGCCTGCGTATCAGAGGCTCCTCTGACGTAAGCGGGAGCACCGGTGGTGCTGGTAGAGAACCAGAACTCGCAAGGCTCCAGGCCGCCGTGCCAGTGGTAGATGCCCGACTCGGGGATGTTGTCCATCTGGATGGAGCGGTCGCCCTCGGACGAGGGGATGAGCATGTACATCAGGTCGCGCGGGTCGTAACCCGTCACTACGATGGTGGTTTCAGATATTTCGGGCTTGAAGAACTTGGTATCAGCGTTCACCTGTGCTATCACCTCGGCCGTTACCCGTGCGGCTTCGCCAACGGCAACGCCCCAGTTGGAGAGGTAGTTGTTAAGCTCCTGCGTGCTCAGGGCATACGAGTTGCCTGACGGAACGGGCAGCAGATCGCTGATTTTGTCCTTGCTGTCGGCCAGGTAAAAGCGTATGTAATAGGTCAGTGAGGTGCCTGCGCCGCGGTCGTGGGCATCGTTCCAGGTAAAGATTGCTGCCGTTTCGGCCTTCTTGGTGCGCTCAAGCAGGAGCGTATCGGCCGACGACTGCACCTGCATCTGGTCTTCCGGCGCTTCGAGCGTGTAGTACTCCGGGTCGGAATTGCAGCTGCCCAGCAGCCCGACTGCCGCAAGGAGCAGTCCGAGCTTTATGATTATGTTTGATTTCATGTCTTCTTTTATTTTAGGTTTTAATTCCAGAACGGAGACTGAACGAGGTTGGGGTTCTTCTCCATCTCGTCTACGTAAATCGGGAACCAGTACATGGAACGCTTCCAGACGCGTGTCTGGTAAACGGTGCGCTTATAGAAGTCGCCGGCATTTTCGCCTGCATAGTTCATTCCATAGTCGTCGCCGGTCATTTCAGGCAGGTCTTCGGCAATCTTCCAACGACGTATGTCATCCCATCGCAAGCCCTCGCAGCACAGCTCCACACGGCGTTCCATGCGCACGATGTTGCGGATGGAGCTCTGTGAACTTTCCACATGAATGTAGCTGGGGTCGTTGGCAGGCACCTGCTTGGTAGTGTACTGGCGCACACCGGCACGTACTCTAACGCGGTTCACGTACTCAATGGCCGTTTCGCGGGCATCGGGCGTATCGTAAGCCTCGTTCATGGCTTCGGCATAAGCCAGGTAAGCACCGCCCAGACGGTAGAGCCACAACGGGCGGTTAGTGTACCAGTTGCCCGTGCGGGGGTTATCGTAAGGATACACTTTCTTGCGAACCAAGTAGCCGTTCTGCGGCGCATCGTGGGTATAGTCGTTCTCCTTGCCGCCGCGGAAGAACTCGAACGGGCGTTTCTCCAGTTCGTACCAGGAGCCGTTATAGGAAACTGTGGTGTAGAAACGGGGCTCTCTGTTGCAGTACATGTTATAGGTTCCCTTGGCTGTAATCTCGCCCGGAGTGCCCGTACCCTGATCCCACTGGGTGTTGCGGGTCTCTACCGAGTTGGAGAAACCTGTCTCCTGATAGTAGCTGTTGGGGTCGGTAATGGGCAGACCGTTCTTGGTAAAGAAGGCATCTACCAGTCCCTGATAAACACCCAGGCCGCCACCGCCGCCGTTGTTCTTCGGTACAATCTTCGATGTATAGAACTTGAAGTTGTCGTCCTCGCTGCTGTGACGGGTGAAAGGGAAGAGGATTTCCTTGTTTCCTGCAGTCCACTTGGTGAAGAACATGTCCGTAAGAGACTTGAAGGGGTCCACTGTTCCGTCATCATTATATTCCACAAAGAGCTTGCATCCGGCACCTTCGGCTTCGTCGATGAGCAGCTTCAGCGCCTCTACTGCACGCACCCATTTCTTTGCATCGTAGGCAGTTGGGAAGAGATGTTGGCCGTCCTTGTTGGTATAATTCATGTACCAGCTGTTGCCGTTCACCAGCGGACTGGCATTGAAAAGCAGCATGCGGGCGCGCTCGGCCAGGCACATAATCTTGTTGATGCGGCCATATTTCTCGGGCTTACTGTACATGGCAGGCAGCTCGTTGGCTGCAGCAAGCATCTCCTTATCGCAATAATTCACGATAGAATCCCACGGGGCGCGGGCTACCATCAGGTCAGAGAGATTGAAATCCGACGGCGTAATGTAGTCTGGTTTAAAGGGAATAGGGCCGTAGACCTTAGCCAGGTTCCACCAGTAGTAGGCTGCCAGGAAGCGGCACTCGGTCTTCATGAGGTCTACCTCGCTCTGGGGAAGGTCTTCGGAAGGCAGCGCCTTCACGTTCTGACGGAAGAGGTAGCTCTCGCGGATGTAGCGGGGATACATGTGCCAGAAGCCACCTTCCCATGATGAGTTTTGTGTCCACTGGCCGAAAATCTTCGGAATAATCTGGCTCCAGTCCCACTGTTGCCAGCGTTTGGAGGGCGTCATGTCGTCGCCCAGCACCTCCCAGCCCAAGCCGAGCAGGAAACCTCGCGACGGGTTTGGCAGTCCGGAATAGACATAGGCCAGTGCATCTTCCACGTAGGTCTTATTCTCGTAGACCATGTCCATGGTGAGTTCCGTGTCCGGCTCTTTGTCCAGAAAGTCGCAGGCGGAGAATGACAGTGCCGTTGCTACGGCGCATCCGCCTAATATGAATTGATGAAATAGTTTCATGTTGATGTGCTAATTAAAAGTTTACGTCGATACCGAACATTACAGACTTCATCTGCGGGTACTTCAGACCGTCGCCTGAATCGAGCTCGGGATCCCACAGCTTGAACTTGGAAAGAACGAAGAGGTTGTTTCCGCTCACGTAGAGACGGATGCGTTTGGCCTTCACCACGTCCGTTACAGACTTGGGCAGGCTGTATCCGAGCTCCAGAATCTTGCAACGCAAGAAGCTCATGTTCTTCTTCCACCATGTGGAGGAACGGTAGTTGTTCTGGTTAGGAGACTCCGAAAGGCGTGGCCAGAACACGTTCTGACTTGGGTTATCAACCGTCCAGCGGTCGTTGTAGTTGTCGTAAACGTTACCTTCCAAGCCCTGTCCGCTTCCCGGAATGAAGTACGACGAGCCGCCGATTACGCGGTAGGTGTCGCCTACGCCCTGGAAGAAAGCATTGATGTCGAAGTGCTTGTAATTAACGCTCATGCCGAAACCGTACACAATCCGCGGGTCTACAGTGCCTCCGATGTAGCCTTCATCGGCATCGGTGATGACGCCGTCGCCGTCCATATCCTTGTATTTAATGTCGCCCGGGCGAACCTTTGCGCCCACTTCCTGGCGCGGGATGCCGAACTTCACTTCGCCGTTGGCATCAAAGTCGTCGTCGGTAAACAGCCGTTCGGCCTGCAAACCCCACAGAGTGCCCAGCGAGTGGCCCGTGATGGAGCGGTACGTTCCCTTGCGGGCCTCGCTCTCGTCGCGCTCGTCCACACGGTTCTTGGCATAGGAGAACGTGGAGCGGAAGCCGATGGAGAGGTCGTGGTTGAACTGCTTGTTATAGTTGAGCGAGGCATCGAAGCCGCGGTTGGTTACCTGTCCGTAGTTTGCCCACGGCGTAGCAGTGAAACCGGTCTGCGTGGGGATGGTGGAGCGTTGCATGAAGATGTTGGTGCGCTTCTCGTGGAAGAAGTCGAGCTGGAACTCCAGCGCGTTCCACATACCTATCTCTATACCTACGTTACCCTTCAGAGCAGTCTCCCAGGTAAGGTTTGTTACGCCCGGGTCTCCTTCGGTTATGCCCGCGCGGCCTATCTGGTAGTTGTCGCCCCAGTCATATCCGCCCTGGTTGGTGTACACGGTCGTGATGTACGCAAAGCGTCGGCCGCCGATGTTGTCGTTACCAACCTTGCCGTAGGAGCCGCGGAACTTAATCTTGCTAAACGTGTGGCGCAGGCTTGCCATGAATGGTTCTTCGGACATAATCCAGCCTACCGAGACCGACGGAAAGAAGCCGTAGCGCTTGCCCTTGGCAAAGTTCTCGGAGCCGTTGTAGCCGAAGTTGAACTCTGCTATGTATCTGTCCATCAGCACATACGAAAGTCTGCCGGCTATACCCTGCTTGCGGTAGGGCTGCACACCGCCGTTGTCGTAGCTCTGCTGGTTGTACAGGAAGAGGGCATCGATGGCATGCTGCCCGAAGGTACGGTTGTAGGTGAGCGTTCCCTCGAGGTAAGTGTTCTTCGTGCCGTAGTCGCCGCCGCTCTCAAAACCTAACGATTCGCTTCCGTAACTCAAGATGGAGTGTATCAGGTTGCCCTCCACGTCGCGTTCCTTGGCCACCGTATAATAGGTAGGACTGTTGGAGCGCTTGCGGTTGCTGTTGTTGTAAGAGTCGAAGGAGAAGGTGAACTTGGCCTTCAGTCCGGGCGTGAGCATCTTCAGGTCCTGCTCAATGGAGATGAGCGACTGCAGCTGCGTGGCTATGTTCACCTGGTAGCCGCGCTGCGTACCGCTTGCCCACGGGTTCACGCGATTGGTTACATAAGGGATGGTACCGTCCGAGTAACGGGCCGGATGCACAACCGGACTGGTTCTGAAGGCCTGGTTAAAGAGGTCGTCGATACCCACGTCGGGGGCATGGCGGTTCTGCATGTAGCCGCCGATGTTGAGGCGCAGCGTGGTGGTCTTGGTGATATCAAGGTCAACGTTGGCGCGCATGTTGTAGCGGTTCAGCTTGATGGAGGTGTCGTAGGGCAGCGACCGGTCGGTCTCCACGATACCCTGCTCGTTGAAGAGCGAAGCCACCAGCGAGTAGCGCAGGAAGTTGCTGCCGCCGCTCACGTTCAGACTGGCGTGGGTAGAGTAGGCATAATCCCTGGTGATGGCATCCATCCAGTTCACGTCGGGATAGAGGTCCAGGTCGTAGTGGCTGCGCGTACGGTCAACCTGTTGCTGCGTGTAGGGCTGGCGGTCGGGATTTCCGGCCAGCTCGTTGAGCAGCGTCATGTAGTCGGCACCATTGATGAAGCCCGGCAGTTTGGTAGGTTTCTCGATGGAATGTTCAACCCTCACGTCAACCGACGGGGCTCCTATGTGGCCACGCTTGGTGTTGATAACGATAACGCCATTGGCGCCCCGCACGCCGTACATGGCGCTGGCGGCGGCATCCTTGAGTACGGAGAACGACTCAATTTCCTCCGGGTCGATGTTGTTCAGGTCGCGCTCTATGCCGTCGATGAGCACCAGCGGCGTCGTAGTACCGGAGAAAGTGGAGACGCCACGTATCCAGAAATTGGAGTTGTCGTAGCCCGGTTCGCCCGAACGCCGCACGGCTATCACGCCCGCAATCTGTCCGGCAAGGTTGTTGGACAGCGAGCGGGTGGAGCCCACCTGCAGGTTTTCAGGCTTCAGGTTGTCGATGGCACCCACCACGGAGAGCTTTTTCTGCGTGCCGTAGCCGGTTACCACCACTTCTTCGAGTGATGAGACGTCGGGTTCCATCTGCACGATGTAATCGTTGGTGGTGCCTACGGTAATCCGTTTGGCCTTGTATCCGATGTACGTCAGCTCGATAACGGTCTTCGCCGAGGGCACTTCCATGCTGAAGTGTCCGTCAATGTCGGTCTGCACGCCCTTTGATGCGTCGCCGCCGACAATCTTTACCGCCACGCCTATCATGGGGGCCTTGGTCTCGTCGTAGACGGTTCCGCTCACACGTACCGACTGCGCCATGACGCTTAGGTTTACCCCCAGCAACAAGAGCAGCAATGCGTTTTTCAATTTACTCATAGGGTTTTTGTTTGTTGTTGGTTATTGTTTTGGTTATAGTTTTTATGGGTTGGAGGCCGTTTTCTGTCCGAAGAAGGCCGGCGTACGCTCCGGCGAGTACAGCTCCCAGAGCGAGGCAACGGTCCAGCCGGGGGCAAAGATGTCGTTGTAGAACCCCTTGCCGTTCTTGCCGTAGTCCCAGGTGGTGTGCTGCACCACCTCGGGATAGAAGCCCGGAACTGCTATTCCGCAGAGCCGGCCGGGCGTTGGCAGCAGCTGGTTGAGCGAACTGTAGATGACGTTGTACATGCGCGTGAACCTTGACTCATTGGTCTTGAGGCCGAGCCACTTGAGGATGGAGGGGAACTCGAACACAAACACGTCTACGTGGTTGTTCTCCACCGACACGTTACCCCATCCGCGGCTGCTGAAACCCAGGTCGCCCAGCATCTGTCCCTGCGCAAACGGCACGTCCCACAGGTAGTACCACGACAGTGCGAAGTACGCTGCCTGCTTGCAGAGCTGCACATAGCGGGCCTGTTCCTTGCCCTTGGTAACCAGTGCCATGTAGTAAGTGGCCGTCACGGCACTGATGGCAGCCTCCTTGTCCTCGCAGTTGGCGTCGAGCGTAGAAGAGAAGTAGTCGCTCTTGGAGATGATGTGAGCGGCCAGATAGTTGGCCGAACGGCGCGCTGCCTGCAGGTAGTTATTGCTGCCGAAGTAGCGGTAGCCCATTACCAGCGGGCCCGTTGCCGAGGGCGTACTGCCCGGACTGGCGTCTATGTCGCTGCCGTCGTCGCGGAATTTGCGGGCAAAGCTGCCGTCTGCCTTCTGCAGTTTAACCAGGTTGTCGAGCAGTCGGCGCACCTTGCTTTCCCACTCTGCGTGCCTGCGTCCGTGCGTTTTCTCGTACTGCAGGTAGTGGAGCACGGCGTAAACGGCCTCCGACTGCTGGCGGATGGAGTGCACATCGTCCTTGGGCATGCCCTTGCTGAAGTCGACATAGTCATGGAAATAGCCGGCCGAAGTGAACCCGTTGGCCCTGAAACTCTCCAAGATGGCGTGGCCCATGCCCGTTAGTAGGCTGTCGCCGTGCTGCTCTCCGTACTCTATCTCATTGAAGGCGTTGAGCAGAACGCGCCCGCAGAAGCCTATCTGCATCTCGGTGTAGGGCTTGCAGTCGGCCGTGCGCAGCGTAAGACCCGAGTTGTATTTCAGCGGGAAACGGTCAACAAACGACTGGCGGAAATAGTTCGCGAGCTGTGCCTTTACCTCCTCCGCATTATATAAAGGTGTAAGGGGGCTCGGACTGAGCTCGTCGAAGCATTCGTTCCACGTCTGTGCAACGAACGCGCCGTAGCTCTCGGCCTCGCCCTCGGTTATGAGCCAGGCCAGTGTTTGGCTCTCCCCCTTCTTCAGGGCGGCAAAGGCCGTGACGGCGGGGGCCAGCGTGAGCTTGCGGATATAGCGCCGGGGCGACTCCTCATAGGGGTAACCAAAGGTGAGCGCAGCCTGCCCTGTCTCGTTGTCGAACCCCACATAACCTATCGAGGAGGCACCGGAAAGGATGACCTCACCCTCCTGCGAGGGCACGAGAGCATCGCATCCCTGGCCCAGCCGGCGCTGTACGGTGAGGCTGCGGTGGCCGGCACCGTCGTAGACGCCCGTGAGCGGCGCCGAGAGACGGTCTTCCCTGAAGTTCCAACTCTTGGAGGTATGGAAGGAGGGAGCCTCCTTCGGCGAGCGTAAGTTCTTGTGATACCAGAACCCGGGCAGGTAGAAGTCGCAGTTGCCGGTACCGAAACCGGTCCTTGCTGCCAGCTCCAGGTGGAAGTACACATCCTCCTGCGCCGTCAGGGTAACGGTAAGCAGCTGGGCATTTCCGGCCTTTTTGAGTTCCCGACTCACCGTTACGGGCAGCTTTCCGGCAGCCACGAGGCGGTCGGCCTGCGGCTTGAGGTCATAGGTTACGGCGGTATTGCCGGGTTGCTTCAGCGCTATAGACGCCTCAAGCTCCCACGCACAGGCTTTGCTTGCTATGAAGAGGAGCAGCAACAGCATGTAGGGTCTGACTCTTTTCATGTATCTAAATTTAAAATCTTACGTTATCAGGCTTTCTAAGCAGATGATGCAAAAGTAACATTTCGGCCGATTTCCGACAGGTAAAAATGTTTCCGAAATGGGTAAAATTGTTCTTTTTACCCTCCGTAACTGTCTGTTTGATAATTAGAGCGCTTTTGCGCCGCCATCTCCGCGCCCCGTCAGGGCAGCAGAAGGCATCCTGCCAGGTAGCAGAGAATATCCTGCCAGGTAGCAGAAGCTATGCTTCGCGAACTTTCGACAGGTGTCGCACAATCATTCGACACCTGTCACACAATCGTGCGACAAGTGTCGAAAGTTCCTGCTCCATATCTTTTGTCCTTTTCTATTCATCTTCATGGCAGCAAAAATACAATCACCCCACCACTCAACACCCATCACCCTAACACCCAACACCCATCATCCCACCGCCCAACACCCATCACCTAACACCCATCACCCATCACCCAACACCCGCACATCATTTCCCCATGAACTCCGTAGGGCTCTTGCCGGTCTGCTTGCGGAACACTTTGGAGAAGTAGTTGGGGTCGGCGAAGCCCGTCTTGTAGGCCGTCTCCGATACGTTGTAGCCCTCCTTTAGCAGCTTGCAGGCACAGTCCATGCGCCGTTTGCGCAGGTAGTCGCCCGCCGAAATGCCCATGAGGTTCTTCATCTTGGTGTGCAGCAGCGTGCGACTGATGCCCATTCCGGCCGTCATCTCGGCAATGGAGAAGTCGCTGTTGCCGATGTTGGCGTCTATGAGAGCATTGATTTGGTGCAGGAACTTCTTATCCAGCTCGCTCAGTTGGGCGGCATCTATGTCGCCCTCATGTCCGTTGGCAATCTCCTGCTGACGGCTGGCACGCAGCTGCAAGATGTTCTTTATCTGTAGTTCCAGTATCTGGGGGTCGAACGGTTTGGACACATACGCCTCGGCGCCGCTCTCGTATCCGGCCAGCACATCGGCCTGTTCGCTCTTTGCGGTGAGCAGGATGACGGGAATGTGCGAGGTGTGCACGTCCTGCTTCAGCCGCCGGCAGAGCTCCGTTCCGTCCATGCCGGGCATCATGACGTCGCTCACCACCAGCTCTACCTGCCCGCCGGCGGTTATCTGCAGGGCAGCAGCGCCGTCGGCGGCCGTAAGCACGTTGTACTGCGAAGAGAAGTAGTCGGCCAGGAACTGGAGCATGTCGGGGTTGTCGTCAACGATGAGGATAGAGACGGGATGTTCCGCCTGCGGGGTCTCCTGGCCTGATGCGGCGGCCTCCGAGCTGTGCACGTCGCTGCGTGAGAAGCTGTACTGCGACACTGCCACCAGCGCCTTGTCGTCGGTGATGCGGCTCTTGGCGTCGAATACATCGGCCGATACGTTGAGCCGCACGGTGAAGGCAGTGCCCTGCCCCACCTCGCTCTCCACGCTCACCGTGCCGTGGTGTATCTCCACCAGGCGCTTGACGAGCGACAGGCCGATGCCCCAGCCGCCGTTGTCTACATTGTATCCGCGCTTGGTTTGGTAGTATCGCTCGAAAATGTTGGCCAGTTCGTCCTTGGCAATGCCTATGCCCGTGTCGCTCACTACAAGCTGCAAGTAGGCCGAGGGGTCGCCGGGCAGGGTGAGGATGCTGGCCAGCACCCGCACTGCACCGCCGCGGGGCGTGAACTTGAGAGCGTTGGTGAGCAGGTTGTTGACTATGCGCTCAACGTACGAAGGCGAGAACCACACCTCCTCGCCGTTGTTCTCGCACTCGGCCGTGAGCGTTATCTGCTTGTCGGCAGCAAAGTCGCGGAACTGTTCCACGGCCAGTTCCACGAACTCGACGGCGTTGCCCCGCTGCACGTAGAAGGGCAGGTTGGCCGTCTCTATCTTGTTGAACGTAACGAGTTCGTTGATGAGTTCCTCCATCTTACGGGTGTTGCGGATGGCCGTGTCGAGATGTTTCTGCGAGTCGGTGCTCAGCTCCCGCCGCGCAATACTCCTGAGTGGAGCCACTATAAGCGACAGAGGAGTCTTGAGTTCGTGCGACACCGTGGTGAAGAAACTTGACTTCATGCGGTCTATCTCCTCCACTTTCTCCTTCTCCATGTTGGCCATCTTCACGGCGTTACGTTCCTTCAGCCTGACCGAGAAGAGGTGATAGGCCAGCCAGGCCAGCCCCACCGCCAGCAGCAGGTACAGCATCCACGCCCACATGGAGCGGTAGAAGGGCGGGCGAACGATGATGGTGAGCGTCTTGACGGGGCAGCGGTCCCACCCCTCGTTGGAGTTGTTGGCCCGCACGTGGAGCACGTACGTGCCGGGCTGGAGGTTGTAGCCGTTGAACCGGCGCTCGTCTCCAACGCTGCGCCAGTCCTTGTCTATGCCCTCCAGCAGCACCTGGTATTCTACCGGGTCGGTGCTGGCAGGCATCACCACACCGTAGGCTATGCTGAACGAACGGGCCTGGTCGTAGCTCAACGTGATGGTTTTGTCGTAGTCGATTTCGGTCTTCAGCGGGCTGCCGGGTGTCAAGGCCGTTACCGGTTGGTTGTTGATAACCAGCTCCTTCAGGTGCACCGTGAAGGGTCCCCACTCCTTTCGGATGGTGCGGGGATTAAAGGCCACGATGCCGTTGATGCTCCCGAAGAGCAGCTGTCCGCCCTGGGTAACGAGCGAAGAGGAAAAGTTGAACTGGTTGACGGGCAGCCCGTTCTTGACCGAATAGCGCACTACGGCCTTCGTCCGCAGGTCGTAATCGAACAGACCGAGGCTGGTACTGACCCACAGATGGCCCAACCCGTCCTCTACGGTGCTGCAAACAGTGCATTGCGAGAGCAGCCGCTCGCCGCCCAGACTCTTCACCTGGCCGCCCCGATGGTCAACGAATTGCAGCCCGTTGTTGTTACTTCCTATCCAGAGAGTGCCCCTTGAGTCTTCGTAAAGGCTGATGATATAGTTGTCCTTGAGCCCCGGCTTGGTGCCCACACGCCAGTTCTCAACGCCCCTGCCGTGTGCCGAGAGGCGGAAGATGCCGTAGTTGGTGGTGCCTGCCCAGAGGTTGTCGGCGCGGTCAACGCAAAGTGTATAGACGAAGGTACGGTCGAGTGCGGCGTTGCCCGTTGGCCTGAAGGTGTCCGTCCCGGGGTCGTAATAGCGCAAGCCCTGCATGGTTGCGAACCACAACCGGCCGCTGCGCTGGCGCGCGATGTAGAAAACAGCCTCCGAAGGCAGCCCGTGCGAGCGCAGGTAACGCTTGGATGAGCCGGTCTGCATGTTGTAACGGAAGAGGCCGTTGAAGCGCGTTCCTATCCACATCTCGCCGCTTCGGCGGTCGTAGTACAGCGAGTGGACGTTGGTGCCCAGCTCGGGTATGCCGCTAAAGACGGTGAAGCGGTTGGCCGACTGGTCGTAGATGTTGATGCCGCCGTCCTCGGTCGCTATCCAGAAAACACCCGGACGGGTCTCCACCATCATGCGGGCCACGCGGGCCTTGATATTCTCCGCGGCCGGCCCGGGCGCCAAATGGCGGAACTGACCGTTGTCGTGCAGCAGAATATCCACGCCCCCGAAGTAGGAACCTATCCACACATTCTGCCGCCGGTCGCACAGAATGGCGTACACGGCGTTGTCGCTCAGCCCGTTCTCATCCTGGAAGCGGTGCTGCAGAATCTCGCGTCCTCCGCCGGGACTGATAACGGTAACGCCCTTTTCCGTTCCCAGCCAGATGCGGTGGGAGGCGTCTTCGGTAATGGTGCGGACGATGCCGTTGGACAAATCCCGGGCCGACCAGTTCCGTTGCTGCCCCGTGCGCAGGTCAACGCAAACCACGCCCATGCCGTTACGGCCTATCCAGAGACGGCCGCGGTGGTCGCAGAATACGGGCATGATGGCATTGCTGCTCGTTACGCAGTCGCCGTACCAGGCGAGGTTCAGGGTCGTGAGGCGCGTCATGGCGGCATCGTACGACACGATGGCATTGTTGGTAGAAAGGTAGAGATTGTCGGCTTTGTCAACCGCCATGTAGTTGATATGCGAGCGCGCGGGCAGCGGATGGCGCACCAGCTCCTCGCCGGTTTCATCGTAGGAGCAGAGCATGTCGCCCCCGAAGAACACCCTGCCGCGGCTCGTCTGGGCAATGGAGAGGAAGAGCCCGGGCTGCTGCGTGTAGCATTCAAAGTCGTCGGCACCCGGCCGGTAGCGGCAAACGCCCGTCTCGGTGCATATCCACAGGCGCCCGCGGCGGTCTACCAGCAGGGCGTGCACATAGTTGTGGCTCAGTGAGTGGGGGTTGGCAGCGTCGTGATAGTACACCTTCGTCTCGTAGCCATCGTACTTCACGAGCCCGTTGCGGGTACCTATCCACACGTAGCCCTTAAGGTCCTGCGCCAGCGCCTCCACCTGCTGGTGGGGCAGCCCCTGTGCACTCGTGAGGTGAGAGAAGCGGTAGTTGCCGCCCGCAACCCGTGCCGGCAGCCACAGCAGCAGTGCAACCAGGCAGGCCAGGCAGGCTCTGCGCAGGCGTGTAACGGCAATGCAGGAGGGTGTCATGTTATGAATGTTCATGTATTCAAAAGGTTGCAGGCGCTGTGCCGCCCACGTTTGTCAGGCTATATTACTTATCTTATTATACAAAATTACGAAAAACAAGGCAGACGGCAAAATGTTTCGGCAAATTTAAAGTTGAACTTTAAATTTGGCAAAGATTCTGTTTTCTGTTGACAAATACAAGCAGAAGGTACAAGAAGCGGTTGCTTCCTCCATGCTTTTCCGCCTTTCTCTCATCTCGTTTTGCAGCTTATTTTCCGGCCGCCGGCATCACTTTGCAGAACCGCCTGCCACAGGGCGCTGTGAAAGACGTGCCATTCAAGGGCCTTGAAGGTATCGTTCAAGGGGCTTGAAAGGCTCCTTCAAGGAGCTTGAACGATAGCTCTTGTTTGGGCGGTGGAGTACATGGAGGTGGTAGGTGATGGCTGAAGGCTATCAGAAACCAGCTAATCATAATTATCAATTATCCATTATCAATTCTCAATTGCAAGTAATCAAGGTTGCGGGCGAGGAGTGTTGGGTGCTTGATGGAATAGCTGCCGTCCGGTCATCCCCTCCTCCGCCTCCCCTTTCCAAGGGGAGAATACCGGTTTGCTTTTCCACTCATCGTTCCTTATTCGGCGCTGCCAACGGTCAACCCCTACAGCAGCAAGAAAGTTACTCTGTTACTCTGTCTTTAAAAAACGGCAGCAGCAGTTCCTCTCCTTGGAAAGGGGAGGTTAGGAGGGGATGATGTCCCAAGCAGCGAGGTGTCAATTCATAATTCACAATTCACAATTCATAATGTAGGAGGGGATGATATTTTAAGCAGCTTTCCATTATCCGGTAACACAGTGGAATGGACCGATGACGGGCGAAAGCAGGCTATTCGGAAGTCTGCACCACCAGCTGCCGGCCCTCTTGCAGCAGGCTGTCGGAGAGGAACCAGCCCTTTACAGGGCGGCCGCCATAGCTGATGGAGGTGATGCGACGGCCGTTGCCGCGGTGCTCGATGCTGAAGGTACGGCCGTTGTTGAGCCTGAAGCTGACCCTTGGAAACAGCGGCACGGTGACCAGGTACTCGGCATCGGCGGGCGAATAGGTGTACAGACCGATGGCGTTGAACACGAACCAAGCCGACATCTCGCCCGCATCGTCCATGCCGGCCAGGGCCAGGTGCTGGCTTCCCATGTCGTAGTAGTGGTTCATGATGCTGTCGAGCACGCACTGCGCCTTGTCCTGCCGGCCCACAAAGTAGTACATGTAGGGCTGGCTGTGGCCCGGCTGGTTGCCGTGGCAGTAGTTGCCTATGAAGCCCGTCAGGTTCTCCACCTCGTATCCGCGCCAAGGTTCGGTGAAGAGAGAGTCGAGCTTCAGCTCCACTGCTTTCTTGCTCGGATAGAGCTTCACGACGCCCTCGGGGTCGTGGGGAGCGTAGAAGAGCGACTGCCAGGCATTGGCCTCGCGGTACTGATAGGCAAAGTAGGGGTAGTAGGGGTCGAACTGCGAGACGAAGCGGCCACTCTCCACACGGCCGCGGTAGAAGCCCGTGGAGGGGTCGAACACGTTGCGGTAGTTCCTTGAGTGCTTCATCAGGAGCCTGTAGTTCTTCTTGTCGCCCAGCAGGCGGGCAATGAGCGCGGTGGCATAGTCGTCGTAGCTGTACTCCAGCGTCTTGGTAACGGCCGCCTTGTACTCGTCGTAATAGGGCACGTTCAGGGTGTCCTTCTCGGCTATCCAGCCGCGGCGCAGGTACTCATCCAGGTAAGCACGGCCCCCGCGGCCGGGCACCGTGGCGTTACGGAGCAGCAGGCGGTAGGCCCGCTGCAGGTCGAACCCGCGGATGCCCCGCAGCCAGCTGCCCGCCACAAAGGCGGAGGCATGGTCTCCATGGAAGAAAGTAGGCATGTAACCGCCCTGCTTTTCGCCCCTGTCGGTTATGGACTTGATGACATCTTCCACCACCCGGGGCTCTATCATGCCCAACAGGATGAGCTTGTTGCGGTAGTCGTCCCAGAACGAAGGGTTGGTGTAGTAGCGGAAACCGCCGTTAACGATGTTGCCGCTGGCGTCGGTATAGTCGCCGTTCACATCGCTGCGCAGGGCCGGCCAGAGGAAAGAGCGGTACAGGCAGCTGTAGAAGATGCGCTGCATACGCTCGCTTCCGCCCTCTACACGTATGCGGCCGAGCAGCTGCTCCCATGCCTCATCGGCCTCGGAGCGCACCGTCCGGAAGTTCTTTGACAGTATTTCGGCCTCCAGGTTCTTGCGGGCGTTCTCCACGCTGGTAAACGAGAAGCCTATTTTAAGCTCCAACGGAGCGCCGGAAGCATCGTTGGCAAAGTCGACCACCGAGACGGAGTGGCGCCGTCCCTGCACCTGGCTGATGCCGGTGAGGGCGTAGTTGGACACGGCGTAGAAGTAGATGCGGCCCTCTCCATCCTGGAATCCGGAGAACGAATGGGCATCCTCACGCTGCAGGGCCCACTGGTCTACACGGTTGTTGTTGCGCGTCATGTCGGCCACCAGGCGCATATTGTCACCCTGCCTGAACGTGTAGCGGTGGTAGGCACAGCGCAGAGTCGATGTTAGTTCGGCGTTAACGCCGTAGCGCTGCAGGTAAACACGGTAGTAGCCGGGGTGGGCCTCCTCGTTGCGATGGCTGAAGGGCGAGGCATAATCGTCGGCCTGCACGCGGCCCGTAACGGGCAGCAGCGGCAGGTGGAGCAGGTTCCAGTGGCCCTTGTTGGTATGCGAGAAGCCGTAGATAACGGAGTCCTCATACTGATAGCCGGCACCACTGCGGAACTGGGTCACGGGGCTCAGCTGCACCATAGCATTGGGCACGGAGGCTCCGGGAAACACCTCGGCCCCCCAGGTGCGGGCCTCGCGGCGGCGCACATAGTGCAGGTCGGCCTCATCCCAGAGCGTGGCCGTGCCCAGAAAGGGGTTCACGAGCTTGGTGAGCTTGCCGTCGGCAGCCTTCAGGCAGCCCGTTCCGGTAACGAGTAAAAGGAAAAGCAGGAGAATGGGTTTCTTCATGTTGGAATGTAAAAACAGAACGGCCCCGCCTTTATACAGGCAGGGCCGTCTCATTGTGTTGGCGAAGGAGAGGCCCTCCTTCATAGCTTAAAATTTACAGAACGATAACTTCATTTGTGCTCCTTCTCGTAGAGGGCGCGCATCTCGAGGAGCGTGCAGCCGCTGGTATGCGAGGTGAGCTGGGTGGTTCCCACAACGGCCGAGGCCCAGTTGGGCCCAAAGAGCAGGTCGTTCTTGTTCACGCCGCGGCGCCAGAGGGTCTCGGCATTGTTGTTGAGGAAGGTGGCAAACTTCTTTGCATAGACCGGTTTGAGGTCCGGGTCGAGCATGAGCAGCGTGAAATAGCGCATGAAGATGCCCTTGAAGAGGCCGCCGTCGCCGGTTCCCTCATCGCGGAGGATGTTGTTGCCCGTATCGAGGTTGCCGCTGTTGGTCATGCCGAAGTAGGCTGCCTTGCGGGCATCGTTGAGGTAGGTTTCATCCTTCGTAATCTGGTAAAGTACGTGGGCAGCGCCCAGGAAGGTGCCCTGGTTGTAGCTGAGCGAGAGCTTGTCGAGGTCTCCCGTTTCGCCATTGAGGCCTCCGTAGACGCATCCGGTGGCCTGATCGAAGAGGTAGGTCTTCTCCCAGTCGTAGATACGCTGCGCCCAGTCGAGGTATTCCTGCTTGTCGGTAAGCTGGTAGAGCTTGCCTGCCAGGATAGCTGCAGGGCCGTTGGAGCAGGAGTTCTTGTCGGCCAGATGGGATGTTGCCCAGGCTATGCCGCCGCCACCAAGGTCGTTCCAGCCGGTCTCGATGTAGGCCATCAGGTCTTCGGCAGTGGCCAGGTACTTGGCATCATGGGTGGCCTCGTACAGCCGCACGATGGTTAGACCAATCCACTCGGTATCGTCGTAGAACTGTCCGCGGAAGCTGACTCCCGGCTGTGTCCAGTTCATCTTTCTGGCTCCGTCGAACCACTGGTCAAAGAGAGCCGAATACTTGGCATCGCCGGTGCGCAGATAAGCATCAATGACGGCATCCATAGCATGGGCCTGGGGCCAGTAGTTGTTGGTAGGAGCATTGGCAAACTGGTCGGCATCGTAGACAAAATAGTGCTTCTCGGCGTCCCAGAAACGGGCAATGAGCGAGGAGGTGGCACTGTCGGCAGCCGCATTCCAGTCGATGGCGTACTGCCCACGGCCGTAGGTGTACTCATCTTCTATGTCGTCGCACGACTGCAGGGCAACCGCAGCGACGAACAACAGCATTGCATATTTGATTATATTCTTCATTTCTGTCAACTTTTAAAGAGAGGTGTGGAGGCGTTCGGTGCCCCCACTCCCCGTGTTGGACATTACAGACCGGGCGCGTTAATCGCCAAATTCAACTGCGTGACGATAGGGTCCGGAGGCATTGACAATGAACGTGAACTTGGTAGCCTTGCCGCCATTCACGCCGCTGTCGAAGTTGCCGTGGAGCTTCCACTTGTTGTCCCACTGTGTGGCCGGCCACTCTTTCATGTAGAAGTAGTCCTCACTCTGGTTGTCGCTCGGCCTGCTGTCGAGGCCTGCCGCGGTGGGTCCCCAATGTACGACGGACTGGTTGCCGTTGTTGTCGAGCACCATCTCGAACTTGTAACGCTCGTCGCGGCCCCAGCTCTCCTGGTGGAAAGGAGTCTGGCCCTGGCCTACCCAGGTGCCGTTACCCTTGTACTCAAGAGGCACGTCGACCTTGTTGTCGGGCGAGAAGAACCAGCCTACGCTGACAACTTGCTGCATGGCAACGGATGCGATGTTGAAGTCGACGGTGATGCGGTACACACCCGTCTTGGCCACAGTAGCCGACTGGGTGCCGTCGAGACTCTCCTTGAGTGTGTTGCCGTCGGTATAGAACACGCGCTTGCTGCCTGTCTTGTTGTCGATGAAGCTATAGTTCTTGCCGGCTTCGAGCTTGGTAAAGACTTCAAAAACGCCTGCTTCGGGCGACGACATGGCCACAGCCTTGGCAGCGTCGGCACCGCCTTCGGAGCCTTCACCGGTAACGAATACCTGGGCGGGTATCTCGGAGAAGCCCATCAAACGGGTGATGTTGATGGTGCGCACCTCTGACGCAGTGGCCTGGTTGATGCCGCGTGAAGAGACAACCGTCCACTTCAGAAGGCCGGTCTCGCCGTTGGTCAAGCCGGCTGCTGCAGCTATCTTGTCGAGATTCTTGTGAGAAATCGTAGCATAGTTGCGGGTGCCCATGTCATCGGAAGTAAGCCGATAAACGGGCTTGGAGAAATCACCGTCGGCCTTGTCGAACACCACCTCGTAGAGCGGAGAGTTGCCGTCTTCGGCCAGACTCGATGACCACTCGAAGAAAGTGGATGCCGTTGCCGATGAAAGCAGCTGTACACTCTGGCCGTCCTTTGGTGCATAGAGCTGGCTGACAGGGGTTACCTGCACGTCTTTGTACTCCATGTCTTCGGTGCAAGCAGTGCCAAGGACGAGGGCACTCATCATCAGGATTGATGAAAATATCTTAGTTTTCATTTGATATATGGTTTAATGTTGGTTGTTAATTGGACCATCCGGGGTTGTTGGGCTTCAGGTTGGCGTTGATGTCCATCTGCGCCTGCGGAACCGACCAGAGGTAATCGCGGTTTTCGTTGAACTGATAGTTGTCGAGCGTAATGTAGCTGTTGTTGGCTCCAAAGCGCGCACCGTGCACGTAACCGTTCAGGTACTGCGAGCCTGCCTTCCAGCGCTTGATGTCATACCAGCGCAGTCCTTCGAGGGCAAGTTCCGACCTACGCTCGCGCCGAAGTGCTTGTCGCATCTGCTCCTGGTTCATGCCGGCCGGATAATCCAGTGCTTTGGCAGCCGTGAAGCCCGTACGCTGACGGATGGGACGAATGGTCCGGTTCCATACATCGGCTGTCATCTTGCCCTGTTCGTTCATGGCTTCGGCGTACATCAGCAACACATCGGCATAGCGCATGGTGATGATGTTGGTACTAACCTGCACATCAGCCTCGTGATTAGGGTCGTAGTACTTGCGTACATAGTAGCCCGTGCAACTCTGGTTGGCATTCAGGCCCTGATAAGCATCGGCCGAACCGGAGCCCGGACGGGTATAGATAACCTCTCCGGTGGTGCCGTCGCTTACGTTGCCGCTCCAGTCATAACGGTCGTAAACTACGGTTGCAGTCAAGCGGGGGTCGCGGTTGTCGTAAGGAGCAGCCTCGTTGTAGGTCTTGGACTCGCCGATGGGGTCGCCGTCGAGCGTGAGGTAGTTGTCTACAAGGCTCTGTGTGGGCACCGTGCTGGCTACGCGTCCGCCCTTTGAAAGCGGCACCATGTCTATCAGGTCGCCCCAGGTACGGGTTGTAGGAACGTAACTCACGTCCATGATAACCTCCGGGTTGTACTCATTGGCCGACTCGAACAGCCCGCTGTAGCTTGGGAAGAGCTCATAATGACCATAGTCACCGCTCATCAGCATCTGGCAGTATTTCTCCACATTAGCCCAATCGCTGTCGTATAGATAGGCCCGTGCTTGCAGCATCAGGGCAGCTGCTTGGGTTATCTTACCCCGCTCCGATTCGTCGAGTTGCTCCTTGGTGGGCAGGTAAGGGAGTATTTCTTCAAGCTCTTTATGAATGAAGTTGATGACTTCGTCATGCGAGGTACGTGCAGTAGAGTTTGCTTCATCAAGCGTAATGTCCTTTGTAAAGAAAGGAATAGCACCGTAGAAGTTTGTCAGACGGAAGAAGAGAGAAGCCCGGATGAAGCGTGCCTGGGCTTTCATGTTATTCTTCACGTCATCTGAAGCCTGCAAGGCATCGATGTGTTCAAGGAAAACATGGCACGTCTTGATGCCTCCATAGAGGTCACCCCACTCGCCGTTGAAGATTCCCGTCGAAGCATCAGCTATGCCATTACGGATGGTACGCTGGTCTGTAAAGCCGCGACCTTGGAACACATTGTCGCTCAGTCGCTCGTCGTTCCACATCTTTCCGGCGCTGTAAAGTTGGTTGTACGCCATGTTGAGCATGTACTGCGACTTCTCGATAGAGGTCCAGAAGTTAGCATCAGTATAGCTGTTGGTAGGCGGATTGTCCATGTCATTGCAGCTGGAGAAGGACAGAACGACAAAGAGAGTGGCTATGATATATCTGTATTTTTTCATTGTTAGCATCCTCCATTATTAGAATTCGATATCCAAACCGAAGCCGTAGTATCTCAGTGTAGGATAGTTACGGGCACTGTTGGCACCTCCTTGGCTCATTTGATTGTTGAACTCAGAAGTCTCCGGGTCGATAAATGAGTTGTGAGAGAAAGTGAGCAGGTTCTGTCCAGTCACGTAGACTCTCAGCTTGTCGACCCCAACCTTTGTTGTCCAAGCCTTTGGCAGGGTGTAACCGAGGGTAATGTTCTTCAATCTCAGGTAGGCGCCGTTGAGCATGTACATGTCTGAAGCCTGCCGGAAGTTGTTCTGGCTGGATGCACTGCCCGATGCGCTCAGGCGCGGATACTTGGCTTCCGTATTGGTTGGAGTCCAGAAATCGAGCTGATGTTTGAAGATGACATACGAATAGTTGGCGTGGAACGGCTCCATGAGCTCGCCGCGAATCATCATGTCGCGCTTGCCTACGCCCTGTGCGAAGAGGCTGAAGTCGAAGCCTTTCCAGTTCAGCGAGTATGTAAAACCGAAGGTGTAGCGTGGGAACGCGTTGCCCAACACATAGCGATCCTTGGAGTCGATGATGCCATCGTCGTTGCGGTCAACGTACTTGTTGTCGCCCGGACGCACGGTTACGCCCACCGGGATAGCCGAAGCCTCAATCTCCTCGTAGCTCTGGAAGTGGCCTGCTGTCTTGTAACCATAGTACGAACCCAACGGAACACCGACACGCTTGAGGAAGTATATCTCGTCCGAACCGGTGATTTCCTCGCGCTGCGGGAACTTTTCGAGCTTGTTGAACGAGTCGGCAATGTTGCCGGTAAAGTTATGGATGAAGGCTCCTGACTTGAGTCGGTAGTTCAGCGAGAGCTCCCAGCCGCGGTTGCTCACCTCGCCCAGGTTGGCCATATTCTGGCTTGTGCCGAACACGGAGGGCACAACGGGCTTCATGAGAATGTCGACGGTACGCTTGTAGAAGTAGTCGAAGCTCACGTTGAGGGCGCTCTTGAAGAACGTGGCATCAAAACCCAGGTTCAGCGTCTTGGTCTTTTCCCACTTCAGTTCGTCGCTTCCCAGAGTGAAACCGGCACCCGTAACGGGCTTGTTGTTGTACGCGTAGGTGTTGGTGTACATGTTGTAGGTTGTGTAACGGTCGTAGGTACCGATGGTCTGGTTGCCCAGAATACCGTACGAACCGCGCAACTTCAGGTCGCCCACCTTCTCCTGATAATCCTTCATCCAGGGTTCCGACGAGATACGCCAACCCAGTGAGAGAGACGGGAAGAAGCCCCAGCGGTTCTTGGAAGCGAACTTCGACGAGCCGTCGTAGCGGAAGTTGAACTCTGCATAGTAGCGTTCGGCGTAGTTATAGCCCAAACGACCCAGCACGGAGGTGATGCTCGTGCGTATCTGGTCTTCGGGATAAACGTGCGAGCTGCCGCTGGTGCTTATCTCGGCATCGTCGTTTGCCTTGGTTCCCAGGTCGGGGTTCGGGAAGTCGATGCGTATTTCGTTGCCGCGGCCCGTGTAGCTCTCGTTGGTCACACCAACGAGTCCGCTCACCGTGTGGTCGCCGAAGCTCTTGTTGTAGTCGAGCAGCAGCTGCGTGTTGAGCAGGTAGGAGTCGTAGTTCCAGTTATCAGTATAAGTCTTCTCGTTCTGATAACTCGACGGCTTATCTTGTGTTGCGCTATAATAATAAGGTACGGTAAAGGTGCGGGTGTAACGTGTCTGGTTGGCCACATCAACGCCGAAGACGCCGCGCAGCTTCAGTCCGTCGATGATTCTCATCTCTGCATTCAGGTTTGCCACGAAGTCGTTGTTGCGGTATTTGTTGGTTCCGCTGGCCTCGAGGCTGCCCAGCGGGTTGAACTGCGACAGCGCGTTGTTGAGCAGATACTTGCCGTCTTCCTTCAGTTTGTTGTAATAATACGGCGGCACACGTTCGGCATCAATCTCCAGACTGCCGCCCGTTGTAGACAAGCTGTTGTTGCGCGTGTAGGCGAGCAGGGCCTGTATCTTGAAGCGCCCCACCTCGGTAGAGATGTTGGAGCGCAGGTTGTAGCGCTTCACTCCGAAGCCGTCGTTGCCCACGTAGTTGCTCTGCTGGTCGTAGTAGCCCACGCTCACCATGTACGTTGTCTTCTGGCTGCCGCCCGATATGCTCAGGTTGTGGCTCTGCTGGAGGGCTGTACGGAATATCTGGGGCAGGAACCAGGCCTCTTCCGACTGGTGGTCGTACAGGTCGCGTATCTGCTCGGGAGTAAATTCAGGTGCCAGTCCAGAGTTCGTGAGGGCCAGGTTCTTGAGCGTGGCGTTCTGATATCCCTTTACGGGAGTAAAGAGAATGTCGGGGTCCTCCCATCCTACGGAAGAACTCAGGCGCACCCTCGTGGGCTCGTTTATGCGCCCTTTCTTGGTCGTTACGAGGATAACGCCGTTCGAGGAGCGTGAACCGTAGATGGCTGCAGCGCCCGCATCCTTGAGCACCGAGATGTTGTCGATGTCGTTGGGGTTGAGGTCGTTCAGCGCGCCTTCATTCATCACGAGCCCGTCAATCACCACCAGAGGCGAGTTGCTGTTCGTTGTGCTGATACCTCGGATGTTGAGGTTGTTGCTCTCGCCGTTAGGGTTGAAGCTCTTGCGCTGTATAATCAGGTTGGGCGCAGCGCCCTGCAAGGCCTGCGTAACATTGGCCACGGGCTTGTCCTGCAGCATGTCGCTCTTCACCTGGTCAACAGCGCCGGTTATGCTGCGGCGCGTCGTGGTGCCGTAGCCTATCACCACCACCTCGTCGAGCACCTGCTGGTCCTCGCTCATGGTAATGTTCACGCTGCGCTTGCCGCCCAGGCTGATGCGCTGGTCGGTGTAGCCGATGTACGAAACTTCGAGCGTTGCGTTCTCCGGAGCGTCGAGAGAGAAGTTGCCGTCAATGTCGGTAACGGCACCGGTACCCGTTCCGGCCACCTTTACGGTAGCTCCGGTAACGGGCTCCCCGTTCTTGTCGGTCACCGTACCGGTAACGGTATGCCGGTCGCGGGCCTGCTGTGAGCGTTGTGCCTGCTCCTTTTTGGTGATGACGATGTGGCGGCCCGTAATCTTGTACTCCAAGCCCCGGCTGCCCAGCACCTCGTCGAGCAGCGCCGAGAGCCGCTGGTTGGTGCTCGAAACTGTTACCACTGTTTGGGGGTCCAAGACGCTTTGACTAAAGTCGACCGACATGTCCGTCTGCCTTTCTATGGCAGTGATAACCGACTTAATCGTAGCTCTGGTTGTTGATAATTTGACCATCTGGTTCTGGCCGTAGGCCGAAGAGGCTGCCAGCAGCATCAGCAGGAGAACCGCCCTTCTGCCTTGTCGCAACGCGGCCAGCGTGGTCTTGGTTAATAGGTTAATCATTTGTTAGCATTCGATTAAAATTACAAAAGGTTTTAAGTCTAAGTATTCAATTCTTGTCAGGATGTGGTTGGGGTCCTTACTTTCGGGGTTGGGGATGGTTATCTGCGAGCTCCCTCCTTTCTGCTTCTGTAAAGCGTAACGTGGTTTCCATTCATTTGGTAGTCTATGTTTGCAGCTATTTGCGCCAATATGTCCAGTACATCGTGCAGACTCTCGTTCTTCTCGAAGTTCATGGTGTACTTCTCGGCCATGCTGATGGAAGAGTCGACGCTGAACTTCACGCCGTACTTGTGTACCAGTACGGGTATGATGCGGCTCAGCGGCTGCTGGTCAAAGCTCAGGCGGCCGTCTATCCACGAGGCCTCGTCGGCCGCATGGGTGCCGAACTTGCTTATTTTCTTCGACAGCCGGGCGTACACCGCCTGCTCGTCGGGGCGCAGTACGAGCGCCGTATCGTCAACTGCCACGCGCACGCTGCCCCTGAGCAGGGTGGTGGTGATGCTGTTCTCATCGGAGTAGGCACGCAGGTTGAAGCGCGTGCCCAGCACCCTGATGGTCAGGTTCTCGGCGTTCACGACGAACGGGCGGGCCGCATCGTGGGCCACGTCGAAGAACACCTCGCCCGATACGAACACGTTGCGGCTCCCGCCGTGGCCGAATTTTTCGGGATAGATAACCTTCGAACCGCCGTTTACCGTCAGCTCCGAACCGTCCGAGAGCAGCAGCCGGCGCGTCTGCCCGTCGGGCACCTGGCACACCATCATGCGGCTCTCGGCGGCATGGTAGCGGCAGGACGCCGTCCAGGCTGCCGCCATCAGGAACAGCGGCAGGGCTACCGCGGCGGCATATTTGAGCACCCTGCGCAGGCGCAGCTTGCGGCGGCGGGTCGCCTCGTAGGCATCGCGGCGGCTGCGGTGGGTGCGGAGAGCCTCCTCCAGGGCACCGTCATCGGCCTGCGGGGCCTCGTTCCAGATACGCCCCAGCGCCGCCTGCTGCTCCTCCTCGCTATCTCCGGAGAGCAGCCAGTGGGCCACCATGCGCCTGTATCTTGGCGGAAGCGTTCCGTCAAAATGGCGTTTGATAATGTGGTATGCCTTATCGCCGTTCATGTTATCAGTGTTCAACAAGCAGAGCAGTTGATAAAACGAAACACGTAGTTAATTAAAGTTAAGCATTAAAAGCAGCAAGAAGAACTTCAGCTCCTTGAGGTCGGCCAGCGCGGCCGAGATGTGCGTCTCCACGGTACGGATGCTGATGCCCAGCTCGCGGGCTATATCGGCGTTGGTCTTGCCGTCGCGGCGGCTCATCAGGAACACCCTCCGCCGCTGGGCGGGCATGCGGGCCACGCGCCTGTCTATCATCGCCTCCAGCTCGCGCAGGTACACATCCTCCTCCGTGGTGTTGGCTTCGGCCTCCGGAATGTTTTCCTCCGGCTGCTGCCGCAGGCGTTCGCGCAGCGCCCGGAGCGCCGAGTTGCGCGCGCTGGTAAAGAGGTACGAGTCCAGCGAACGGATGCCCTCCAGCTCGCCGCGGCGCACCCACAGGTTCATGAAGATGTCCTGCACGATGTTCTCCGCCGCGTATTCGTCGTGGCACAGCCCCTTGACAAAATACTTCATCTTGGCATAGTACCTCGCGAAGAAGGCGTCGAAAGCCTTCTCGTCACCGCCCGCAATGGCAGAAAGGAGTAGTTCGTCGGAGGTCAGCATACGCACCCGGGTGTATTGTATAGATGTTACTTCGGGCTACAAAATTACGAAAAAGGGGAATGAAAACAAAATATTTCGAACGCATTGTTATCCAGCACTTTCGCAGCATGTGCCATTCAAGGCTGCCGAAGGGCATCTTCGGCAGCCCTGAAGGTATCGGTCAAGGGGCTTGAAGGTATGCTCCACCTTACTCCGTGAAGTGTATCTCGTCCATGAAGCGGCGTATCACCTCGGGCTTGCCGGTGTGTTTGCCCTTGTCTTCGCTCAGCTTGCAGGTGTCGTTATAGAACGGCCACGTCTCCGTTATCTTCACGGCGGTGAGCTTGATGACGATGTTCATGGGCGTGATGTCGGCAAAGTCGTTCGTAAAGTGGGTGCCGATGCCGAAGGAGGGCACGCAGTAGTCCACGGCGTAACGCTGTATCTCGATGGCGCGGTCGGTGTCGAGCGCGTTGCTGAAGATAACCTGCTTGCTCCTTGGGTCAATGCCGAAGGAGCGGTACTTCTCGGCTATCTTCATGAGTTGTTCGTGGTTGTTGCCGCTGTCTACACGCAGTCCTTTGAACAGGTGGGCAAAGTCTTCGCTGAAGTTGAGGCTGAAGATGTCCCATCCATAGCTGTCGTAGAGATACGTTCCCAGTGCTCCGCGGAAGGTGTTGCGCCACGCGTTCATGGCCATGTGGTTGGCCATGAGGGGCCCGAACATGCCGCCGATGGCACAGACGAACTCGTGGGCCATGGTTCCTACGGGCTGCAGGTCGTACTTCATGGCCAGGTACACGTTGCTGGTGCCCACGAACCGGCCCGGCCACTGGCGCGAGCGGCAGCAGTCGCTCATGGCGCGTACGATGGTGTCCTCGGCCTCGAGCGAGGCGCGGCGGCGCGTTCCGAAGTCGCTGTACACGCAACCGGCGGCCAAGAGTCGCTCGCCCTTGGCGTAGGTTTTGCGATAGTAGGCCTCGTAGTCGAACTTCTCGTCCTGCCCGGTCATGGTGTAGAAGAGCTCCGATATGATGGCCAGCACCTTCACTTCCAGCAGGATGGTGTCGCTCCAGTTTCCCTCGAACTCCACGTGCAGGTGCCCCTCGTCGTCCTGCCAGGCCTTTACCCACTCGTGGTTGTAGCGGTATCCTTTGAGATACTTGTAGAACCAGTCGGGAATGTAGTAGCAGCGGCGGCGCATGAAGGCCACCTCCTCGTCGGTTATCACGACGTTTTCCAGCAGCCTGATCTGGTGGTTCAGCTCGTCGGCAAAGCCGAAGGGATAAACCTGGTCGTTACGGTCAACGAAGGTGTACTTGACCTGCGCGCGCGGAAAGTTGTCGATGACGGCGCAGCACATGCTGAACTTGTAAAGGTCGTCGTCGGTGAAATGGTTGATAATCTGCCTCATGATGTAATGGATAAAATTATGGGCAAGGCTCCCGGCACTGCCTTCCGGCAAGGCTGCCTTACCTGATGTAGTCTTTAGTCAACATGTCATAGTACAGCGCCTCCAGCTCTGCAGAGGTGAGATGCTCCACGGCGTGCTCAATGGTTCGTATGAGTTCGCTGCGCCGGGTGTCGTCGTCGGCACCGAAATGGGAGAAGGTCTTTGCCATTGCCTGTTGATTGGTTATGGCTGCAAAATTACAATTTTATTTCATAACTGCATCCTAAAAACGCAAAAAAGCCTCACGGCAGCCTTTCAGCTTGCCGTGAGGCCGGCGGCGCGGAGGCCGTAAGGTCAGAGCCGGCACACCAGTCCGACGGTGCCGAAGATGGGGTACAGCGTCTGGTCTATGGTCTTGAAGTCGCTGTGATGGATGCCCGTGAGGCCCCAGTTCAGGTCAAAGTAGGCTCCCACGTTGCGCCAGAAGGTCCAGTCAACGCCTGCACTCACGCCCCACTGCATGCGGCGCATGCTGGCAGAGAAGTCGTAGTTGCCGCGCGTTCCCTCGTCTTCGCCCATGTTCACCTTGGCTCCCGTGGGGTTGCTTACGCGCAGGTAGCCGCCGTGAACGTAGCCGTCGAAGCTGCGCGACACCACCCACGATACGTACGGACCTGCCTTGAGCCGCACGTTGCGGGCCACGTCAAAGGTGGCTTCTACGGGCAGCGTGAACATCCACTCGGTGACTTTGGTCTTCACGTTGCCCGTGAACATGCCCTCAAGGTGCTGGTCTCCCTGCACCACTGCTGTGTGGTAGTTCTTTACCCGGGCGTCTATGTTCATGCCCTTGTTCTCCAGTCGCAGCCCTGACAGTACGCCCCAGCCGCAGCCCAGGGCCTTGTGCACGTCGATGCCTGCCTGCAGGTTGGGCTGCAGGGTGTAGCTGTTCAGGTGCCGTATCTCGGCAGGCAGCCCCACGGGAGCCGTTCCTCCCACCGAATAACCTATGCGCAGGGCCACGTCTACGTTGCTTCGCATGCAGTGCTGCGCGCCGGCAGCAAGTGTAAAGACGGCCATCAGGGCCGTTGCAAGTATCTTTTTCATCTTATTCATCCTCCTTTTCACAAATCACTTTCACCTTATCTATATAGAGAGTGCTGCCCGGCGCGCCCAGAAAAGAGGCTCCGTCCTTGCTCGAAGAGAACACAAGAGCCAGGCTGTAGCCACGCTCCGAGAGCACGTCGAGGTCTATGTCGGCGCTATAGGCGAACGTAACATCAAATTCAGTCCACTCGTCCACGGGTTTCACATAGCCCATATCGGCCATCGCCACGATAAGTTCGCTGGTCTTCACGTTCTCTCCGTCCAGCGTCACGGCATTGCCCCGATCGTCGTGGTTGCGGTAGAACACGGCGTAAACGTCGGCACTGTCGGGGCGTGCCAGCACGTGGCCGGTCTTGTCCCAAAACTCCTTGCCGGGCTGGTATTTATAATATCCCGTGAAACGGAGCGGCTTGCGGTCGAACGGTTTGCCAAAACGCGTGGCGTGCAAGGGGTCCATCAAGGCGTTCTCCAGGTCGAAGTCGCCGTAGAACAGGTTGCCGGCAGCCAGCCGCATGTTCATCATCGCGCCCAGTGCTCCCGTGCTGCGGGTGGTCAGCTTCACGCCGTAGCCGTCGTAGCCGTTGGCTTCGGGCACCGACGGAAACTCTTCGGGCGACTTGTCCCAGGCTGCTATCGAGAAGCCGCCGTTGCCCGTTGCCCAGTCGTTACCAAGCGTTCCGTCCTCGTTCTCGCTCTTCCATGCGTAGTATTTGGCTGCACCTTCGCCCAGCGAGGTAAGCTCGAAGTGCTCGAAGTCATAGCTCACGGTATCGCGCTCCATGCGCGCCACGGCCTCGAAGGCCACCTCGTAGCGCCTTGTCCATGCCCCGTCCTGCGACGTAACGGTGTAAACGACGGGCCCGTTGCTGAAGTCCTGCACCGAACCGTTGGCCGGTTGGATGGTTGCTCCGTCCGTTAAGGCGAATCGGGGGGCCAGAGCACTCACGTCGGCCTTGCGCTTCACGGTGAATGTAATCGTGGTTTCGGCCGACGGCACCATACGTTCCGTATCCGTAACATGATAGAACAACTCGCCCGGATTGTCCACATGGACTGCTGCCGAGAGGATGTCGGCCTCCGCGTTGAGCGGTTCGTCCTTGATGCAGGAGCCAAGCAGCAACGTTGCTGCCATGCAGGCTCCCAGTTTGAAGAATAACTTCATAAGCAAAACTCTATTGATAAAAATTGATGCAAATGTATAAAAAAACCGTCAACCCACCAAAAATGACGGCCGCATAATCATCTTCTGTAAAATAGGTACACCTTTCTGCAAAATTTATCATTCGCCTTTAACCGATTATTCGTATCTTTGTAAACATCTAAACAGATTGACATGAAGAGACTGATATTTTGTTTGGCACTGGCCTGGAGCATGCTTACGGCCGCGCCACTGCAAACTAAAGCACAAGTAAATATGACACTTACACCAAGACAACAAGGCCTCTCAGCCATCGCGGGCTTAGAGGCAAAGGGTGACCTGCAGCATCTCTACACGGCCATCGATGAAGGACTGGACAACGGACTCACCGTTGCCGAAATCAAGGAAGCACTCTCACAACTCTATGCCTACACGGGATTCCCGCGCAGCCTCAATGCACTCGGACAGCTGCAGCAAGCCGTTGCTGACCGCGAGGCTGCCGGCAAAAAGACCGATATGGGGCAGGACGACCCGCTGCCGGTGCCCGCAGGCTTCGATGCCCTGAAGCGGGGAACGGACGTACAAACACGACTCTCGGGCCAGCCGTTCAACTATCAGTTTGCCCCCCGCACCGACTACTATCTCAAGGCGCACCTCTTTGGCGACATATTTGCCGGCAAGGCGCTGTCCGAAAGCGACCGCGAGATTGTTACCGTGAGTGCCATCGCGAGCCTGGAGGGCTGCGACCCGCAGCTCGCTGCCCACTGCCAGGGCGCGCTCAACATGGGCGTAAAGCCGGAAGAGCTGCGCTCCATTCCCGCCGTACTGCAGGCCCGCGTGGGCGAGACGGAGGCTTTCCGCTGCCGCCGGGCCATAGCCAAGATTACGGGAGAACCGTTCGGCGAGGGCCAGCCGGTTGACTTCAGCGTGTGGCCGAAGGGAAAATTCAACGCCGACTACGCCCAGTACTTCATCGGCAACAGCTATCTGGCACCGCTCGATGCCCAGAACGGCTGCCCCGTTAACGTGACTTTCGAGCCCCGCTGCCGCAACAACTGGCACATACACCACAAGAGCGTGCAGGTACTCATCTGCGTTGCCGGCCGCGGTTGGTACCAGGAATGGGGCAAACCGGCCGTAGAAATGAAGCCGGGCACCGTTATCGCCATTCCGGCCGAGGCCAAGCACTGGCACGGAGCGGCCAAGGACAGCTGGTTCCAGCACCTCACCTACACCACCAAAACGGCCGCCGACGCCAGCAACGAGTGGCTGGAACCCGTAACCGACGAGGTCTACAACAAGCTGCCCTGACGCCAGCCGCGGCCATGCTCTTACACCCGCTCACCACCGACATCACCCCGCCGGCCCGTTTCAACAACCCTTTCTATTACGAGCCCCATCCGCTCTGCATGCTTGCCGCCCGCAAGCTGCAGGGCGAACTGGCTCATGCACCTTTCCGCGAGGAGATTGACAGCGGAAAGATGTTCGGCATCTTGGTGGTCGAAATACCCACTAACACCCATCACCCAACACCTAACACCCGCCTCGCCTACCTGCAGGCGTACAGCGGACAGATAGATTATTTCGACTCGCCTGCCGTCACCCATCCTTCATCACCCATCACCCAACACCACCCAACACCCATCACCAATCACCCAACACCCACCACCCATCACCCAACACCCGAGTTCTCACCCTTCGTTCCCGCCGTTTTCGATTACCTGCAGCCTGGCGGCTACTTCAAGACCCGCGAGCAGCAAATCAGCTGCATCAACCATTCGGTGTTCCGGTTGGAGCACAGCGAGGCGCTGCTGCAGGCCGAGAACGAGCTGGAAGCACTGCACCGGCAGGCCGAGAGCGAGCTTGCTGCCATGAAGCAGACCGCCACCGAGGCCAAGCGGCGGCGCGACGAACGGCGCCTGCGGGGCAACCTGAGCACGGCGGAGGAGGCAGAGCTCACACGCGAAAGCCAGTTCCTGAAGGCCGAACTCCGGCGACTGAAAGCCCGATGGCAGGCCACCATTGCCGGCAAGGAGGCCGAAATCGCGCCTCGCCGGCACGAGATTGAGGCCCTGAAGCGGCAACGCAAGCAGCAGAGCGACGAGCTGCAGCACTGGCTCTTTTCACAGTTCAGCCTGCTCAATGCCAACGGCGCGCGCCGCAATCTTATCCGGATATTCCGCGACTACAGCCATAACGACGCGGCCATTCCGCCTTCCGGCTCGGGCGAGTGCTGCGAACCCAAGCTGCTGCAGTATGCTTACAGCCACGGCTTGCGGCCCCTCTGCATGGCGATGTTCTGGTGGGGCGCGAGTCCGCGCGATGAGTTGCGCCGCCATCTGCACTTCTATCCGGCCTGCAACGGCAAGTGCAAGCCCCTGCTGGGCTGGATGCTGCAAGGCTTGGAGGTGGAACCTAACGCGCTGGAGGCCGAGGACAGCGCCGAACCCACAATACTATACGAAGACCAAGCCATCGCAGTAGTCAGCAAACCGGCCGGCATGTTGAGCGTTCCGGGCAAGAGCCGGCGCGCCTCGGTCTATGACTTCATGCGGCAGCGGTACGCCGACAGCGACAGTCCGCTGATGGTTCACCGCCTCGACATGGCCACCAGCGGCCTCCTGGTGGTAGCCAAGACCATGGACGCCTACAAGGATTTGCAGCGCCAGTTCAGGGCTCACGCCGTCAGGAAGAAGTATGTGGCCCTGCTGGAGACGGCCGTCAGCACGCTGCCTGCAGGCAACCGTGGCACCATCAGCCTGCCTCTGCGCCCCGACATCAACGATCGGCCGCGCCAGCTGGTCGACTTCACGCACGGCAAGGAGGCCGTAACCGACTATTATTATATAGGTAACGGCCGCATAGAGCTATGGCCGCACACGGGCCGCACGCACCAGCTGCGCGTTCACTGCGCCCATCCGGCGGGCTTGAACAATCCCATTAAGGGCGACGAACTGTATGGCCACAAGTCCGCCCGCCTCTATCTGCATGCCGCGGAGATAACTTTCCGCCATCCGCTCACGGGCAGGCAGGTCACCTTCAGGTGCGAGCCGGAGTTTTAAAAGGGGATTTCGGGGTTAGAAGTTATCACTCGCTGCGCTCGCGAAGAAGTTAAGGTAGATGAAAGAAGTTAAAGGCCAATGGTTTGAAGTTAGGCTCGCTGCGCTCGTTTAGAAGTTAAAGAAGATGAAAGAAGGTAAAGCTTTTAGTCGGTAGTTAGCGCTCGCTGCGCTCGCGGAGAAGTTAAGGAAGATGAAAGAAGTTAAAGGCCAATGGTTCTGTTAACAAGATGCAGAACCGTTGATTTTTTGTTTTTAGTCTACAAGGCGAATGAAGAAACGACGCAAAAAGCAATCAAATTGCGATTTTGAAGCAACATACCGGAGTGCTGAAAATGCGCTTCAAGAGCTTGAAAGTATATAAGCACGAACTTTCGACACTTGTCGCACGATTGTTTGACACTTGTCGCACATATCTTCGACAAGTGTCAAAAGTTCCCCGTCCTGTCTTTTCTTCCCCCTCGGAACACAAAGACCAACGCCCCTACTCCTAAGAGCAGAGCCGTTGGCCTTTAACTTCTTATATTTTCTTTAACTTCTCCGCGAGCGCAGCGAGCCTAACTTCAAGCCATTGGCCTTTAACTTCTTTCATCTACCTAAACTTCTCCGCGAGCGCAGCGAAGCGATAACTTCTTGAAAGAAAGCCTCAAACCAAGAACATGATGATTACCTGCGCGATGATTACCCGCAGGAACATGCCCAGCGGATAGACGCTGGCGTAGGAGATGCTCGGCGTGTCGCCCTCGATTGTATCGTTGGCATAGCCCAGCGCCATGGGGTTGGCCATGCTGCCGCAGAGGATGCCGCAGATGGTTCCGAAGTCGAACTTGCGGGTTTGCAGGATTGCAAAGCCCACCGTCAACACGGGCACCACGGTGAGCAGAAAGCCCAAGCCTATCCACATCAGGCCCTCGGGACGCACCACAGTGGCAAAGAAATCCTTGCCTGCATCGAGCCCCAGACAGGCCAGGTAGAGGCTGAGCCCGAACTTGCGGAGCATGAGCGAGGCCGAGTTCGTGGTGTAGGAGATGATGTGCATGCGCGGACCGAGCGCGCCCACCATGATACCCATCACGATGGGACCGCCGGCTATGCCGAGCCGTACGGGCGCACTCATGCCGGGAAGGGATAGCGGAATGGTGCCCAAAGCAAGTCCGAGGATGACTCCCAGGAATATACTGCCCACGTTGGGTTCATTGAGTCGGCGCTCTGCATTGCCGAAGAAGCGCGAAACATTGTGCAAGGCATCGTGCTCTCCCACGCAGACAACGCGGTCGCCGTACTGCAGCCGCAGGTCATCGGTGGCCAGCAGCTTGATGTCTCCACGGAAAACGCGGCTCACGTTCACGCCGTAAGCGTTGCGAAGTTGCAGCTCTCCCAGCCGCTTACCGTTGAGAACGGTTCGGCTGATGATGATTTCGCGGCTCTCTACCGTTGAGTCTATGTGGTTCCAGTCTATCTTCTCCCTGTTCCAGTTGCGGTTCACCTTCTCGCCGAAGAGCAGCTCCATGGCCGCTTCCTCATTGCGCATGGTCACCACCAGCAGGTCGTCGTCCTTGTGCAGCACGGTGTTGGCAAAGGGCACTATCACCTCCTTGCCGCGCCAGATGCGCGAGATGATGAACTTGTCCATCGTGTGCTGGGCCACCTGGGCTATGGTCTTGCCGTCCAGTGCGGGGTTCTCAACCCGGTATTCGCCGATGTACGTCTTGTTGTCATCATTGCCCGAACAAACCTTGAGGTCGTCGGGACGGACGAAGAGCTTGCGCAGCACCACCATTGCCAGTATCACTCCCACCACGCCCAACGGATAAGTAACGGCCGTGCCCAGTGCCAGCGAGCCCGACGGCTGTCCGAGATGGCTGAGCGCCTGCTGTGCAGCACCCAGCGCGGGGGTATTGGTCGTGGCGCCGCAGAGCAGTCCCACCATGTCGGGAAGGCTCACTCCGGTGAGCGGACTCATTGCCAGCGCCATCGCCGTACCTAACAAGATGACGGCCAGCGACCACATATTGAGCGGCATGCCCTCATGACGAAGCGAGTTGAAGAAGTTGGGGCCCACGTGCAAACCCAGCATGTAAACGAACAGCACGAGGCCGAACGTCTCGGCATAGTCCAGCACCGCGTGGTCAACTGACAGTCCGAAGTGGCCGGCAACGATGCCCACAAAGAACACGAAGGCCACTCCGAGCGACACGCCCATTACCTTGAGCTTGGCCAGAGCCAGGCCTACGGCACAGATGGCAGACAGCACCACGATGGTCTGTATTGACGACTGAATGGCAAAAAGTCCGTTAAACCAATCCATAGAATGTGCTCCGTCAGGGCTTTCTCTTCACGATTTCGAGGTAGTTCTCAAGCGGAATGCCGCGGTTCTTGTCGGCATTTTCCTTGTTGAGGTCGATGAGTGTCCACACAGCATCCATGGCTCGCTGGGTGCTCTGCTCCAAAGGCTCGCCGTCGAGCAGGTGGCCTATGAGGACTGCTGAGAAGATGTCGCCCGTTCCGGGGAAGTGAACGGGAATCTCGGTGTAGGGCAACAGGAAGTATTCTTGGGTCGTATGGTTGTAGCCAACCACCGTAGGCGTACCGTCAACGGGTATGCTCGTGATGAGTGCCGACTTGGCTCCGGTCTTCCGCAGGTGGTTCAGAAGGCTGCGGGCTTCGGCTTCCGAAACCCCTTCAGGCCTGTATTCGCGCCCGGTAAGATAGCAGGCCTCGGTATAGTTGGGGTAACAAAGGTGGGCGACCGACAGCATCTCGCGCATACTCCTGATGGTCGCGGGCGTTACTCCGTTGTAGAGCTTGCCCTCGTCGCCCATGATGGGGTCGGCAAAGATGAGCGTTCCGCCCGCTGCCTGTTCCTGGCAGTAGCGCGAAACGATGCCGGCCTGCCGTTCGGAGACGATGAAGCCCGTGGCAATGGCATCGAAGCCGAAGCCCAGCTCCTTCCATACGGGAAACACGCCCTTGATGTATTCCGTGGTGTCAAGGATGTTGAACGTGCCGTAATCGAGCGTGTTAGACACCAAGGCAGTGGGCAGATTGTAGACGGAATGCCCCATGTACGAGAGCAGGGGCAGCATGGCAGCGGTGGCAACCTTGCCGTATCCGCAGATGTCATTGATGAGAAGTACCTGTTTCTTGCTCATTCCTGTTGGTTCATATACTTTCAATGTGCGAAGGTACGGCAAATAAATGAAAGACGAAAGCAAAACTCCAAAATTCTTCCTTCAACTAATCTGCATCGCTGCTGCCATGATGTTTCTGGCCGAAAGGGAGCTTCCGCTTGCGGCAGAAGGGCTGCTTCATGCGGCCGTCTGGTTTAGCCTGTTGTCTATAAAGCAATAGAACTGATGGCTGCCTGTCAGGTGTCGGTTTACAATAATTAACTTTCAGGATTTGGACTGTATTGATTATATCACTTTATTTGTAAATTATGAATTTGCAGTTGGTGGGATATTATCGTGTCATGCCATAAAAATAGGAAGAGCAATTGAGTATGACAGCCTGTTTATCAACCCGCATGACGGATTGCCGTAGGGTGACCCGTCGCGCTATTTTAATAGGAATTCTTGCATTGCTGGGCTGCAGAGCCCTTGCACAGCAACGTAGATTGCAGATTGTTGTCGTAGACACAGAACTGCAGCCCGTAACAGGTGTGGCCGTGCGCGTGGACAACTGCGGGCACCGACAGAGCGGACTGACCGACACGGAGGGCCGCTTCAGGTGCCAGTTGGCCGAGGCTGACAGTTGCACGGAGGCCGAAGTGTCGGTACAATCCAACCTGTACGAGCCATTAGATACCCTTATCAGCACCGCAGCCGAGGGTGAGCAAGTTCTCACCATGCGCCATCTGTCAATAGGAGAGGTAAAAGTCATCGGGTTCCGTAAGCTGGCCCGATCTAATGCCGAGCGAACAGTTTTCGCCCTCGACACCAGAGGGCTGCCCGCCACTGCAAAGTTGGATTTGGCTCTCCGGCGCTTACCGGGCGTGATATATGGCGATACTGGCTTCAAGCTCCTGGGTAACGACAAACCTGCCAAGCTGCTTCTTGACGGCATAGAGATAAGCCAAGAGGAGATTGCCAAGGTAGACGCCACCGAGATTGAGCGTGTAGAGATCCGTAGGGTAGGCGTAAATGAAGACACGTATGCCGGTGAAATCAACTTCATTCGTAAGAAAGACCACACGCGCCTCTTCAAAGGAGAGGCGGAACTAAGCACACAACTAACGCGCCCGGGCAGCTTCGTGATGCCCAATGTGTCGTATCACTCGGAGAAAGTGGACATCACCTCGTGGGTTTCTCATACCTATAGCCGCCAGCACAGCGACCGTTCCACCTTCAGGGATGGGGCGCTGACTTTCCGTTCTCATGATAAGACAAACCTAAACCAGTATGCTGCCTCCACAAGGGTCAACCTGTTTTTCTCATCCCGTTGGATGGCTTTTCTCTCTTATTCCATGTTTGGCTACAACGCCCACACGAACTCCTACTTGCCAATAACTAACGTCGGCGCCTCCAATCAGCATACACGCGAAAAGTATTTCAGCCACTTTGGCAATGCTGTAGCACGCTACAATCCCGGTAAGAACAACCGTTTGTTCGGCAAGGCACGCTATCTCAACTATCTAAATACAAATGAGGTAACAACTCCGTCGGCATACACCTACAGGGGCGGTCTGCATGAGTGGACGGGCGAGATAGTAGATGAAGCCGACAGTCTGCACACCGGCCGCATCTTCCATAACGTCATCGCGGGTTACAAGAGCATCTTCCGGCAGAGCCTGCTCACGGCCTCCAAGGAACGTTACAACTCTGATGTGCAGCAGTTGTACGTAAAAGACCAGTTCGACCTTGGCACCCATTTGGGAGCCTTCGTGATACTGAAAGGAGAGTAGGACGGCTACCGGTTCGGTACCGTCAGCGTGAGGCACCTGTCGTTTCTGCCTGCTGCCACCGTGGCATGGAATGGCAAAAAGGGCAATCTCTCGGCCACTTACCTGCGCAGGATATGGCGACCCAGCATCGATTACCTGAACCCTGAAATCTATTATATTAGCGAAGAGAGCAAGATAAAAGGCAACCCCAGCCTCAAACCACAATACGCCAACCGCTTCACACTGGCTTACGCACGGCAAATAAGGAATGGATATCTGAATATGCAGGTATCGTATGAACGAACCAAAGACATGGTAGACCAAGTTTACATAGAAGACTACACCACCACGACATACCAGAACGCAGGCCGCAGCCGCATGTTCTCTGCCACGGGCAGCTACTATCTGCCGCTACTGAAGAACATGCTCACCCTCAACCTCTCGGCCGGGGTAACGCATCAGTCGCTGAAACTAACTCCCTCCATGCAGGCCTCCTCGTTGAGCACAGGTAACGAGGGATGGATATTCAACAGTTCGATGAACGTGAGCTATATGGCACCCCGCAACTGGTTCTTTAACCTATCGGGAACCTATATCAGCAGGATAATAGCCATGAACTACACTACACGGCTCAAGCCTACACTGGATCTGCTGGCCCGCAAGTCGCTGTGGAAAGGCCGCATCGACTTATCGATACGCTATACAGACATGTTCGGGCTGTGGCACCGGCAGCGTACAGACTACCGGCTCAAGGGAGTCTATCAGCATTCGGAGGTATCCTTGCCCTCGTCCATGCTTTCTTTCTCTGTGACCTGGCACTTCGGAACGAATTTCAGAAGCCGCAATGCAGGCAGCGCCATCAATAACGAAGACATCACGATTAAATGAAGCAGGAAGCTGATATTTTACAATCAGGATGGAAAACTGACCTGTCCGGGAACTTTCGACAAGTGTCGAACAATCGTGCGACAAGTGTCACACTCATGTGCGACAAGTGTCGAAAGTTCCTGCTCCTATCCTTCAACAACGCAACCGATGGCATTCCGGCACCCGGAAACAGGCCGGCGGACAGGGCGCAAGCGTAGGTCAAAACGCAATATTTTTCAATTTTGTTTGCTTGTATGTTACAAAAAAACTATCTTTGCACGATACAACAGTTTGTAAGGCGGCGCCCTGCGACGGCTCACAGGCGCCCGACGACGCTGCCTTACGCCCTAACTCGGAGAGAAGATGATAGATATTTGCTGCATTGGGCACATCACCCGCGATAAGATAATCACGCCGGAACAAACCGTCTACATGGCCGGCGGAACCTCCTTCTACATGTCCTACGGCATGAACCGGCTGCCGCCCGCGGTGTCGTTCCAGCTCGTTACCAAGGTGGGACGCGGCCAAATGAAGGAAGTGGAGCTGATGCGACAGGCGGGAATAGACGTGAGATGCTACCCGAGTCAGCACACGGTGTACTTTGAAAACAAATATGGAGAGAACTCGAACAACCGCACCCAGCGCGTTCTGGCTAAGGCCGACCCCTTTACAGTGGACGAGATGAAGCTGACGGAGCAGGCCCGCGTGTACCACTTGGGCTCGCTGCTGAACGACGACTTCTCGCCCGACGTGGTGGAATACCTCTCCACGCGCGGCCTCATCTCCATCGACGTGCAGGGCTACCTGCGCGAGGTGAGGGGCGAAAACGTGTACGCCATAGACTGGAAAGACAAGGAGCGGGTGCTCAACTTTACCGACATCGTGAAGCTGAACGAGCACGAGATGGAGGTCATCACCAGCTCCCGCAATCCGCGCTCGGTAGCCCTCAAGCTGGCCGAATACGGTGTCCGCGAGGTCATCGTGACGCTGGGAAGCTACGGATCGCTCATCTACGCCGAGGGCAAATTCTACGAGATACCGGCCTACGAGCCGTCGAGAGTGGTGGATGCAACGGGCTGCGGCGATACGTACTCTACCGGTTACCTCTACTGCCGCTCGCAAGGCGCGGGCTACGAGGAGGCCGGCAAGTTTGCCGCTGCCATGTGTACGCTCAAGCTGGAGCACTCGGGGCCGTTCGACAAGACGCTGAAGGACATCAAAAGAGTTATCCGTCTGGGATAGCTCTTTGATGCTGCCGCAATCCTGAAGTTCCGCTCACTCCTGCCCGGCGAGCCGCTGCGGGCTCCTTACCCGTATGGTCAGCGTCTCCTTGTCGAAGCTGATGTCGTCTCTTTCCACGTACTCGCTCAGTATTCCCAGTGCCGCCAGCTGGCGCGGAGTGCCGATGGTGAGGCCGCGGGTGCGGTTCATCATCCAGAGCATGTCGGCTATCTGGAGGGCCAGCTCTAGGTCGTGGGTGGAGAGAAAGATGGTTTTGTCCATCTCTGCTGCAAGCCTGTGGAGCAGCTGCATCATCTCAACCTTGCTCGGAAAGTCGAGGAACGCCGTCGGCTCATCAAGCAAGATGACGGGCGTCTGCTGTGCCAGCGCCTTGGCAATCATCACCTTCTGGCGCTCTCCATCGCTCAAGGTGTGCACCATGCGGTGGCTCATGGGCCCGATGCCCACCAGCTGCATGGCGCGGGAAACTATCTCGCGGTCGGCTGCAGAGAGCGTTCCCCAGAAGTTGGTGTACGGAGCGCGGCCCATGCCCACCATCTCCGCCACGGTAATGTTGTGCACGTTGGGCTTCTGTGTGAGCACAACGCTCACCAGTTTGGCCAGCTTGCGGCCGCCCGAGCCGGGCTTCAGGCCGGGTGCCGCGGTATAGGTAACGGTGCCGCTGATGGCCGGCTGGAATCCCGCCAAGGTGCGCAACAGGGTCGACTTGCCCACTCCGTTCTCTCCGAGCAGGCACGTCAGCCGGCCGCTACCTATCGAGCCGTTTAGCTCCTTGGCCACAATCTTGTCCGCGTAGCCTATCGTCAGGTTTTCTATCTTTATCGTTTCCATCTGTGCAAAGATAATATTTTTGTGCCGTTTTCATCCTGTTTTCAGACAAATTAGTACCTTTGCAGCATGACACAAAGCTCACCCATCGCCGAATTACAACGCCAGAAGCTGCTCTTGCAGTTGGAGTACAGCACCGAGAAGGAGGCCTTCCGCAAGCAGACCGAGACCCTGGGACTGGCCCGAAAGGTAAAACGCGGCGACGCCTGGTTCCCCCTCAGGGTGGGCAAAAGCTACTACAACTCGCTCAATCAGCTAACGGTAGAGGTTTTCAGAACCGAAGATACCGACATCGAACACAACTTCGAGTTCGGCAAACCCGTTGTTTTCTTCCGCACGGACCCCATCACCCGTCACCCCACACCCATCACCCACCACCCATCACCCGCCACCCAACACCCCTCCCCCATCACCTACTACCCCTTCAACGGCACCGTTTCGTACGTTGACGGCGACCGGATGGTGGTCACGGTGCCCGACGGCAGCCACATTGCCGACCTGCAGCAGGCCGACCGGTTGGGCGTTCAGCTCTTCTTCGACGAGACGAGCTACCAGATGATGTTTGCCGCCCTGGACCGCGTGATGAATGCCCGGGGCAACCGGCTGGCCTGCTTACGCGACCTTTTCTACTCGCATCAGCCGGCGGCTACGTTCTCGTTCGAGCCCATGAAGTTCCCCTGGCTCAACCCCACACAGGAGCAGGCAGTGAACCAAGTGCTGCGGGCAAAGGACGTGGCCGTGGTGCACGGGCCTCCCGGAACGGGCAAGACAACCACCTTAGTGGAAGCTATCTACGAGACGCTGCGCCGGGAGAGCCAGGTTCTTGTGTGCGCTCAAAGCAACATGGCGGTTGACTGGATAAGCGAGAAGCTCGTAGACCGCGGCGTCAATGTGCTGCGTATAGGCAACCCCACACGTGTGAACGACAAGATGCTGGGCTTTACCTACGAGCGCAGGTTTGAGTCTCATGCCGACTATCCGCAGCTGTGGGCCATCCGTAAGGCCATCCGCGAGCTGCGCGGTCAGCGCCGCGGGCGCACGGAAAGCTACCACCAGAAGCTCGACAGGCTCAAGTCGAGAGCCACGGAGGTAGAGCTCCGCATCAATGCCGACCTCTTTGGCGAGGCCCGCGTCATAGCCTCAACGCTGGTGGGCTCGGCCAACCGCGTGCTCGAAGGACAGAAGTACGGCACGCTTTTTATTGATGAAGCCGCCCAGGCGCTTGAGGCAGCGTGCTGGATAGCCATCCGCAAGGCCGGCAGAGTGGTGCTCGCAGGCGACCACTGCCAGCTTCCGCCTACGGTAAAGAGCATTGCCGCGCTCAAGGGAGGGCTCGGCAAGACGCTCATGGAGCGCATTGTGGAGAACAAACCCGAAGTGGTGACACTGCTCAAGGTGCAGTACCGCATGCACGAAGACATCATGCGCTTCTCTTCCAACTGGTTTTACGACGGGCAGGTGCAGTCGGCTCCGCAAATCAAACACCGCGGCATACTGGACTACGACGTACCGATGGAGTGGCGCGAGGCTGCCCCCGCCGATGCCGACGGCAGCGAGCAGCCCACGGGAGAGGAGTTTGTGGGCGAGACCTTCGGGCGCATCAACAAGGCCGAAGCCGAGCAAACGCTGGCTACACTGGAGCAATACTTCAACAAGATAGGCAAGAACCGCATCCTCGAAGAGCGCATCGACGTGGGCATCATCTCGCCTTACCGCGCCCAGGTGCAGTACCTGCGCAGGCTCATCAGGCAGCGCGCGTTCTTCAAACCCTACCGGGCGCTCATCAGCGTGAACACCGTCGACGGCTTCCAGGGGCAGGAGCGCGACGTCATACTCATCTCGCTGGTCCGCGCGAATGCCGAAGGGCAGATTGGCTTCCTGCGCGACCTGCGCCGCATGAACGTTGCCATTACGCGGGCGCGGATGAAGCTCATCATCCTCGCTGATGTGCCCACGCTGACCCGCCACCCCTTCTACAGCAAGCTGTACCGCTACATCAAGAATCTGGAAAACCAAAACCAATCCCACAACTATGATTGAGAAAGACTACATCATGCGGCTTATCCGCGAGTTCATGGCCGCATTGCAGCGCCTCCTGGAGAAGAAGGAGGTGGAAGACCGCAGGCAGGAGATAGAGAAACTCTACACCCAATACTTCGGCGAGGCGGCGTTGTGGCGCAATGCCTCGGTACCGGAAATACTTGCAAACCTCAAGAACAGCCACCCCGCCGACTACCTCTACCGCCTCGACATGCTGGCTAACCTCTTCTACACCGAGGCCGGCACAGTGTCCAAACCGCAGGCCGACGACCTCCTGGAGAAGGCTTACGCCCTCTTCGACTACATAGATGCCTACGGCCGAACCTACGACCTGGACCGCCGGAAACGAATGACAGCAATCAAAAACAAATTAGACAACCCATGAAACAGTTTCTTCTTGCCGCCGCCCTGCTATGCTCGGCCGCGGCCGCCACGGCCCAACAGCCAGCCGGTGGCAACCCTATAGCCGGCGGATGGTACGCCGATCCGGAGGCTATCGTACTGAACCAGCGCTACTGGGTTTACCCTACCTACTCGGCGCCTTACGGAGAGCAGACCCATTTTGACGCCTTCTCGTCGCCCGATTTGGTGCATTGGACGAAGCATTACCACGTACTCGACGCCTACAACGTGCCCTGGGCGCGCCGTGCCATGTGGGCTCCGTCGGTGGTGAAGGCCAATAACAGGTTCTATTTCTTCTTCTCCGCCAACGATGTTCATGAGGGTGAGACGGGCGGAATAGGCGTAGCCGTGGCCGAGAAGCCCGAAGGGCCGTTCCGCGATGCCATCGGCAAGCCCCTCGTTGGCCACATCGTGAACGGCGCACAGCCCATTGACCAGTTCGTGTTCTGCGATGACGACGGCCAGTGGTACATGTACTACGGCGGCTGGAGGCACTGCAACGTGGTGCGGTTGGCGCCCGACTTGCTCCACATCGTTCCCTTCACGGACGGCACTACTTACAAGGAGATAACGCCCCAGAACTATGTAGAGGGCCCCTTCATGCTCAAGCGCGGCGGCAAGTACTACTTCATGTGGTCGGAGGGCGGATGGACGGGCCCCGACTACTGCGCGGCCTACGCCATCGGCGACTCGCCGCTGGGCCCCTTCAGGCGCATAGGCAAGATACTGCAGCAGGACCCCGAGGTGGCCACCGGCGCCGGTCACCACTCGGTTATCAAAGGTCCGGGGGCTGATGAGTTCTACATCGTGTACCACCGGCGCCCTCTGGGAGAGACCGACGGCAACCATCGGGTGGTGTGCATCGACAGGCTCGAGTTCAATGCCGACGGCACCATACGCCCCGTAAAACTGACTTTCGAGGGCGTGAAGGCCTCGCCCCTCAAGCCCGAATGAGGCCTGCGGTGTAAGGAAACTTGCCTGCAAAAGGCCCCGTTTTTATGGATTGAGAGAGCTGCCCACGGCGACTTGAAACACCGGAAAATGGCTTCATGACTGCTGAACATACAGAAAAAGATACGCATTTTGCCCCTTTCGGACTCCCGAAAGGGGTATTTTTGGCCTACGGATAATGTCTTCGAGGCCGTAAAAGGATAGCTCCGAGGCTCTTGAAGGATAGCTTCAAGCGCGCTGAAGCTATCCTTCAAGAAAGCTGAAAACATGGGCTGAAACGCAAACTGCTGGTTTTCAGCGGTTTAAGAAAATGCTGATTTTCGGCTCATTCCGGCCCTTCAACGGCGCCGGAGAAAACCCGAGCCGTTGCTGCAGGGCGTTTCGTAAAACATTATTGCCGTGATTTACGTTCCCCGCTCACGGTTTGATGTACCGCCCCACGAAGCCTGCAACCACGGCGGAGTACTCACTGCGGTGGTCTTGATAGCTGCGGGCGTGGGCCGAACCGCGGCCTGTCCAGAGCTGCTTGGGCTGCGGCTTGGCGTCGTAAAGCCTGCGCAGCATGGCGTAGGGCACGTAGGTATCGGCGTCGCCGTGGATGAAGAGCATCGGCCTATGGCACCGGCTGACCTGCCGCAGGGGCGAGGCCTGGCCGAAACTCCAGCCGTAACGCGCCTTGCAAAGGGCCGAGGTGGTGTAGAGAAGGGGAAATTCGGGCAGGCCGAACATATCGTGCAGCTGGTGCGAGAACTCGTCCCACACGCTGGTGTAGCCGCAATCTTCGACGTAGCACTTCACGTAAGGGGGCACCGCTTCGCCCGAAACGTCCATCACGGTGGCCGCCCCCATCGAGATGCCGTGCACCACCTGGCGCGTTGTACCGGTGGAGTCGGCGAACAGACTGTCGGCCACGGCCAGCCAGCGCAGCACGTCGTGGCGCTCGTTCCAGCCCATCTCCACGGCCTTACCTTCGCTGCGGCCGTGCGCATGCAGGTCGGGCAGCAGCACGTTGTAGCCCATCAGGGCGTAAATGTGGGCTATGTGGAGCATGCCCACGGCACTGTCCTTGTAGCCGTGCACCAGCACCGCCACCCTGCCAGTGGGCCTCGGAGCGCGTGCGTAGAGGGCGTGGTGGCGCTCGCCGGGGCGCATGAGCACCGTCGTGTCGTGCAGGGCGCGGTGCTGCATCAGGCTGTCGAGCCATGGACGGAGCTCGGGGTTCTCCTCCAGTACGGTGTTGTAGCTGCCCTGCACGTCGCGGCCGTGCATCTCGCCGGGCAGGAGTGCGAAGTCGAGCATGTAGAAGCTGCCGCCCGCCAGCACCGTTACGGCGAGCAGCAGGAGCGCCAGGAGGCTGCGCTTCAGGACCTTCTTCATGCTTGCTCCTTGTTTTCGGCGCCCACGAGTTCCTGCAACACCTCCTTGTCTTCGGCCTTGCCGTGCACCTTGAAGCGGTCGAAGCCCAGTCCGTAGGCACCTATCACGGCGCTCTGGCTTACGAAGGCATTGGGGTCTATGTCGTCAATGAGGCGGAAGATGGCGTTCGATTCGCTCTTCTTCGCAATCACGAAGAGGGCCTGCACCTTCTGTCCAGAGTAGAAACCGTGGCCGTCGAAGACCGTGCAACCGCGCTGCACAATCTGGTTCACGGCCTTGCCGATGAGCTCGTATTTATCGGAGATGATGAAGAACTGCACCGAGCGGCGCATGGAGTTCACTACCTGGTCAACGCAGAAGCTGGCAACAAAGAGCAGTACATAGCCGTAGAGAACCTTCTCCCAGTCGTGAAGAACGAGGTAACTGGAGGTGATGATGACGAGATCACACATCAGGATGATGCGCCCCAGGGAGATATCACGGTACTTGTTCACCATCGCCGCGATGATATCGGAGCCCCCCGTGCTGCCTCCGGCGCCAAGTCCAAGACCCACACTGCCGCCCCAGAAGGCGCCTCCTACTATGAGAGCCATGAACTTCTGGTCGGCTAAAAGGTGCGTGCCTGCGGCATAATGCTGCAGAACTCCTGAGAAGAGCGTGAACAGCAGGACAGCATAGATGGTCTTGAGGCAGAACCGCCAGCCCAGCACTCGCAGTGCCACGACCAGCAACAGGGCGTTAAGACCCATGTAGGTTACCTGTACGGGCAGCCCTGTTCCCCAGTAAACCACCGACGCAATGCCCGGAATGCCGCCCGTGGTGATTTCGTTGGGCAGCAGAAAGACAACCCACCCGGTGGCTCCCAGCAGCATGGCAAGCGCCAGCAAGACATAATCCTTGAGTTCCCGATAGAAAGACCGGCGCCCCTGACGCCTGTTTTCAATTTTCATACTATAAGACTTTAATGATTGCAAAATTAGCATTTTTATTCCATTGGGCACCAAGGGTACGGATTATTTTTTGTACTTTTGCATCCGTCTTCAACGTTTTTATGTATTTTACTGTATGAATATAGAGAACCAAATATGCCGTGCGGTCGTTGCCGCCGTTAAGGAGCTGTACGGCCAGGACGTGCCTGCCACGATGGTGCAGCTGCAAAAGACCAAAGCCACTTTTGAGGGTCATCTCACGCTGGTGGTGTTTCCGTTCCTCAAGCTATCGCACAAGAAGCCCGACGAAACGGCACAGGAGCTGGGCCGCTACATAGCCGAAAGCTGCCCTGCCGTGGCCAAGTACAACGTGGTTGGCGGCTTCCTGAACCTCGTCATCGCCCCCGCGGCGTGGATGGGGTTGCTCTCCGACATCGATGCCGATGAGCACTTCGGCCATAAAAAGGCCGGAGACGGTGCCCCGCTGGTAATGATAGAGTACTCATCGCCCAACACCAACAAGCCTCTCCATCTGGGTCACGTGCGCAACAACCTGCTGGGATGGTCGCTCGCACAGATTATGGAGGCCAACGGTAACAAGGTTGTGAAGACCAATATCGTAAATGACCGCGGCATACACATCTGCAAGTCCATGCTGGCATGGCTCAAGTGGGGCAACGGCATCACACCGGAAACGGCCCACAAGAAGGGCGATCACCTAATTGGTGACTTCTATGTAGAGTTCGACAAGCACTATAAAGCCGAGTGCGAGCAGCTGAAGCAGCAGTTTACAGCTGCCGGGATGGATGCCGAGAAGGCCGAGGAAAAGGCCAGGAACGAGGCTCCGCTCATCAGGGAAGCCCACGAGATGCTCGTAAAATGGGAACAGGGAGACCCCCAGGTGCGCGCACTCTGGCAGCAGATGAACGGCTGGGTGTACGCCGGCTTCGATGAAACGTACAAGGCGCTGGGCGTGAGTTTCGACAAGATATACTACGAATCAAATACCTACCTCGAGGGAAAAAAGAAGGTGGAAGAAGGACTCAGCAAGGGTATCTTCTTCAGAAAGGATGACAACAGCGTATGGGCAGACCTGACGAAAGAGGGTCTTGACCAGAAGCTGTTGCTCCGTTCTGACGGCACCTCGGTGTATATGACGCAGGATATCGGCACGGCCGAGATGCGTTACCACGACTTCCCCATCGACAAGATGATATATGTGGTGGGCAACGAGCAGAACTATCACTTCCAGGTTCTGTCCATCCTGCTCGACCGGTTGGGCTTCAAATGGGGCAAGGACCTCATCCACTTCTCCTACGGAATGGTGGAGCTGCCCAACGGAAAGATGAAGTCGAGGGAGGGAACGGTGGTTGATGCCGACGATCTGATAGCCCAGATGACGGCCGAGGCACGCCGGACAAGCGACGAGCTGGGCAAGTTCAACGACATGGGTGAGGACGAGAAGCAGGACATAGCACGCATAGTAGGCCTGGGAGCGCTGAAGTATTTCATCCTCAAAGTTGACGCCCGGAAGAACATGCTCTTCAATCCGGCCGAGAGTATCGACTTCAACGGCAACACTGGTCCGTTCATTCAGTACACTTATGCACGCATCCGCTCCATCATGCGCAAGGCAAGTGAGCAGCCGCAAGCCGGCAGCAACGGCCCCGAAGATGACTACACGCCCAACGAGAAGGAAGTGGCACTCATCCAGAAGATGAACGAATACGGCGCTGCCGTTAAGGATGCAGGCGAGAACTACAACCCTGCAGGCATTGCCAACTACTGCTACGAACTCACCAAGGAGTTCAACCAGTTCTACCACGACTACAGTATTCTGAACGCCGAGACCCCCAGCACCAAGCGTTTCCGCGTGCTGCTGGCCCGCAATGTGGCCAAAGTAATCAGGAACGGCATGGCACTTCTGGGCATCGAAGTACCGGAGAGAATGTAAAATATAGAGCCTACCCCCGCCCTCCCAAAGGGAGGGAGCCTTACGAATTAGGACTAGGAAGATGAATTGTGATGGAGAAGAAGCATTTTGACTACGAAACCGGAGACCCTGTTCACTATTCTCTACTCAAGAAGATGGCGGCCGAAAACAAGCTGTTTGCTACCGACGCGGAACGTGCTTTGTGGAGTATGCTGAAAGCAAACAACATCGGTCTCAAGTTCAGAAGGCAGCATATCATCGGCGATTACATCGTAGATTTCGTTAATTTAAGCCACAAACTCATCGTCGAAGTAGACGGAAAATACCACTTCAAGGGTGAACAGCCTGTGAAAGACGCCATCCGCACCGAAGAACTTCGGCAAAAGGGATACCACATGTTGCGGCTTACAAACGACGAAGTAATAGGCAACAGCTTTCAGGTAATCAACAAGATAAAGAAGAAAATCATGGAAATAGACAACGCCCAACCACAAAGCCCCCTCCCTCTTGGGAGGGTTGGGGTAGGCTCTGGCATTGATCTGTCTGCTTGGGCTGTGGATGCAGCCTGCTCGGGCAACCCTGGACCGATGGAATATCAGGCCATCGACCTGGCCACGGGGGCCGTTGTATTCCACTACGGGCCTGTTCACGGCACCAACAACATAGGCGAATTCCTTGCCATTGTTCACGCCCTGGCGCTCATGGAGCAACGGGGCATCAAGGACAAAGCCATCTACAGCGACAGCTACAACGCCATTCTGTGGGTCAGGAAGAAGCAATGCAAGACCAAGCTCGCACGCACCCCGCAAACCGAACAGCTCTACCAGGTAATAGCAAGAGCCGAAGCGTGGCTGCGCACCCACACCATCACCACGCCCATACTTAAATGGGAGACGAAGCAATGGGGCGAGATACCAGCCGACTTCGGCCGCAAATAGCTTCTTGTTTCGAGCTTCAGCGCACGAACTTACGCCCTATCCAGCCATCGACTGAATACTTTCCGGGCCCTGCGATGAACAACAGAGCGAACACGACCAGGTAGAGGAACGCCAGTTCTCCATCGGCCACGGAGCCTCCGTGCACTGTCACAAAGGCCACGAGCATGGTGAACATCATCGGAATAACGGCCAAACGGCTCAACAGTCCGAACACGAAAGCCAGCGAGCAAACCAGCTCTCCGAAGATGCCAAGCGCCAGCGAGACGTCGCCACCCACACCCAGCGGGTCGGGAAACTGTGCAGACATGGTGCTGAAGTTCATCAGTTTCTCCAGTCCGTGGCGCGCTAACAGCAGTCCGAATATCACTCTCGAGGCCAGCAACAGGGCCGACACTTTCTTGTCTTCATCCCCAACGGGGAATATGTAACGTAATAATTTCATCTTTGTCTTGTTTTAAATTCAACGGCAAAGATACGCATTTAGCTTCAAATCTCCATCTTTCTTGTTGTAAAAAGTACAACATCAACCGCAAAATACCATGATTGTGGTAGACCCGACAGCCATCAGCCACTATATTATATAAGGTATATCTCATTCCCGCCGCTGCCCTTTCAGGGTGCCGGAAGCATCGTTCAGGAACTTTCGACACCTGTCACACAATCGTTCGACACTTGTCGCACATGAATGCAACACCTGTCGAAAGTTCCGACTTGCCATCAACAACATCCCGTTATCAAACGGATTGAAACTTAAATGCTCCGCTTTGTGACCTTTGCTTCTTAAAAAAGAAAGATTAGGAGGGAGCGGTTTCCGCTGCAAGATAACAATTTCCAAACATTTGGTCATCCCCTCCTCCGCCTCCCCTTTCCAAGGGGAGGATACCAGTTTGCTTCTTAGCAAAGCGTTGCTTGCTTGTTTGCACAAACCAGCAAACCTGCAGCAACGCTTCCTCCCCTTAGAAAGGGGAGGTTAGGAGGGGATGATTTATCCACTTTCTTTGCCAATAGCTGCCTTCTGGTCATCCCCTCCTCCGCCTCCCCTTTCCAAGGGGAGGATACCAGTTTGTTTCTTAGCAAAGCGTTGCTTGCTTGTTTCCACAAACCAGTAAACCTGCAGCAACGCTTCCTCCCCTTAGAAAGGGGAGGTTAGGAGGGGATGATTAAAGGGGAAAAACTAATCTTAAAAGACCCTGCCTGCACAACTATCTGGCGGCGGGAACATAGGTGATGATGGTGCGGCCATCGTATTCGGCGCGGCTTCTGACTGTTGCCGAAGCGGGGATGGAGGGCGCCGGAGTGCCGCCACCGGTGCTTACGGGCGCCGTCTCCACGCGCAGTTCGTCCCACAGTCCGGCCTCGATAAAGCTCTGCAGCGTGCGGGCGCCGCCCTCCACCATCAGGCTCTGCTTCTTTTCTTCATACAAGTGGGCCAGCACTCCTTGGATAGAAGACTGCCACTCTGCACCCGCAGCCGTGGTGCTCAGCACCATGCGCTCGGGCGAAGGACCGCTCCAGAGGCGCACATCGAGGCCGGGATGCTCCCTCTCGTTGGTCACCCGCCCCACCAGAATGGCGTCGTACTCGCTCCGCAGCTTGTGTACAAGCATGCGGGTGAAGGCCGACGAGAAGGCAAAGGCGCGCCCGTGGTCGTCGAGAAAGCCGTCGGCCGACTGCGCCCATTTAAGCAGTATGTACGGCCGTTGGCGCGTATTGAAGGTAAAGAAGCGACTGTTCAGCTCCTTGCACTCGGGCTCCAGCACGCCCACCGTAACGTCTATGCCGGCCTGGCGCAGCTTTTCGACGCCGCGCCCCTGCACCTTACTGAAGGGGTCTATGCACCCGCAAACCACCCGGTGCACGCCCTTGCGGATGATGAGGTCGGCACAGGGCGGCGTCTTACCGTAGTGCGAGCACGGCTCCAGGCTCACGTAGAGCGTGGCGCGGGGCACGAGTGGCTCGTCTTGTGGTGCCACGGAGGCAAAGCAGTTAACCTCGGCATGGCCCTCGCCACAGCGCACATGGTAGCCCTCTCCTATGATGCGGCCGCCCTCCACGAGCACAGCGCCCACCATGGGGTTGGGCTTCGCGTTCGCTCTTCCATTGAGGGCAAGCTGAATACAGCGGCGCATGTATTTTTCGTCTGTTTCCTTTTGCGTCATCACTTGTTTTTTCTTATCTTTGCACGGATATGACATTTAACGAACTCTGGCACCGACTAACGCCCCTGTACGATGAAGGCGAGGCGAAAGCTATTGTCCGGACAGTGCTCGAAGTGCGCTTCGGACTGTCGCTGACAGATATCTACACGGGCAAAGTTACACAATTATCGGCAGACGAAAGCCTTTTTCTGAACGAAATGATGACCACACTCCAAAAAGGCGTTCCGGTGCAGTACGTGCTTCGCCGGGCCGACTTTGGCGGACGGGAGTTCCGTGTCAGGCCCGGCGTACTCATTCCCCGGCCCGAGACTTACGAGCTTTGCGAGTGGATAACGCACGATGCAACGGCCCCGACCGGTGCCGACGGCGCCGCCGGAACAGCCGTTCTCGACATTGGAACGGGCTCCGGCTGCATCGCGATAACCCTCGCCCTCAACGTTCCCGGCGCCAAGGTAACGGCGTGGGACATCTCTTCTGCCGCCCTCGCCGTGGCCCGCGAGAACGCCGAGGCACTGGGGGCAAAGGTTCGCCTGCGCCGGCAGGACGCCCTGCAGCCGCCCGATGACAAGGCGCGGTGGGACATCATCGTGAGCAATCCGCCCTACATCTGCCGGCAGGAGGCGCAGACCATGGCCCGCAACGTGCTGGAGCACGAGCCCCGGGAGGCGCTCTTCGTGCCCGATGGCGACCCTTTGCGCTTCTACCGGGCCATCTCCGGCTACGCCGTACACGCCCTGCGGCCGGGCGGAAGCCTGTATTTTGAAATCAACCCGCTCTACGCCGAGGCCGTTGAAGACATGCTCCGCGAACATGGGTTCACGCAAACGGAGACCCGGACCGACAGTTTCGGCAAGCGTAGAATGACCAAAGCAACCGCCAAATGAAACCTATAACCGAACAGGAAGCACTCAGCAAGCTCACCGCCCTGTGCTCGCGGGCCGAGCACTGCAGCGGAGAGATGCTGGAAAAGATGCGCCAGTGGGGCCTCGACGAGCAGGCCCAGGCACGCGTCATGGCGTATCTCGTGAAAGAGAAGTACGTTGACGACGAGCGTTACACGCGCTTCTTTGTGCGCGACAAGATACATTATAACAAGTGGGGGCGCCGCAAGGTGGAGCAGGCTCTGTACCTCAAGCACGTTGACAAGTCCGTTTACGGCCCCGTGCTCGACGAGGTTTCCGACGCAGAATACATCGAACAGCTGCGCCCGCTCATTGCTTCAAAGCGCCGCAGCATGAAGGCAGGCAGCGACTACGAGCTCAACATGAAGCTCATTCGCTTTGCTTTAGGCCGCGGCTTCACTATGGACATCATCCGTCAGGTGCTCGATGTAGACGAATAACGACACCCATCACCTCCTCACCCAACACCCATCACCCAACACCTAACACCATGCCAAGCCTCTGGACCCGCATCTTCGACCTGCTGGCACCACGCCATTGCGTGATGTGCGGGGGGCGTCTGGCCATCGGAGAGCAGATAATCTGCACGCGCTGCAACCTCCATCTGCCCCGCACGGGCTTCGGTCGCAGCGCCTACGACAACGAGATGGCGCGCATGTTCTGGGGCAGGATGGCCGTTGAACGGTGCGCGGCGCTGTTCTACTACAGAGCAGGAGCCGAGGCGAGCCGCATTATCTACGAGCTCAAGTACCGTCGGCGGGCCGAGATAGGGCTGCAGATGGGCGCCATGACGGCGCGCGAACTCATGGGCGGAGGCTTCTTCGAGGGCATAGAACTCATTGTTCCCGTGCCGCTGGCACGCGCCAGGGTGAGGGAGCGGGGCTACAACCAGAGCCTGCTCATAGCCCAAGGCATCGGCCGGGTAACGGGCATCGGCGTGGCCGACGACGTGGTTGAGCGCACCAACTTCACAGAGAGTCAGACGCAGAAGCACCGCTGGCAGCGCATGGAGAACGTGGAGGGAGCCTTCACGCTGCGGCGTCCGGAGGCGCTGACGGGTCGCCACGTGCTGCTTGTAGACGACGTTGTGACCACCGGCTCCACCATTTGTTCCCTCGCCACCGAGCTCAATAAGGCGGGCAACGTGAAGTTCAGCGTGCTCTCCCTGGGCTTTGTCACCATGCAGCTGTAGTCCGCTCCCATCGCTGCCGATAATTTCCATTTACTTAAAGACAGAGTAGCTGGTGGTTTGAGACAGAGTAATCTTATTTTAAAGACAGAGTAACAGAGTATTATTTTCGTTGCTTTGGTGGGTTTGAGACAGCGTAACAGAGGAGCTTTGGGGTTGTAGGACGAGTGAAAGATGGTAGGAGTATATAGGAGAAATTCGGCAATAAGGCTAACTGGTATCCTCCCCTTGGAAAGGGGAGGCGGAGGAGGGGATGACCTGATGGGTGCAACTCCCAACCCTCCTGCTGCAATCATCCCCTCCTAACCTCCCCTTTCTAAGGGGAGGAACCATTGCTGCAAATCTTCTTTTGATTATTCCCAGACCTTAAAAGACAGAGTAACAGAGTAACGTAAGTAATCACATAAAAACGTTGGGACGCTGTTTTTAGAAATCAAGCGATAACCGATGTTAAAGCTGTAGCAGCGGTTCCTCCCCTTAGAAAGGGGAGGTTAGGAGGGGATGATTTCCCTTGCAGCTTTGCTATTTGTTGCTATCAGGTCATCCCCTCCTCCGCCTCCCCTTTCTAAGGGGAGGATACCAGTTAGCCCTCTCGCTACATTTCTCCTATATACTCCTACCATCTTTCACTCGTCCTACAACCCCAAAGCTCCTCTGTTACGCTGTCTCAAACCCACCAAAGCAACGAAAAGAAATACTCTGTTACTCTGTCTTTAAAACACCAAAGCAACGAAAAGAATACTCTGTTACTCTGTCTTTAAAACACCAAAGCTACGAAAAGAATACTCTGTTACTCTGTCTTTAAAATAAGATTACTCCGTCTCAAAACCCATGAAAATGATGTCTCGCGGAACGGCCGTGTACAGACGGGTTTGGCGAAGGTGCCTTTCAAGCCCCTTGATGCTATCCTTCAAGGGGCTTGAAGGTACCAGTCAAGAGGCTTGAAAGGCACCTCCGGGAAAACCGCACCTGGCAGGGCCGAAAGCTGAAAGAAACCTAAAAAACGGCAACTGCTGACCTGCATCTGCAAGATTTGCATTATCTTTGTAAACTGATAATACCTCAACGACAACAAAAAGATGGATAAACTGAAGACTGACTTTGCCTCGAAGCTACTCGAAATCAAAGCCATCAAGCTGCAGCCGCAGGCTCCTTTCACCTGGGCTTCTGGCTGGAAATCACCTTTCTACTGCGATAACCGCAAGACACTCTCCTTTACCAACATCCGCAACTACGTGAAGCTGGAGCTCGTGCACGCCGTTCTGGCCAACTTCCCCGAGGCCGAAGCCGTGGCAGGTGTGGCCACCGGGGCCATTGCTCAGGGCGCGCTGGTGGCCGACGAGCTGAACCTGCCCTTCGTGTACGTGCGCTCAAAGGCCAAGGACCACGGCATGGGCAACCTCATTGAGGGCGAGATAGAGCCGGGAAAGAAAGTGGTGGTGGTGGAAGACCTTATCTCTACGGGCGGCTCTTCGCTCAAGGCAGTGGATGCCTTGCGCCAACACGGCTGCCAGGTGGTGGGCATGGTGGCCTCGTACACGTACGGTTTTCCCGTTGCCGCCAAGGCTTTTGAGGACGCCGGCGTAAGGCTCGTTACCCTGACCGACTACGAGCACGTGGTGGCCGAGGCGCTCCGGACGGGCTACATAGCCGAGACCGACATCCAGCTGCTGCACAACTGGCGCAACGACCCGGCCCACTGGAACGGCTGATTTATCCAACTCTGAAAACCAACGACTATGAGCACCAAATTTGAAAGCACCGTGCGCCGCATTCCCTACGCACAGCAAACGGTCTACAACACGCTGAGCGACCTCCGCAACCTGGAGAAGGTACGCGACAAGATACCCGAGGACAAGCTGGAGGACCTGAGCTTCGACAGCGAGAGCATTACCATCAAGGCCCCCATGGTGGGCGACATCAGGCTCCGCATGGTTGACCGCGAGGAGCCGAAGACCATCAAGTTCGAGACCGAACAGAGCCCCGTGCCCTTCGACTTCTGGATACAGCTGCTGCCGATGGAGGCCGACGCGTGCAAGATGAAGCTCACCATCAAGGCCGAACTCAACCCTTTTATCAAGGGGATGGTGCAGAAACCGCTGCAGGAAGGTATCGAGAAGATAGCCGACATGCTGCAAATGATACATTACGAATAACCAAATGGCGAACAAACTCTGGGAAAAGAACTTCGAAGTCAACAAGGAGATAGAGCGCTTCACGGTGGGACGAGACCGCGAACTCGACCTCTATCTGGCCAAGTACGATGTGCTCGGCTCCATCGCCCACATAACGATGCTGGAGTCAATCGGCCTGCTCGGGGCCGAGGAACTCCGTCAGTTGCTGGCCGAACTCAAAGCTATCTACCGCCTGGCCGAACGCGGCGAGTTCGTGATAGAGGACGGCGTAGAGGACGTGCACTCGCAGGTGGAGCTCCTGCTCACCCGCAAGCTGGGCGACATGGGCAAGAAGATACACAGCGGCCGCTCACGTAACGACCAGGTGCTGGTAGACCTCAAGCTCTTTACCCGCCACGAGCTCAAGGACGTGGTGGATGCAGTAAAGGTGCTGTTCGACGAACTGCAGCACAAGAGTGAGCAGTACCGCCACGTGCTGATGCCCGGTTACACCCACCTGCAGATAGCCATGCCGAGCTCGTTCGGGCTCTGGTTCGGCGCCTATGCCGAGTCTCTGGCCGACGACATGCTGTTCATCCAGGCCGCTTACAGGCTCACCAACCGCAACCCGTTGGGCTCTGCAGCCGGCTACGGCAGCAGCTTTCCGCTCGACAGAGGCATGACCACGCGCCTCCTGGGCTTCGACTCCATGGACTACAACGTGGTTTACGCCCAGATGGGTCGCGGCAAGATGGAGCGCAACGTGGCCTTCGCGCTGGCTTCGGTGGCAGGAACAATGGCCAAGATGGCCTTCGACGCCTGCCTCTTCAACTGCCAGAACTTCGGCTTCATCAGCCTGCCAAAGGAGTGTACGACGGGCTCCAGCATCATGCCTCACAAGAAGAATCCCGACGTGTTTGAGCTTATACGCGCCAAATGCAACAAGATACAGAGCCTTCCGGAGCAGATAATGATGGTGATGAACAACCTTCCGGTGGGCTACTTCCGCGACTTGCAGATTATCAAAGAGATGTTTCTGCCCGCTTTCGGCGAACTGAAGGACTGCCTGCAGATGACGTCCTACATCGTTAACCGCATGGAGGTGAACGAGCATATACTCGACAACGCGATGTACGACCCCATCTTCAGCGTCGAAGAAGTGAACCGGCTGGCCGCTGCGGGCATGCCTTTCCGCGATGCCTACAGGCAAGTGGGGCTGCAGATAGAGGCCGGCACCTTCAAGGCCGACCACAACCTGCACCACACACACGAAGGAAGTATGGGCCGGCTTTGCACCGACGAGATACGTGAACTGATGGACCGCACCATCGCCGGGTTCCACTTCGAGCGCATGGAGCAGGCCGAAAAAGACCTGTTAGCATGAAAACAGCCCTCCGTTTAGCCTGCCTGCTGGCTGTCGCAGCGCTGCTCGGCCTCTCTGCATCGTGCGGAGACGCGGAGTACGAGTACAGCAGCAAGCCCTGCTTTCTGGTCATAGACAACGGCGTGAGGCAGAATGTTACGCTCTCGCAGGCCATGACGCAGCACGCCGGAGTTTACGTTACCATTCGCCAAATCAGCCGAGCAGGCGCGCGCTACTTCAGCTTCACGAGCAATCAGGGCACCTCTTCGGAGGCTATCTTCAACGCCGTTGACGAGCGGAACCATTACATCCTGGGCCAGAACAACGGCCTCATCGTAGGCTACGGGTCGTCGATAGACGGCATCCTGTACGCCTTCGACGCCGAATGTCCTAACTGTTTCAGCCCCGAGAGCATACCCCTGAAGAGCTATCCGCTGACCGTTGACGGCAACGGCACGGCCACCTGCGCCACCTGCAGGCGCCATTACGACCTCAACCAGGGCGGCATCGTCACGGCCGGAGACCCCGGCAAGAAGCTCATCCGCTATCCTGCCACCACCACGGGGCCGTTCGGCGTGCTGAGAGTTAACTAAGTCCGGCCCCGCCGGAGGCCACCAACCATGGGCCCGCTGCGGCCTTTGCATCATCCGGAATACAAGAACCCAAACATCAAAATCTATCAAAAAGCCAAACAATCTATGAAAAAAATCATCCTCGCACTTACCGCCTGGCTCATGCTCTCGCTGCCGGCAGCGGCACAGGTAAACGGCAAACCCTTCGTTGTTCCGGAGCTCACGCAGTGGGCCGGCACACAAGGAACGCTCACGCCATCGGGCAGCATCGTCGTCAGGTCGGCACAGCTGCAGGCCCTCGGCAGGCAGTTTGCAGCCGACTACGAGCTCCTTACGGGCCACGCCCTGGCCGTGAAGAAGGGCAAACCGGCTGAAGGAGACTTTGTACTCCAGCTTACCAAGGACAAGGAACTGGGCCAGGAAGGCTACCGGCTGGACATTGCCGACCGCATCACCCTTACCGCCAACACCGCCAAAGGTGCCTTCTGGGGCACCCGCACCTTGCTGCAGATGAGCGAACAGCACACTGCACTGCCCAAAGGGCGGGCCACCGACATCCCTCAATACAAGATGCGCGGCTTCATGATAGACGTGGGGCGCAAGTTCGTGCCCATGAGCTACCTGCGCGACCTGGTCAAGATGATGGCCTACTACAAAATGAACGCCCTGCAAATTCACCTGAACGACAACGGCTTCAGGCAGTTCTTCGACAACGACTGGATGAAGACGTCGGCCGCATTCAGGCTCGAGAGCAACACCTACCCGGGCCTCACGGCCAAAGACGGCAGCTATACGAAGAGGGAATTCGTGGACTTACAGAAGGAAGCCGAACAGCTGCAGGTGGAAATCATACCCGAGATTGACGCCCCGGCCCACGTGCTCGCCTTTACGCACTACATGCCCGAGCTGGGTTCCAAGAAGTATGGCATGGACCACTTCGACCTCAGCAACCCCAAGGTATATGACTTCATGGACGGCTTGTTCAAAGAGTATGTGGGCGGAAAAGACCCTGTTTTCCGTGGCCCGCGCGTGAACATAGGAACCGATGAGTACTCTAACGCCGACCAGGAGGTGGTAGAACAGTTCCGTGCCTTTACCGACCGGTACCTGGCTCTGATGCAGCAGTACGGCAAGCAGCCCATGATATGGGGCTCGCTCACCCACGCCAAGGGCACCACTCCCATCCGTCACGAGAACGTGCTGATGGGGTTGTGGTCAGAGGACTATGCCAACCCGACCGAAATGAAGAAGCTCGGATTCCGCCTCTTGAGTATTCCGGACGGCTTGGTGTACATCGTTCCGGCCGCCGGATACTACTACGACTACCTCAACTGCAAGTATCTGTACGACAACTGGACACCAGCAGTGGTTGGCAGCACGCGCTTCGAGGAGCAGGACCCATCGCTCGAAGGCGGCATGTTTGCCGTTTGGAACGACCACTACGGCAACGGCATCTCGACCAAGGACATACACGACCGCGTCTTCCCGGCCCTGCAGACCATTGCAGTCAAGTGCTGGACGGGGCGCCACACATCGCTTCCGTACAACGACTTCGATGCTGCACGCCGGCTGCTGCATGAGGCTCCGGGCGTTAACCAGGCCGGCCAGCTGCCCACTGCCTCGTTTACCATAGCCCGCGTAGAAGCCGGCAAGCCACTCGCAGGCCTGCCCACGGCTGCCGGCTACGGCCCTGTGACAGAGGCCGGTTACGGCAACAGCGTGAGCTTCGACGTCGACTGCCGCCCCGAGAGCTTAGGAACAGTGCTGCTGGAGAGCCCCAACAGCACCTTCTACCTGTCGACTCCGGGCACCGGAAGGCTGGGATTTGCCCGCGACGGCTATCTGAACAGCTTCAACTACAAGCTGCCCGAGAGCGGCAAAGTGTCTATCCGCATCGAGATGACGCCCAGAGAGACCCGCCTCTTTGTGAACGGCAAGCGCCGCGAAGTGCTCGGTGAGCAGACGGCCTACGTGCTCCATAACGCCACGCCGCTGCAAACCATGCCCGATGCCGCGTTCCACACGTCGGTCTTCCTGCCCGGAGCAGCCATCCATTACCAGCGCACCCTGTTCTTCCCCTTGCAGCACGCAGGCAACTTCAAGAGCACCGTAACCGGGCTGACGGTGGCAAAGATGTAGCCAACACCCATCACCCTGCCACCCAACACCCATCACCCAGGAACTTTCGACACTTGTCGCATAATCATTCGACAGGTGTCGCACAATCGTTCGACAAGTGTCGAAAGTTCCTGCTCCTATCCTTCGGCCCCGGCGGAGCTGTCCTGTCCTGGATTTAGTTGACAGTTTTTGTAGTTAAATGTTCTTTAGGTTGACAATAAATTTCTTATGTGGAAATATAGTTGTCAGGTTTTTCTGTTAAGTGCACTTTGGGTTGATAGCTGTCTTCCGGGTGCAAAGTTAATCATTTTCTGTTTTCTGCGGACTCTTTGACCTCTTTATTTTAAGTGAAACGTTGAATTGATGAAAAACACCGGGGGGCGGCCTTGCGGCCGGGGGCTCGCAGCCCCCGGGAGCCTCTGTGGCTGTCATGCGGCCAGGGAAAGGAGCCGCTGCATCTCTTCCAGGGGTGTGCGCATGTCCAGGCTCT